>JAHFGK010000006.1 GCA_023247475.1 Candidatus Omnitrophota bacterium
ATCCGGTTCCTCAAAAAGGAAGCTATTGGAGAGATGGCTTTAAATTGCCTGGCAGTTTAAGAACAAACTAGGACATTTTTATTTTGGTAGAACTAGGACATTTTAATTTTGGCTTGACATCTCCAAAAATTTTGCTTGACTGTCGAGGAGAACATCAATAAAATGTCTTTATGAAGTCGGTGCCACCGCTGACGATTACCAGCGATATGCATTTTAAGGATGTCAATGGTAAGAATTTTAAACTCACCCTAAATACTGCGAAACATATATTTTGAGCATAAGATCCATCGATTAGAAGAGTTTATAAAAAATACTCTTATAAATCCGTCTACTATCATAGAAAGCAAACATTCCAGCAACTGCCACCTGTACTACGCACAAAAGTTGCCTGACAAAAATTATAGAGTTGTTGTCGTCGATATACTTCAAAATATAGTTAAAACCGCATACCTAAGTAAAAAACTTAAAGGGGGTAAAATCATATGGTGAGAAAAAAGAAGAATTATAAATTAAGATTTTCTTATGACATTGATGCGGATGTATTGTATATGTCTCTTGGCACCCCCAAAGAATGTTTAGGGGAAATAGATGATAATGGAGTTATTGTTAAATTTGATCCTAAAAATGATAACAAGGTATTTGGTATTACTATACTTGATTTCCAAAAAAGATTCTCTTCGCCTCATCCCAAGTCTCTTCCTTTTCAAATGAGAGCAGAGTTACAGTCTGCTTAATTGCAATTAAAGTTATCAACAATTCCAAGGCAGGGTCTAGATAGCTTTAACTTTCCCAACTATGTAATTCCAACAAAAGTGTTACACTTGAATTCCGTCTGCGCAGTCGAAATTGAATTCCGCACACGTGTACACAATTGCGGCCGCGCGGCCGCAATTTAAGATTTCGCCGACGGCGTCAAGATTGAATTCTGCCCCCCAGGTCGGAATTGAGAGGTATTTCTCCAAGGCAACCGAAACTTAAAGGTTGCCTTTTTGTTGGTGAATGAATTAGTAGACACTTTAATCAGAAATCATTACAATTGTGGAGGAAATTTAGAAGCGTTTTAAACATTGAATATTTAAGGTCAAGAAATCAATATGTCAGGTAAATTATATCTGATTCCTAATACCATTAGCGAAGAAGGCTTGCCGACCGTTCCCAGTTATATCGCACGAATAGCTGAGCCCATCCGCATTTTTTTTGTTGAGGAAGAGAAAGCGGCAAGGCGTTTCTTAAAAAAATTAAATCCGCAAATGCCGATTGCGGAATGTGTATTTTTTCCCCTCAACGAACATACGCCTGCCGAAGAAGCAGAAAAGAATTTTAAAACCGTGTTAGAAAAAGATGTGGGGATTATTTCGGAGTCGGGGTGTCCTTGCGTGGCCGATCCCGGCGCCAATATCGTTTTGTTAGCTCATAAGTGTAACATGGAAGTCATTCCCTTGGTCGGTCCATCATCGATTCTCTTGGCTCTGATGGCTTCGGGATTAAATGGACAGAATTTTGCCTTTAATGGATATCTTCCGAAGGATCGAGACGCAAGGATTAAGAAAATTAAAGAGCTGGAACAGCGCTCCTTTAAAGAAAGCCAAACCCAGATTTTTATGGAGGCACCGTACCGCAATCAAAATATCTTAGAGGATATCTTCTCTCACTGTGATTCCGAAACTTTACTTTGTATTGCCTGCGACCTAACCGCGCCAACACAATTTATTAAAACTTTATCCGTTAAAGAATGGAAGAAACAAAAACCTTCTCTTAATAAAAGGCCTGCGTTGTTTCTGATTCAGAAAAAATTATAATCGGGTAATCGGGGACGGTTCTATTTTAAAAAATAGAACCGTCCCCTTTTGCCATTAGAGAATATTTCCATGACCCCAAAACTAAAATCGACCCTCGAAATCCCTAAATTATTACTTTACGTTTCCCGTCGGGCAGGGAAGGCCATTATGGATTATGACATGATTCAGGATGGCGATAAAATTGCGGTGGCGGTCTCCGGCGGCAAAGACAGCATTTCGCTTTTGCATGTTTTAAGAGACCGCCAGCGCATTGCGCCGGTCAAATTCGAATTCCTGGCGGTGCATATCGATTTTCAATTTCCCGATTTTAATCCCGCGCAATTAATTGTTTATTTAGAGAAGGAAGGATTTAAGTATCATTTGGAAAAAGTGGATTCCTTAAAGGGCGAAAAATATCAGGATATTGATTGCTTTTGGTGGTCGCGTAACCGGCGCAAGGCCCTTTTTCAGTTGGCTTATCGGCTGGGATTCAATAAAGTAGCATTCGGTCATCATATGGACGACATTGTTGAAACGATCATCCTCAATCAATTTTACCGAGGAGAAATCTCGGCCATGAAGCCGAAACAAGTTCTCTTTGAAGGAAAGATTACGATCATCCGTCCTTTAGCCTATGAACGTGAAAAGACAATGCAGAAATTGGCGGAAAAACTGGGGATCACTACCTTAGGACAATCGAAGTGCGCCAATGACGACGATTCTCATCGGATGAAAATCAAAATGATGTTGAAGGAATTGGAAAAGGAAAATCCCAACGTCGTCACTAATATTTTCAAAAGTTTGCAGAAGATTAAAGTGGATTATTTGTTGGCGACTTCAAAAATGCAATTTGATAAGAGTAGAGAAGGATTTCAGTAGGACTATTTGCTAATTTACCTAACATTCGTTTTCCACAAATCCACCACCACCTTGTTTAGGAACTCTCTCCCACGGCTGAGCCTCACTGCCCCGTCGTTGAGGATAGCATTTGCATTTAATCTCGCCTTCCGGGGTCTTGACTCTTTTTTTGGTGGCTTGGTCAAAAGAATTGATCATGTGTATATCTGATATTTCACAGACCCAGCGATGCCAATATTCAGCGGTTTTGGTTTCTTCATTAGTCTGCCCTTGATTGACTGTTATTTGGACCGACCTTTTTTGGGGTTCTTCAACAACAGCAATAATTGAGCCTTTCCAATCCGTAAAACCACGGTTGTCGGTCGGTAATGGTTCTGGGAGATGTAGTCCCTGACGGTCAGCGCTGATTATGTGTCCTATCCCAGTTTCGCCGCCTGCATTATCCCACCAGATAATATGCGGTTTGGAGCCGGGAATGACGGCTATGCTGTCTCCAACAGGTGACCGAGCATCTGATTTGGCGATGATATATTTTTTGTGATCTTTGCTGGAGCCTGGGCGAAGGTTACCACCGTAGGTGGCCGGTTGTAGAAAATCATCTAAACAAAACATATCGTTTTCATAGATACAGAAAGGATTATTGGGGAAAGCCGGATCATGGGGGTAGGCCTTTTTTAGCTTGCTAGCTTCATTCCAAGTTTTAGGCAGATTTAATTGATTGAGACCTTTGTCCTTTTTAATATCGCTTTCTTTATACATGAAGCTTTTTCGTCCCTCCGCAGGGGCCGGTTCCCAGGGGGGAGTACCTACAAAAAAGCTAGCCTGATTAAATTGGTTAGTAGAACTAAACTTAATAGTTCCTTTTGCAAATTGGGACTCTAAGCATTGATTAGGATCACTATCACGAGTTAGTGTTGCATCTACGACTAATCCCAGACCATTATGGTATCCTTGTTTAAATTCTACATCAAGGTTGCCATCGGCGTTCCGTCCTTTGAGTTCAGCATAAGTACCGTAGAGCCACCCTTCATTAGGTCCTAAGGCTTTATTATTATTGTGATTGTTATCTACAGCTCCTTTCATTGTTAAATCCGTAACCCTAGCGGGGGGATATCCTTTATCGGTAAATGATTTTTGCATTTTTTGATTAGCAGCTGTGACCTCTGCGGAATTATAGTAAATTTGGGGGATCTCAAATCCTTTAGGGATTTTGGTCCATTCAGAGGTTTTTCTATAGACAATCATATCCTCGATTTCACATTTGGAAGGAGAAGAAAGGTTGGGGTTCCCACCTCCACCGCCGACTTGACCTCCTCCCCCGGCCTGAGGCGTATTAAGCTCATTGAGAATATTGCATGAATCTGTTGGTGCTCCTCCATCGGGCCCCTGGAGGCAGGCTAATTCATTTCGTTCATTTGTGCAGCAAAGATGCACTCCCGGTTGGCAGTAGTTTTCCGGTTCTGCCTCACAGAGGATTCGCCTTGGCTCATAAATCCAATCATCATCTGTGATGTCATTGGGATCATTACATCGCAATTTCCCGACCTCATCCCGGAGAGGATTTGTTTTATCGATAAATGTACATACATATGAATCACCCAAAGGCGATGGATTTAGGCAACATATCCCTTGATCCTCTGGACAGGTAATTGGGCGATGGGCATTACAGGCATTGGGATCTTGCGCCACTTCCCATTGGGTGCCAGCAAAAACAGGTTGAGGTTTTTGCGGCAGTTCATTAACAATATTAACAATCACTTCTTCTTCGTTGGCATTCCCATCGGTACCGAAACAAGTCGCACGGAAAAGGTATCTTCCCGGTTCCAGAGCCTCATGCGTTTGGTCGATTTGAAATTGAAACCATTCAAGCCAATGGGAACCAGAAACGAACCGCCCATCTCCAGAGCTCCACTCCGTTGAGACAATATTGATAGCAGGCCTATCAGGGAGAATGTTGTTATCTTGGTCGATAGGAAAGGCCACGATATCACAATTCTGCATATCACCAACCTGAGAGGTTAAACCAAAGGTGGCAATTTTCTTTTCGGTCATCTCGGGTTTAATCGCGGTATCGATATCACTCAAATCAAAAGGTATCCCAGAAAATAAAATGTCAACGTCCGGGGCATTAACAACTTCCTGAAAGTTCAAGGAGCCACTAGGACCGGGACCACCTAAAAAAAGCCAATTGAGGATTGGAATTGGATCAGAAATATCAACACTTCCATCATTATTAAAATCCCCTTGTTCAAGGCAAACCGGAGGCTCACCACCCGTGAATAGGTATTCAAGGATACTTATAGCATCGGATAAATCAACGGTACGATCTCCGTTGGCATCTCCCCGTGTCCATTCGTGGAAATATTGGCAGGGAGGAAGATCAGATTGGGCATAGGAAGTAGAGGGGCTTATTAGTGAGAATAGGGGAATAAGAAAAATTGTTAATTTAAGCCTATTCATTAAGCGATGTTCCTGGATAATCATTGTGACGAGCTATACTATTAAACAGAAACTTAATAATAGTATAAAGGATTTTTCTTTTCAGACAATATAATTTGCAGTATTTTATTCCTATGGCCACCATCAATGACATCCTTAATTTTTGGTTCGAAGGTATAACCGACCAGAACTTTATCAAAAAGCAAGCTCAGCCCTTTAAAAAATGGTTTACCGAAAATCCAAGATTCGACTTTGAAATCCGCGAAAAGTTCGAACCCGATCTCATCAAAGCGCGTTTGGGACAATTAAAAAATTGGGAAGACGCTATTCATGGACGGCTGGCGTTGGTTATCCTTTTTGATCAGTTTTCCCGTAATATGTATCGAAACACTCCTCAAGCGTTTGAAACGGATCCCTTGGCTTTAAATTTAACGTTACGTTCGGTTGAGGAAAGGAGGGACGGTCAATTACAACTCATTGAACGGCTTTTTCTTTATATGCCGCTTATGCATTCGGAAAAATTAGAAATACAGAAATTGTCTCTTCAGTATTTTGGAAATTTAGTCAGCATAGCCAAGGAAGAGAGCTCCCCAAACACTTCGTATTACGAATATACGTTGGATTATGCGAAAAAACACCACGCGATTATTGAACGATTCGGCCGCTTCCCGCACCGCAATTCCATTTTGAATAGATCATCCACTTCAGAAGAGTTAGAGTTTCTTAAGCAGCCAGGGTCGGCGTTTTGATAAGGGCGTAAAAATAATTCTTGACAAAAGAAATTTTCATTATATACTCTACTTATTCCATAGAGAATATAGGCTAATAAATATGATTTCCCGAAAAACAAAATATGGTTTACAGGCCTTGATTTATTTGGCCAAGCATTATAAAGAAGGGCCGATTCTAATTGCGGATTTGGCGGGAAGCGAGCGGATCCCGAAGAAATTCTTGGAATTAATCTTATTGGAATTAAAGAACAAAGGAATTTTGGAAAGTAAGAGAGGTAAAGGGGGCGGATATGCGCTGGGTAAGTCTGCGAAGGAGATTACGATGGGCGAGGTGATTCGAATCTTGGAAGGGCCGCTGGCGCCGGTGTCCTGTGTAAGTCAGAGCGCTTACCATCGGTGTAAGGAATGCCGGGATGAGTTGACCTGCGGGATTCGGCTGGTCATGAAGGATGTGCGCGAGGCGATGGCTGGTATTTTGGATAACACCAGTTTAGCCGATGTCCTTAAGAAGGTGGAACGTGTCAGCACTAAAGATATTTTGAATTTTATCATTTAATGACAGGAAAAAATCCAATGAGAAAATTATTTTATATTTTATCTGTTTTAAGTCTTTTGTTGCTGAACCACACTTCCGTTTTCGCGCAAGAAAAAAAATTGGAAGGCTCCATCACGTTATCCGGCGCTTGGGCGATTTATCCGATAGCGGTCGCTTGGGCCGAGGTGTTTCAAAAAATTTACCCAAAAGTCAAAATCGACATCTCCGCCGGTGGGGCAGGGAAGGGCGCGGCGGATGCGATGGCGGGTTTGGTGGATATCGGCATGGTATCCCGTGATCCGGATCCCTCGGAGTTGAAAAAAAACATTCAGGCAATTTATGTCCTTAAAGATGCCGTTTATCCGGTTATCAGCGACAAAAATTTTTTTCTGGAAGACCTTTTGAGAAAAGGAGTCAAGAAAGAGACCTTGAGTGAAATTTATATTGCTGGCACGATCACAACTTGGAATCAAGTGGTGGGTCAAAAAGGTAATAAACCCCTTCATGTTTATACCCGGTCGGATTCCTCCGGAGCTGCTGCGAGTTGGGCTGCGTATTTAGGAAAGAAGCAGGAGGATTTGAAAGGCGTGGGTGTCTATGGCGATCCTGGACTCTTGGAGGCGGTTAAACGCGATCCGGTGGGGATCGGGTATAACAATTTCAGTTTCGTTTTCACCCGGGAAGGGCCGCTCATTTCTGGCATCAGATTAGTTCCGATTGACTCTAACGAAAACGGAATTGTGGATTCGGATGAAATTTATGAAACCCGCGGGCAGGCGATTGCCGCTATTGAGGCGGGTCGCTTTCCGGCCACACGCAAGAATTTTTTCTTTATCAAAAATGAGCCTCGTGCATTGGTGAAGGAGTTTATTAAGTTTGCACTCTCGGAGGAAGGGACAAAAATTGTCGAGTCGGTCGGGACAAGTCTTCCTATTCCGAAAGAAGAACGGGAAGCGATTTTAAAAACTTTGGAATAAATAAAAAGGAATTTTTTTTAAAAATGAATATCCGGCAATTCAAAGAAACGATTGCGCATCGCTTAATGTTTTTGCTTTGTCTTTTTGTTTTGAGCTTAGTGTTTCTGATGGTCTTCGGATTATACCAAAGAGCAAAACCGATTTTGGCGGTAAGCTCGATGAAGGACCTGGTGTTCTCAGCAAACTGGCATCCGACCCAAGGCCACTTTGGGCTGGCGGGTTTTATCGCCGGAACATTATGGGTGACAGCGATTGCGATTGTGATTGCTGTCCCTTTGAGCTTGCTGACCGCAACTTATCTTTCGGAATATTGTTCCCGGTGGGTGCGCGAAATTATTAAGCCGGTCATTGATCTTTTGGCCGGGATTTCACCCGTTGTTTATGGTGTCTGGGGAATGATTGCGGTTGTGCCGCTGGTAAGAGATTATCTCATGCCTTTTTTAAGCGAACGATTGCCGTTTTTTCCGTTTGCCTCGGAGAATTACACGGGCTTTAGCGCTCTGACCGCCGGAATTGTTTTGGCGATTATGATATCGCCGTTGATTATTTCGATTATCGAGGAGGTTATGCGTGCGGTTTCCTTTGGTGTGAGGGAGGCATCGGTGTCTTTAGGGGCGACAAAATGGCAGACAACGAAATGGGTTGTGCTGCGCAAAGCCTCACCCGGCATCGTTGCGGCAGTGATTTTAGGGTTATCCCGGGCTATGGGAGAGACGATGGCGGTGTTGATGGTCGCGGGATGCGCGATGCAGGGTTTTCCCAAATCGATTTTTGATACGGCTTATCCTTTACCAGCATTGATTGCCAATACTTATGGTGAGATGATGTCGGTGCCGCTGTATGATGCAGCCGTATTGCTGGCGGCGCTGATTTTATTTTTGATTACGGTTTTTTTTAATATCGTCGCCTGGGGAATTCTACTTTATATTGAAAGGAAAGAGGCATAAATGGGAAAACTTTGGGGAAAATCATTCGACAAAAGGAAAATTGAAGAAAATATTTTCAAAGGGCTCATGGTTTTCTCAATGCTCGTTGTCTTAGGCAGTCTAGGTTTTATTCTAGTCACCGTATTCGCAAAAGGATTCAAAGCCCTTAGCTGGGAGATGCTCACGCAGGGGCCTCAGGGCGGGTATTACATCGGCAAAGGCGGAGGGATTCTGAATGCCATTTTAGGATCGCTCATTTTAGGAATAGGAGCCACATTCTTGGCTTTTCTTTTTAGCTTTCCAATCGCTTTTTATTTGAATTTGTATCTTAAAAAGAAATCGCGTTTAGCGTTTTTGATTCGATTTTCCCTCGATATTTTGTGGGGCGTGCCCTCGATTGTTTACGGTGCATTTGGATTTACGCTGATGCTTTTTTGGGGGATTCCCGCCTCACTTTTCGCAGGTATGCTGACGATTGCTCTTTTGATTTTGCCGATTATGACGCGTTCGATTGATGAGGTCTTGAAGATGATTCCGCTGGAATTGAAAGAGGCGGCCTTGTCGTTGGGTTCGACCCGATGGGAAATAGCTACTAAAGTTATTTTGAGGCAGGCATCTTCTGGAATATTAACGGGAGTTCTCATGGCCTTTGGCCGTGGCATCAGTGATGCGGCAGCGGTTTTGTTCACCGCAGGATTTACGGACTCATTACCGTATTCGTTGTTTAAGCCGGTGGCGACATTGCCGTTGTCGATCTTTTTCCAATTGGGGACACCGTTTCCGGAGGTGCAGGCGCGCGGGTATGCCTCGGCGTTGGTTTTGACGGTAATCGTTTTGGTCTTAAGCATTGTCTCGCGGCTTTTATCCAAGCGATTTACTAGACACATTATCAAATAGGAGAACCTCATGCAGACGAAAACTCATATCAGTGCCAGAGACCTGACGGTCAGCTACGGCGAGCAACAGGCTCTCAACCACATTTCGATTGATATCCCGGATAAAAAAATCACTGCAATCATCGGTCCGTCGGGTTGCGGTAAGACGACTTTGTTAAAATCTTTTAACCGTCTGTTGGATTTGCAAGATGGTGTGCGTGTCGCGGGACAGGTCTTGGTTGACGGTGAAAATATTTATGATCCGGGAGTGGAGAAAACTCATTTAAGAAAGAGGATGGGGCTTTTGTCCCAACGACCAACAGTTCTCCCGATGTCGATTTATGATAATGTGGTTTATGGCTTGAGGATTCATGGAGTTAAAGATAAAAAGATATTGGATCAAGCAGTCGAGAGATATTTGCAAGAAGCCAATTTGTGGAGTGAAGTAAAGGATCGATTACACAGTTCGGCAACACGGCTTTCCATCGGTCAGCAGCAAAGATTGTGCTTGGCTCGAGGGTTGGCAGTTGAGCCGGAAATTATTTTAGGCGATGAGCCGACCTCCGCCTTGGATCCTGTTTCTGCGGAACAAATTGAACAGCGATTCTTAGTGTTAAAAAATCAGTACACGATTGTGCTGGTCACGCATATTTTAAGACAAGCCAAACGCTTGGCGGATTACGTTATTTTCTTGTATCTTGGGAATCTCATTGAACACGGCCCCGCGGAACAGGTTCTTAACAATCCTCGTTATGCAAAAACCCAAGCGTATATTGAAGGAAAATTTATTGAAGAACCTACTATCCATAAAGAAATAACACTTCAAAAAGAGCGGAGTGCAGATTATTTAACTAGTACGCTATTGGCTTTAGATGAATTGCAGGTTGATCAAGTCTTAAAGGTGGTTGTTGATAGCGAACCGACGATGAACGAAATCTCTAAGGCCGTAGAATTAAAATGCCACAAAATTCTTGAAGTCAAGAGAATCGATCTCCTTCATTGGGAGATTATTATTCAGAAACAGAACGTCAATTTTATAATTTAGCGCGAAGAATGGGTGACGATGAGCACCTTTTGAAATTGGGGACCCTCTGTCTATATTTTCGTTTTAATTAACCTCTCGATTCAACAAGATTATTTTTTTACCTTTTATATTGTCCCGCCATCAAATTAAAGATAAAATCATTTTTGTATGCAATTGGACTTTAAATCATTTTTTAGAGGATCCACTCAATGGTCTGGATATATCTTGGGAGGATATATCCTTATTACTATTTTTATTGTTTTAATGAATTTAATTCCTCTCCCATCTGTTGCCCCTTCTGTCAAGCAAATCATTCACGTCCCAAATCCTAAAGAAGGCTCAGTCAATGAATCATCGAAATCACCAACGCTACTGGGATCCTTATCCGGTGAAGTCACAAGAAAGACTCGTGTCGAACGCGGTGGCGATTATGTGGAAAATATTTTTTATTTAGGTAATCAGGAAATTGCCGATCAAAAATGTTTTTCATCGGGAAATTGTGAAACAAAAGGTCAAATTCCAGATGGCAAGGTGAAATTTTTTGATGAATACCAGCATGCGCATGGTGAGGAATATTATCACGACGGTAAAAAAGAAGGAGTGGTTAAAACGTTCTTTGAAGATGAACAGCTAAGATCAGAAGCCTATTATCAGTATGGAAAGCTACAGAAAAATAAAGAATTCTTTAAAGATGGAAAAGTAAGATTTGAAGTGGATTACGAAGATGCGTGGGACTATAAGGAAGGTGATAAGGAAGTTGGTATAGGAAAATTATATTATTCCGATGGAACATTAAAATACGAATGGAATATGACAAAAAGTAATCCCAAGGGTTTTAAGAAAACTTATGACCGAAATGGCGAGTTAAGATATGAGGCTTACTACGATCAATTTGGTGAACTCATCGGAAGCCAAAAATATGAGGAGAAGGAAGAACAGGATTTAACTCAAGCCGCTTCACCACAGGTGAACAGATGAGTCTTTATTTGAAAACGGAGAAGGTATAAAAGTTATGCGTTCTGCCCCAAAGGGATATTCCTTAGTCGAGGTCATATGCACGGTCGGAATTTTAGCGGTCGTCTTTGTTGGTCTACTGGAACTCTTTATCTACACTTCCGCCTTGGCTGAGATGGCTGGCAATTTGACAATGGCCCTCAAAGAAGCCCAAGGGAAAATGGAGGAAATTCGAAACTATGATTACAACCTTATCACGACGGATTATGCCTCCGGGGGAACTCCCGGCAATACATTTGATTTGAGTCAACCCACAGGCAAGGGAGTTATTTATGTTGATGCTAGTAATTCAGATCTTTTAAAAATAAAGATTGTTGTCAGTTGGAGCAATAAGAAGAATCGTATCATTGGAGAAGATATCAATTTAAATGGCAGCCTCGATGCTGGGGAAGATTTGGACGGAAACGGACAACTAGACTCTTTGGCCTCCATTCAGAGTTTGTTCGCGAAAAGGTAAATGTCTTTCATGAAATTGAGAATATGTAATCGTCTGAAATGTTTCCAGGGTATTACTTTAGTGGAAACCTTGATCACCGCCTTGATTTTTGCTTTTCTCGTAGGTGGTGTGTATCTGACATTAATCGTTGGGATCGGTTCATGGCAAGCTAATGACGTTCGGATTGAACTGCAACAGGAACTGAGAAAATCCATGGATTGGATGATCGGAGATTTACGTCAGGGGGGAGTGTCAACGATTACCAATGTTCCCGCAGATGGGAATTGGTATTCCACGATTACTTTTAAAACCTCCACCGGCGTATCCAATGGCAATATCGTTTGGTCTGCCGATACGATTCAATATGTATTAAGTTCCAATCAACTCCAAAGAATAAATGGAGCACAAACCAAACTCATTGCTCAAGATATTCAGTCTTTACAAATCCGACGGCAAGCATCGACTCCTAGTATCGTTGAAGTTTCTTTGCAGGACCAGAAAAAGACCTCTACAGGTCATCAGATTAATGTTACTTTAAATTTTAAAGTAGAACTGAGAAATTAATTCTATGATTTTCAATATGTTCGATAAGAATAGATTAATCTTCCAAACCAATATTAAAAACGATAAGGGAAGTCTTTTTATTATCTCTTATTTCGTTATGGGGATTCTAACCGTTTTAGGTGCTTCGGTCATGCTTGTCAGTGTTACGGAAAAGAAAGTAGCCGAACGCCAGCGCCAAGTCATTCTCGCTTTTAATAATGCCGAAGCCGGAATTGAACAGGCGTTGTATGATTTACGACAAGATTTTGTTAATGCGGCCGGTTCTCCCAGTTGGTCCGACAGCAATATTAACGGCTATGCGATAGGGCCGAATACTTCCAGTTTTTATAATATTCCTTATACGTCAACTTCTCTTAATGGCGGGACTTATTCTGTACAACTGGAAAATGTGTCCGGGGTTAATGATGAGATTTGGATTAAATCGACGGGAACCCTTGGTGATCAAAATCAAGTGATTCAAGTTTATGTGAAGATGATTAATCTTAATCCCTGGAACAATGCCATATTTGCGGGAACCGGCTCTAACGGAAAAATGGTTAATGGGAATGTGAATATCCTTGGCTCTGTCCACATATTAGGGACAGGTCTTTCGAGTACGGATTATGCGGTGGATTTGGGCGGGACAGCAGAGTTGGTGGGAGATTATTATAAGAATTTAAGTTCATCCATATTGGCTAAAATACCTGCCCTTCCGACGGTAAATTATAATGGTGAAACGGTTTCGACCTTAAATGCTAAGCTACGGGTTAAACACGGAAAGGTAGGGTTAAGCGGTTCGTCCTCCGTAGGAGAAACAGATGTCTCTGGGAACTCGGTAAAAGAAACGATTGATGGTTCTTATGTCACGGATGGTTTTGGTGGTACCCAAGGAACGAATAGTGTCCATTCGGACAATGGCTGGTCCAATGCGTATGACCTTGGTGATTCGGTCTCATTTATGAGTCTCTCGGATCCTTATCCAGGTTACTCCAGTTATCAGGCGTATTTGAAGGCGAACGCCTTAGTGATCAGCAATGCCGATGATCTCAATACTTTGGCGGCGATCACACCGAATTCAAATTTTAATTTTTCCGGCCCCAAAGGAAGCATTCAAATGGATGGAAACGGAAACTTAACCGTTTCGGGAATAGTGTATATTGATGGAAATGGGAATTTGAATATGAATAAAGCCGGCTCTAATAAGACAATTACTTATACCGGAAGCGCTTCTATCTTAGTGACCGGTAGTGCCCAAATCAGCGTCAATCTGGTCACTAATGGGAATAATTCTTTCCCCAATAATATTATCGGGCTGATGACCCCTAATCAAGTAACATGTAATGAAGCTAACATCGACGTGATGGGATTAATTTACGCTGAGAATACAGCTACGGTGCTTAAACAAACAAATTTTATAGGAAGTATTGTGTCCAATTATTTTGATATGGGAACCAATGTGCCAAGTATTTATCAAGTTCCAGACGTCATTAACAATATGCCACCGGGAATGATCGGAAAATCTTCGGGATGGATTATGCAGGTTGTTTCTTGGCAGAAATTATGAGAGAAAAAAGGGACATCTGTCCACATAAACAGCATCCATGGCCACGGGCTTGCCCGTGGATTTGGATGCAGTACTTGCCCGTGGTCACATGCCACGGGCAAGTGGCGGCCCGAAGGGCCGTCCCTTGACAAGAAGGAGTCTCCTATCCCGATTTATGATTATTATTGTGAAGTCAATGGCAAAACGGTCGAAGTGTATCATCCCATGAATGTAAAGTTGAAAACGTGGCGAGAAGTTTGCCAGTTGGCTAAGATCGAATTAGGAGACACCCCCAAAGACACATCGGTTGTGCGTTTAATTAGTCGGATTCATCCGATGATCTTTCGCTTAAAAGGACTCGACAAAGATGCCCCGCCCCCGAAAAAGTTGATGTTATAAAAACGGACAGAATGGGGATCCCACCATGGCGGGATCCCCGTTTAGTAAAAGGGGTTGTCAGTGAGAACTCTATCAGCGATTTTTTATTTCTTCTCCACTATTATTTTTGGTTCTTATCTCTATGCCGACACCTTAGAACCCCTCGAAATTAATGCCAACACACAAACGATAATAGGCACACCGAAAAGCGTTGTTTACACTGATCAAAATCAGACCACTAGAAAAGGTTTCACCCGAGAAGAAGCAGCCAAACATAAGCTCACCATTGTACAAAAGGGTGGAAAATTTTATGAGCTTACCGAAACAGGAGATACGATTCACTTAGAACATGCAATCTCAGGACCGGCTCATTATTTTGCTCCTAAAGGTGGTCCGGGTTTTATTTTGATGGTGATGAAGAATGGGAAGGCTGTTTATATGGATGTGGGGATTGGGAAATATGATTTTATTGTGGTGATTTATTGGGGAGAGCTAGAAATTTACTGAGAAAATGGGGAGGTTCCTTCTCCTTGACTGATAATTTGATTGACAAAAACGGGAAGTTCGTCCATAATGAACTCACTTATATAAAAAGAAAAATTGAAAAGGTTTGGAATTTTTAACCGCAATGTCGAGAATTACTCGTCTTGTGGTTTTTGGGTTTCTCACTAACCAGAATTAAAGGAGGTCTAAGGTGCATACAGGAAAAATAAAGAGGTTAATTTATGATCGAGGTTTCGGTTTTATCAGTGCTCGGGATGGTCGAGAGATATTTTTCCATAAGAATAGTCTTTTGGATATTGCCTTTGAAGAGTTAAGAAGCGAACAAGAGGTTGAGTTTGAAGTGGAAAAATCTTTTAAAGGTCCGCGTGCTTTTAATGTGCGTCTTTTTAAAACCAGTCAACCTTAATTTAATGCAGATCTCCTTCTCAAGATGACAACTCCTGTTTTGATCTTTTAGAATTAGTTAAAAGGAGATTGTTGATATTCAATAAGGAAAAATAGGATAGGTTATTTTTTTCAAAAACAATCTCAATTAAATAGCCTACCTTTAAAGTGCTTAAAGTCTGATATGCCCTCACCTTGCTTCATTCCTCGTATTTTCTTGATTTATAATGTTTCCAAAAAGTGATATAAGGAATTTAAATTTAATTCCTTTAAACCGCAGTTCACGGATATTTTTAATTGGAAAATACCAAACTTAATATCCAGCCTAACAGGGATAAGGGTGATAGTCATTTTTAAATGGCTGTCATTTTTTTTATTTATAGATAACTGTTTTTCGGTTATTAACGCGCGTTTCTATCTCTACTTTACCCGATTTTAAGGAAAGGAGGATGTTATGTCTACCTATTTTATGATTGGGAAATATTCTTTTGAGGCACTTAAAGAGGTGAGTGCCGCACGAACAAAAAAAGCCGAACATCTAATTGCGCGATACCAAGGGACGATCAAGGATATGTATGTTCTTATGGGACAATACGATTTGGTAATGATTGTTGATCTTCCCAGTAATGAAGACGCAATTAAGGTTTCGACGACTTTAACAAACATGACAGGCATCTCTTTTATGACATCGCCAGCCATATCAGTCGATGACTTTGATATATTTGCTCAAATGGAAAAGTAAAAGACAAGAAGTTTTGGCGAGACAGTGTTAATTATATTCCCAATTACAAGGGAGAGGACAGTGCCCATTTTTGCACGAAAAAAGTTCAAATCTTCCCTCTACTTTAAGATCTAATTTTCCCAAGGAGGTGTTTATGGACAAAAATCATGTTGAGGCTTGGTGGATTTCGCTGATTTTGAGATTCTCCATCGCCTCGCTTTTTGTTGCTGCCGTTGTTCCTAAATTTACCGGCGGGTTGGATGGTGTCGTTGTGAATTTCCAGAATACCTTTAAAGATACATGGCTGCCTCCTGCCTTGGTTACTTTGTATGCCCGTTTTATTCCTTTTATCGAGGTAATTATTCCTATTTGGTTGATATCAGGATTTAAGTTAAGGGTGGCTTGGGTTTTTACGGTGGTCGTTTTGATTTCTCTGGCGTTTGGGATGGCAGTCGCTAAACACTATGACGTTGCGGCCGATAATTTTTTCTATGTTATGATGGCCTGTCTTGGTCTTTATGTCAGCCAGTTCGATCGTTGCCAAATTGGTTGTGGTTGTAAGAAATGAAACGCATCTGAAGGAAGAAACATTCGGGCCAGTAGTAGTCATTATCCCTCCGAAAGATGAAATTGACGCTATTCGCATCGCCAATGATACGATTTTTGGTTTGGGCGCGGCTATTTTCATCAAAGGTATTAAGCGCGGGGAACGGGTTGCGGCCTACGCGTTAGAAGCGGGCTGTTGTTTTGTTAATGCCTTTGTCAAATCCGATCCGCGTTTACCCTTCGGAGGGATTAAACAATTGGGTTATGGTCGTCCCTTGACATATTTTCTATGAATGGTGTCTTAACATCAACAACAATCACCTCAGACGGCCAAAAGATTTATTATGACCATTATCAATATGGACACGATAAAGTCATCGTTGTTGCCCATGGATTTTTTAATAGCCGAAAGGCTGTGCTTCTCCAACAATTAGCGCAGTCATTAACCGATGACTATGATGTGATCATGTTAGATTTTCGTGGTCACGGTCAAAGTTCAGGATTATTTTATTGGACTTCGAAAGAGTATTTAGATTTGGAAGCTATTTTAAATTTTGTACATCAGAAGTATACAAAGATTGGTGTTGTCGGTTTTTCGTTAAGCGCGGTCACCAGCATTATTTGCGCAGCAAAATCAAATCTCATGGATAGCCTTGTTGCCGTGAGTGCGCCAACGGAATTTGAGAAAATTGAATTTCATTTCTGGCAATTGGATGTTGAAAATGAGATTCTTTATAATCTTTTTGGCAATGGCCGAATAGGAAAAGGAGTTCGGCCAGGGCCATTTTGGTTGAATAAAGAAAAACCCATCTATTTAGTCTCGAGAATTTCTATCCCCATTTTTTATATTCATGGTGATCGTGATTGGTTGATTAAGCCTTGGCATTCGAAGGCCCTTTATACAAAAACGAACTCTCCCAAGCGGCTCGTCATAATTAAAAATGGTCCGCACGCAGAATATCTTATACGAAAAAATAAGGAAGAAACACTCCGATTAATCAAAGGATGGTTTAAAGTAACTTTAATTTAAAGAGTGTAGGCTGGACCAATCTAATTTATTATACCTTCCATTAATTGATATCAATCAATCCTTCATCTGCTAATTTCCCACATCCATTATTGTTAAGCAGGATATAATCTGATACTATTACTTCAAGATGAAGATAAAGTATCAGATCGATTTTATCTATGCCATCTCTTTTATTCTAGCGGCGTGTAGTATTATTTATGAATTTTTGTTGGCGCAGACTATTTCTTTTTTAGTCGCCAATATGGTGGTTTGGTATAGCTTGACCATTGGATTTTATCTACTAGCCATGGGGATAGGTGCTCTTTGCTGTAACAAACTTTATGGGCATAAACAAAGTTGGCTATCGTTATTTGAGGTAGAAGTTCTCCTTAGTATGGTCGGTGGTATATCGGTAATGGTCGTTCACTTTGCTCATATGCTTTTTGGTTATATGTGGTTTTGGGATATCGGCGGGAGTGTGGCAATATTTTTTCTCTTATATTTTTTGATGGTGATCGGCGTGGGTTTTTTATCTGGATTGGAATTACCTCTACTCATAAGAATAGGTAAAGAAGTCTCGGTTAATAAAAAGATAACGAACCGAATATTAGCAGCAGATTATTTTGGTTCACTCATAGGGAGTGTGCTTTTCCCCTTAGTAGGGTTGCCTTATTTTGAATTATTGACGATTAGTTTTGTTGTGGCCACGCTAAACCTGCTGATAGCCGTATTCATGCTTTTAGTTTTTGTGAAAAATGAGAGAAAGTTGTCGATGAGATTAGGGGGTGCATCGATATTCCTTGCTATTTTAATCTTTGCTCTTATTTATATTCAAGATATTCAACAGTATCTTCTAAAAAAATATTATTATTATTTTAGATCAACGGAAAGTGCAGGTGCTATTTTTGCACCGGTCAATGATCTTTCCAACATAGAACGATTTAGCTCCCCTTATCAAAAGATCGATATTGTTCGGTTCCCCACCCTTAAAAATTCTTTAGCGCCTTACATCATTAATGCTTATAGTACCAAGTATCAGGAAGATCCTAATTATCCCCATAGATATGGTTTGTACTTAAATGGTGATTTCCAGGTGCAAGCGGAATTTGACGAAGTTTATCATGAATACTTTGCTCATATCCCCATAATATTAAATGGTTCTATCCCACAAAAAGTGTTAGTGCTGGGTGCAGGAGACGGTTTACTGATTAAGGAACTTGTCAAATATACCGAAATAAAAAGTATTACTCTGGTAGAATTGGATCAAAAAGTGATTGATCTAGTGAGAACTCATCCCGTATTGCACTATATGAGTAAGGGTTCTTTAGAAGATCCCAGGGTAAATATAACGATCGCCGATGCCTACCCCTATATAAGGGAAAGTCAGGAAAAATTTGATGCCATTTACATGGATTTCCCTGATCCCAACGATTATAATTTAGCTAAACTGTATAGTCGTGAATTTTATTATTTTATTAAGAAACATTTAAATGAAAATGGGTATGCGGTATTTGATGCGGAGGAAATTAATCTTTTTACTCAACGGTCTAAAGAGAATACCTTGAAAATGGACCCACAAAATTCTTGGATGACAAATTATCATACTTTAAAAGCTGCTGGTTTCGGAACAATTATTCCCTACGTTTCAATCTTAGAAACGGATAATGCCAGAGCCTTAAAGATTGTTAGCCGAAAGATCCTGGAAAAGTTTGTGACGGGTCCCAAACAGGGACAGGGATTTATTATGGTTAAGAAAGAACCAGGAAATCCTGTGTTTGAATATCGAGATCTTAAAATAAAACTCCATGTTTTGAATGAACAAAGATTTAAATTGGCTTTAAGTCTGCCCTATCCCTATCCGGAAAGGTTAGATACTGAAAAGATAAATTCTATTATGCGGCCAACATTTCCTAGCCGAACAAACTCGTTTTGGATAAAACTCCCTTACTAATGACGAACGAGGATAATGTGAGATCTATGCGGTAAGATAGTTTTGGGAAAATAACGGTGAACAAAAAAATTTTGTAAAAAATAATCTCTTGGCCTTATGAAACAATGGAGCATTCTTTACGCATTGAAATTTATTCTCGCTTTTTGTAGTATTGTTTATGAGTTGGTTCTGGCCCAAGCGTTATCGGCCTTTTTGGAAAATACGGTATTAAGATACAGTGTCACGATCGGATTATATATATTTTCGATGGGGCTGGGTGCCTTAATCAGTGAAGGAAGGATGCTCAAACATCCCGTCATTGTCCTATTACGCATCGAAATACTGTTAACATTGATAGGTGGGGGCGCTATTATTCTACTGCATTCCGTAGATCTCTTGCATTTGTCGCGGTTGATATTTAGTGTCTTAGCACATATTCTTATTATTCTGATTGGTATCCTGACCGGCTTTGAGCTCCCGCTATTGATGGAATTACGAAATAGAGAAAAAGAAAATTCGGAAAATTTGATGCTTGCCTTTGATTATGCTGGTGCCTTCACCGGGACGATCATCTTTGCTTTCATTTTTTATCCTAAGGTAGGACTTATTCCGACAGCTTTTATAGTGGGATTTATGAATGCCGTCGCCGGTTTATTATTATTCACCCAAAGGCAAAAGGTTCTCGAAACGATGCAAAAATCCTATTACGTTTCTTTATCCCTTCAGGCTTTATTACTTATCATGATCGTGATCTGCTTATTTCATGTGGACAGAATAAATAATTATTTCCTTATCCTCTATATGAATTAGCTGAATCCTCTGTATCATTCGAGATCGCTATGGGAAAAAAAGTGACACAAGCGAATATAATAAAAAATAAATATGGGCAACATTATTTGATAGAACTCATTCATTGCGATGGGGAAAAGCTTAAATTTGTTCCCGCTGTTAAAAAGGTCTTGCTACAGGCAGCGAAAAAAAGTAAGGCCAAGCTATTGAAGTCGTATTTCCATCAATTTCGACCCTTTGGTGTTAGCGGTGTCCTCTTCATTAAAGAATCCCATTTTTCTATTCATACCTGGCCGGAAGACAATTATGCGGGGGTAGATATCCAAACCTGTGGGTTTATGTATCCTCAACGAGCGATTGAGGAATTGAAAAATAAATTTTACGCCCAAAAAGTTAAGGTCCGGATCTTTCGGCGAGGGGAGCTGATTGAGTTACGAGAATAATTCACCCTATTTTTACCCCCATTAAAAATTTTAATAATTCTTTTATAAATTTTTTACATTGCAAGTAAAATATAAAGATAAAAGGGTTTTGCTTAGGTCGATTTTCAATCTAAGGGAAAGAGATGATGTACGAAAAATTTAGAACCATTAATGGGATTCATCCGTGGCGCCACGTTAGCCCTCAAGGATATGTGGATTATTCCGTTCGTTATCGTGAGGGAGGGCAGGTCATCTATTTTAATTTTTCTCTAGCTAAAGAATTGGGGCTTATCGCCAAGAATCATCCTCACCGAATGAATCCTCGTTTAGAAAAAGCCATTTTAAACACCTTTGCCTTACAGATCATCAATGAATACGATCGCGCTCACAACATAAAATTCTCCGAACACACCTTAAGAAAAGAACTTTATATGGCCACACGTTATCTGCAATCGCAGCATAAAAATAAACGAGGCAAAACCTCCGGCGATGGTCGCAGTATTTGGAATGGTTTTATCCACACCAAACAGATGACCTTTGATGTCTCCAGTTGTGGCACAGGTGCCACCATTTTAAGTCCGGGAGCACAACAGGCAGGCCGCTTCATTAAGACAGGGGATGAACGTTTAGGTTACGCCTCTGGTTTGGCAGAAATCGATGAAATGTTAGGCAATGCTATTATGTCAGAGATATTTTATAGAGAAGGAATCCCTACTGAACGTTGTTTAACCATGATTACTTTTCAAGGAAATTCGGCGAT
The DNA here is from genome assembly GCA_023247475.1 of Candidatus Omnitrophota bacterium. Classification (GTDB taxonomy): domain Bacteria; phylum Omnitrophota; class Gorgyraeia; order Zapsychrales; family JAHFGK01; genus JAHFGK01. The sequence goes on from JAHFGK010000006.1 coordinate 21,123, forward strand.
TGGGGTACGGACAGCTCCTAACCTTATTCGTCCGGCGCACATTTTTCGTTACCTTAAAATGGGTTTATGGAAAGAGATGAAAGGAGCCTTCGATTATTTTTTAAGACGGCAGGAAGAGAATCGGGTGTGGACCTTACCGGCAAAAGGGAAAAGGCGCTATTATAAAGCTCTGGAGTATTTTGCCAAAACGTATGCCCGATTAGTAGCTGTATTAGAAGAAGAGTATATTTTTAATTGGCTGGCGTGGGACGGAGACAATATGCTCGCCAGCGGTGCGCTTTTGGATTATGGTTCCATTCGTCAATTTGCCGCCAAACATAATAAATATCGTTATGAGGATGTGGATCGTTTTTCCAGTTGTCTTACTGAGCAAAGATACTGGGCCAAGAAACTTGTGCAAACATTTGCTCAATCAGTGGATTTTATTGTATCCCACAAAAAGAAAAATTTGGAGAAGTTTGAAAAGGATAAAAGTCTACGGCTATTCGATCATCTGTTTATACGGGAATTGCAAAAAAGGATGCTATGGCGAATTGGTTTCACTACGGAACAAATAAATTATCTCATCGAACATCATCAAGACAAAATTCAGGACTTTCGAAGAGCCCTTAATTATTTTGAGGCGATGAAGACCATTAAAGGTCCCCAACGTGTTCCGGATGGGATCGATCATCCACCAGTTTTTTTGGTACGCTATGTCCTTCGGGAATTACCCCTGTTTATTTTAAAGAACTGGAATCTTGATTATAATTATATAGAGAAAGGATGGCCGCTCATGGCGGCAGATAAGTTTTGTGAATTAATGGCAGCCTCCTATGTGAATAGAAAAGATTTAAAACTCACCCTCCACCATGAGCAGAAAGCCATTTCCTTTCAGCAGATTTATCACGACCTTATTTTCGCGGTCAGTCAAGGATTCGCGCAAACACAAAGAAAGATTTTGGAAAGTGTTGCCAAACGGTCAGTGGTCATTAATTATGTTTATCGAACCACGGGGGATGGTTTGATATGGATTGTTGATGAGGCTTTAAGGGCTAAGAAGAAGATGAACCAACAGCAGTTCCAGGAAACCATTGACCGTTTTATAAAATCCCAAGTCCTCGTGCCAGGCCAGTGGAAACCGATTCCTCCCAAACAGCTTCAAAAGCCTTCGAGAGGAGCTCGTCTTTTACGGAGATTTGAAAAAACTTTGGCATTATATAACGAAATGATTTGAAGTGTGAGGCAATTTGGCGTGATGCTAAAAAAGGGAGCGTTTTTTTAAAAATGAAATTTACCCTTGAAAAATTCAAATTATATTTTATACTTAAACTAGCTTTCATAAATGTATCGAATTATTAAAAAAATTTTTTGCATTTTCCCAAAAAGGAAGATATACTTAAGATGTACAAAAAAAAATTTAAATGTTTAAAGGAGGAAGTCATGAGTAATCAAAGTAGATTGAATTGGAAGGCGCTAGGAATTTCTTTAGGTTTAGGGATTTTTATTTTGGTTGGGATGGGGGTGTTGTTACCCTCGGTAGATGTGGTGTCGAGTTATGCTCAAACTTCTCCTCCGCCTAGTTCCGGGGTGGTCCCAGCACCCACAACGACGTCCCCGTCACCCACAACGACGTCTCCAGCACCCACAACATCGTCAGCACCTGGTATGTCAACAAGCTTTGCATTATCAACACCTGGTTATCAAACAATTACGGCAACATGGAGACCTCCCACTAGCGGTGCTGCTGTTTCAGGTTATTATGTTTCTATTCGACCAACAGGTGCCATTTTGACGGCTTGGACTAAATATACTATTACTGGAACTACAACACTGACCAAAGCTATAACTAGTTTACTAATTAAACCGTATGACGTCAAAGTTCAAGCTTGGGGTAAAAGTACAACTTATCCATATCCTATAATAGTAGGGCCAGAAACACCGGCCCTGAGCGCAACTCCAGTAGCCCCGCCTTTACCTGGTCAGCCAACAAGCCCTGCTGCAGTACTCGGTAATTTGAAATTTACAGCAAGTTGGAAAGCTCCAGCTAGCCAGCTACCTGTTGTACCTGTAGATGGTTACAATGTATGTTATGGAACAATTCCAGATTTGGTCGGCTGTAAGGAAGTAGTTCTTGGGAAAGTATTGTCGACTATTATATCGGGAAGCAATGGTACAACGTATTATTGGAAAGTTTCTGCTCGTAATATTACAGGTAAAGGAAACTCAATAAATGGGCCGAGCGTAACTCCATTGCCCCCACCTAAGCCGCCGGATATTACGGTAATACCTGGTAATGGGAGATTCACAGTAGAGGTGCGACCTAGCTCCCCTGATGTAACAATTTCCTATGTAGGTTACAAATTATCAACTGCTACAGCTTATGTTACTAAAAGTATCGCGGGGAACCAACCTTCTACGGTGACTATCACAGCAGCAAATGGGCTCTGGGATGTCAAAGCTGCCTCTACCAATGGTACTTTAGGAGTATATACGACTCCCAGAAGAATAGAGGATGCTCCTGCAGGGGATGCGAACAGGGATGGCAAAACAGATTATTTGGATGGTTTATTTATAGCTGATAAGATAAAAGCTAGTCCAACAAAATCTATTTCTCCAGAAGCTAATCCCCTCGACTTTTCCAGGATGAATACTAATCCTCAGCCATGTGTTGGTAGTGATGGTAAGTTGACGAAACAAGATGTTGACGGTAATGACATAGTACCTGCTCTGGGGGTCGGTACTATTGGACAACCTAAAGCTTATGACGCTGCTACATTAGGCGAGTATCCTCCTTGTGGAACTGGTGGTAAATAAAATTTGGTAATTAGTTTCAATGATCCCCTCTTTAAGCACATCTTAGAGAGGGGATTTTTTTTGATCTTGATTAATATTCTTTAAGAGTTGGGCATCTGTCCTTGAGAACTTTATAAAAATATTTGTATTCATCAGGTAAAAAATGTATACTATTGTTCCTGATCGGATGTTTGTGCAAAAGTATATCAAATGAGTCATTCCAAAAAAAGAATTCAAAAGATTTTTTTAACTGTCTTTGTCTTCAGCTTAATCGGAACAGGAATTCTGTTACCTTCGCAAAGAATTCCAGCCAGTTATGCCAAAACTCCTAAGGCTTCAAAAGCCACCATAGTTACCCCCCAACCTCCCAAGACAAAGAGTCCCACCCCGGAAGCTGCGCCAACCGCTGACGCACAGATAGTTTACGGAGATTGTAATTCCGACGGGCTTGCTAATCTCCTGCAAGATGCCTTTCTTTTGGCTAATACCATCAAAGCGGATCCGGATCATTATTTAACTCGCGAGAAAGCAACTGCGAAGGGGATTAACTTTGATAACAGTGATGTGGAAAAGACAAAATGTGTTGCGGCCGGGAATATCGATGTCCTCGATGGCAATGACGTGGTTGCTTTATTTAATCATATGTTGGTCGGGGCGAAGGTCCCCATTATTTATAAGGCCAATAAAGAAAAAATAACCCCGGATTATTCTTCGATTTGCACTCCTTAAATTACCTTCTCACTTTATAGGGACTTGGGATTTTGGGATTTCCTCAAATAAAATTTTCTTGGCGTCTATACTTGTTTGAGAGACTGACATTTTTTGCTCTAGCCATTCCAAGATTTTGATATCCTTATTTTCATAAATAGTTTTAAAGTACTGCGGATTAAAGAGGGTAGCGGAGAAATCTTTTCCTTCTAAGCTGGTGATATCCTCTAAGACAATATCGCCTTTCGTGATGTATTCAATGTGGCGCATCGATTTTTTCGAATAGAAAACATGGGTACAGCCATATCGTTTTAAAATAAAACCGATCCAACCGGGATCATCCGTTGTGTAGACGGAGTAAGTATCTTTCTGCACCAGCCATCCCTCGGTAATATAAGGGATATGAACATTCTTTAAAGGAAACATCGAGCCTTCGAGGCATTTTCCACCACAGATCCCGCAGAACATCTGCGACGTAAAATATTCCGCCAAGATTCTATCCGTCGGTTTGGAATGTTTTCTAAACCATTGGGCGGCCTCAACCTCTTCGATTTGCATACTGGGATTGCTGAATCGACCAAAGAGATTGTAATTTTTGAGCATATCGAAAAGCAGAGCGAAACTAAAAATACTAATGACGAAAACAATAAGAATTTTTTGGAATTTGAGGCGCTGGATAAAATTAGTCTCAAAAATTTTATCTAGCACGATGCCAAAACAGACGGCTAAGGGTTGCGATAGAAAACAATAAAACCGAAACCCTTCGAGAGGTTTCATGATGTTGACCCACGTCCATTCCGAGTGGTGGATGAGTTTTAAGATTGCCTCATTATGTGTTTCGATCATAGGGTAGATGGCCCAGAGGATAGGAACTAGATAAAAAGGGGGGAAGGCTTTATGGTGTTTGATGATAAAGACTATGAGGATAATCAGGGCGAGATGTCCCAGAATTCCACTTAAGATTCCGTAATGTTTTAAGAAAACCATCCCTTCAAAGAAGGCTGAAGAAGTTGTTAAGACTTGACTCCACCACCAATAGAGATTTTTAGGGCCCCACCACCACAGGGTGAGCGCTTGACTAAGAAATAACGGAATCAGAAGATAGCGAAAATGTTTTACTTGAGCTTGGCTCTCTAGGATCAGACCTAGATGAACCAAGACAAGGATGATAACAAGGTTGAAAAACGATAAATGAAAAAGAAAATCAACCGCCAGGAGAAATCCCATCAAGGATAAATGTAACCAGCGATCATTGAGGAGAAATTTGTTTTGTAAAAATTTTATCCAAAGAAGAATCATAATGGGAATAAGAAAAAGGGTGAAACTCTGCAAAGTTGAGATTCCCGTCCAGAAAGTAAAAGCAGGAGAGAGTTGGAGAAAAAGTGTGGTGATCAGTGCCACTCTTTTGTTGTAGAGCTTTCGGCACAGAAAGTAGATCGAGAGGACGGCAAAGGATTCAATAAAGGGCATCACGCGTGAACAGACCGTCGGTAAATCCAAAGCAAAGAGCTTGCTTAAACCGGCGAGGAAATAAATAGCTAGGGGATTGTACCAGACCGGGACATGTCCGTAGGCCTCGTAGCGGATATCCCAGGCGGGTAGATGCCCATGATCCAAAAGATATTGAGCTAGGCACACGCGGTACCAAATATCCGCCTCAAAGCAGAGAAGATGGGGGTCAAGACTCAAACGGGGGAAGAGCCTTAAAAAGACCCCGGAAAGGTAAATGAGTATAAGAAAAATAATTTCTGATTTTTTAAGAGAGAGTTTTGTCGCCATTTCAGATTTTTTAGAGATTTTGTGAGTGTATAATAGCACTTAATTTTTAAGATGTACATTTAGAATAAGGGTTTTTTAAAATAGGAGCAAAAATAGGGGACATTGGGCTTGCCCGTCTTTATTGACTTTTGTTGGCGTAACAGAAAGAGAATATGGTATATTTATACTAAATTTAAAATTTATATTTATTCTAGTTTTAGATAATAAGCTTTATTAGAGTTGTTAAACTAGTTACTCTTAATATAGAAATATTATGGAGATTTGGTTTAATTCTCGGTTTCTTTATTGTTGATAAAAATTTGTTGTTTTGCTATACTTACACTCCTGTTTAGACTTATTTGGTTATAATCCTGATGGTCAAAAAAAGCATTAAATCGAAATATTACTTGAGCTCTAACTGGATAATATGTAATCTCAGTGTATCCTAGAAACATGATAAGAACTTGAGGTTTGTTTTTCATGAAAATAGGGGAAGCTTTAAAGCAAGAGGGACTGATCACCCTAGAGGAATTAGAATTAGTTCTAAACGAGCAGGAAAAGACGCATGAACGTTTGGGGGATATTGTCCTTAAAATGGGCTTTGTTACCACGGAAAAAATGGCTCCTTTTCTTGCTAAGTATTTCCATATTCCTTTTGTTAAACTAAGAGAAATTTATAAAGACATCAAACCGGAAATTGTAGATACAATTTCGCTAGAAATAGCTCACCGATTTTCTGTTATTCCCATTGACATTAAAGATAAAACTTTAATTGTGGCTATGTTTGATCCACTCGATCTTGTCGCTATCGATACTTTGCGGATTAAAACAGGCTACAAGATTCAGTGTGCGATCGCGATCGAAGATGAAATCATTGAGGCCATTGAATATTGTTATCATAATTTACCGCGTCTAAAAAAACATATTGAAGATTTTGTTGAATTAGAAGTGCAGGAAGGGAAAAGTAGTGTTGAAGATTCCGAAAAATCACAATTTGGAGCGAGTGATCAACCTGTTGTTGAATATGTAAAGTCTTTAATTATTCAGGCCGTTAATTGCCGGTCCAGTGATATTCATCTTCAACCAAAAGAGAACAGGACAGAATTGCGTTTCCGCATTGATGGGATGTTGTATGAGATTGATCCCCCACCGAAGGCGATGCTGGGGGCCATTACGACACGCATCAAAATATTAGCTGGATTAGATATAGCCGAACATCGTCTCCCCCAAGATGGTCGATTTAAGGTTAAAATTGGTAAAAGTGAAGTTGATATTCGTACATCCTGTTTTCCCACCATTTATGGCGAAAGTGTGGTGCTGCGACTTTTAGATACATCTCAACCTTTACTTGGGTTAGAGCAATTAGGTTTTTATCCCGAGGATTTAGAAAAGTACAAAAAGTTAATTATTCACTCTTATGGTCTTATCTTGGTAACCGGCCCCACGGGAAGTGGAAAAACAACCACTCTCTATACCTCGTTAAATGAAATTAAATCTGCGGAAAAAAATATCATTACTCTAGAAGATCCTGTTGAATACCGTTTGCCTTTTATTCAACAGTCTCAAATAAATTCACAAATAGGTTTAAATTTTGCCCAAGGGCTCCGTTCTATTTTACGACAAGATCCCGATATCATTATGGTGGGTGAAATCCGTGATAGGGAAACAGCCGAGATTGCGATTCATGCGGCACTCACCGGGCATTTGGTTTTCTCAACCCTCCATACCAATGATGCTGCTGGGGCTACGGTGCGTCTGATTAATATGGGAGTGGAACCATTTTTAATTACTTCTAGTTTGCTGGGGATTGTTGCACAACGTCTGATTCGTTTGGTTTGTCCTCATTGTCGGGAATCTTATAAGGTCCCTGAGAATATTCTTCAACGATTATCTTTAGACTCACAAATTACGGAATTTGTACGTGGTCAAGGTTGTTCGAAATGTTTAAATAGTGGCTATAAAGGAAGAAAAGGTATTTTAGAGGTACTTGTCCCGGATGAACGTATCCGTAAACTCATCTTACAGCAATGCTCTAGCGAAGAAATAAGGGATGCGGCGCAAAAATCTGGCATGAAGACTCTACGACAAATTGGAATTGAAAATCTTAGAGAAGGTAGGACAACGCCAGAAGAAATTTTGCGTATTACCCAAGAAACAGAGGGGTCTTAGGGTTCGTACTATTGATTGAGAAGTTAAAGAAAAGCTCATAAGCGAGGTAATTATTCTATGGAATTTCGGTATATCGCTAGTGATCAAAAAACTGGCAGACAGATTATTGACGTAACCACGGCTGACGATGTTTCCGCCCTCGTCATGCGCTTAAAAAACGAAGGATTGTTACCGATCAAGATTCGTGAGGTAAAATCATCGAATGAAAAACTTAAAGTCAAGAAGATCCCTACCCGAGGTCGTGTTAAAGGTAAAGAAGTTGCTATCTTTACCCGTCAACTCGCCACCACTTTAGGGGCGGGGCTTTTATTGACCGAAGCCTTAGATACGATTGCGGATGATTTAGAGAATAGGTATTTTCGCGGGATTGTCACGAAAATCAGCGAAGATATTCAGGGGGGGACCAATTTTTCCGTCGCTTTAGCGAAATATCCCAAATTGTTTCCCGTGACATATACCGCGATCGTGAAATCCGGAGAAGCCACCGGTACGCTTCATAAGACGATGGGTAGTCTGGCAAAATATTTAGAAGATTCAGAGCGCTTAAAAGAAAAAGTGAAAAGTGCCATCCGTTATCCTTTATTTATCGTTTGCTTTGCCTTTTTTGTGGTTGCGGTCATTGTGTTATTTCTTATTCCCAGGTTCACAGTCATGTTTGCGGGTGCGGGAGCTCAATTACCTTTGCTGACGCGTATAGTGGTGGGGGTTAGTAATTTTGCCCTGCATTATACGTTACAGTTTTTAATGACCGTGATCGTTTGTTGGTTACTTTATTTATATCTTTCAAAATTTTATAAAGTAAGATTTTGGATTGATGCTTTAAAATTAAAACTCCCTATCGTTGGGAAGGAGATTATTCAAAAGGATCTTCTTTCCCGTTTTTGCCGGACCTTAGGTGTCCTCCTTTCGGGAGGGGTCGGTTTATCTTACTCTCTTGAGATTTCCTCACAGGTTGTTAATCATCTTTTATTCCAAGAATCGATTGATCGGGTGAGGATACGTGTCATTTCCGGATCCAACATATCGGATGAGTTAAGAACCCAAAAGATGTTTCCTCATCTAGTCTCCAAGATGATTGCCGTCGGGGAAAAGACCGGTCGGCTAGATGATATGCTCAAACGCACCGCGGACTATTATGATGAAGAATTGGATACGACTTTACAAAACTTGACGGCTTTACTTGAACCGGCCCTCATTATCTTTATCGGTGGGATTGTTCTTATTGCTGTTCTTGCTTTATATTTGCCGATCTTTAAATTGTCAACAGCCGTTCGGTGATCAAATAAAGCCCAAACTTACAGAGAAGCGATGTAAGTTTGCAGGCTGCTGAATTTGACCAGTTTAAAAATGGAAAAACGCGAAAAGAAACCATTGAAAAATTGATTAATTCTTTCTCAAAGGCAAAATGTCAAGGGTTTAATTCGGCTCGCAACTTACGTTCCTTGTCATTCCGTAAGTTGCGGCCTCATCGAAGGAGGTGATCACATCAATCCAGTAACAACACCAAAATTTTAACGAAATTAAAGCGTTTAATGATTAACAATAAATAAAATGTGAATTAACCAAGCGAAGGGAGAAGTAAGAATGTTAAAATTAAATAAGAAAGGTTTTACGTTGGTAGAGTTACTAGTAGTTTTAGTTATCATTGGTATCTTGGCTGCGGTAGCGACCCCACTCTATTTACAGCACACCAAGAGGGCAAAGGTCTCTGAGGCTATTGCGACCATGGGTCTCATACGTCAGGCCTTACGGGATTATAAGGTGAATCATAATTCATTTTTTGATGTTACACAAAAGGCAGATGACGGAAATATACAGCTCCCATTGCCTACGGGTATTGCTGATGCTGCTACTGGGAAACCAGATCCAGAGCCGTCAGGTGTAGATGTAAATGCGGGTGTCACCCAATATTTCTCGAATTCTTCCTTTTTTGTTGATGCGGGTGGAACAGGCGGTCTAGGTGATAAAGATGGGGCTTCTGGTCTATTCAAAACTCCCGATGCAGTTGATTTTATAATTTCTGCAAAAGGTGATAACAGCGACGCTTGTGACAGTGCTACGGATGACAATTGTGCGATACACAACACGGATGTCGCTGGTTATCAAGTGGAAATGGATAACAGCGGCCGGATTTTTGCCTGTTATGGGACTTGTAGTACAGCCGCTAATTGGAGTGCTTATTAATCGGCGGTTTGTTAACGTGTAATGAAATTAGGGTTGGCCGTCTTAGATGACCAACCCTAATTTATTCATAGAGTGATTTATGAAAGTTACTTCAAATAAAGGCCTGACACTGGCCGAGGTTCTTATTTCTCTTTTGCTTTTATCCATCGTTTTAGTCGGAGGAATGGGGTTTTATTTTAATTCATCAGACGTAATGACGATGGCAATGCACAAGAAGATGGCAATGGAAATGGCCATACAAGCGATGGAGCAGATGAGAGATTCAGGATATAGTTGTTTATCATATCCCGCCCCAGAAGGATGTCCACCCACCTCCCCCACAGGAACGTGGGAGCCTGCTACTTCAGTGACTTTCAGCAACGGCAGTTTTTCCTTTACGACGCAGAAACAGCGACGGGTTACGGATGTTGAGGGAATTTCGCCAAATATCAATAAGAGAGTAGAAATTCAGGTCAGCTGGACCGAACCAGGAAAACTAACACCTGGGGTAATTAACTTAGCAACATATATGGCGCCATGAGAAACAAAAATGGATTTTCTCTAGTTGAATTGCTCGTCAGTATTGTTGTTGCCTCTGTTTTGATTCTGACGATAGGCGTGCTTTCCAGTATTGCGAATGGTTCGTATAACAAGATTAACAGCGAGCAACAGATTTATAACGATCTTTCGTATGGATTTAAACTTATGCAAAATAAAGTGCGTGCCAGCTCTACTGTAAGCATAACAGCCGCTAGCGGCTCGTGGGTAAGCCCCCGCGTCAGTGTGAGCGACGGAAATTTTGGAATTTTTCGTAATACAACAAGTCTTGCGACTCGCGAATTTTCCTATGATAACGGTACAACACGTGAAGTCATTTTATCCGTCCCTGATCCCAATAATTCATCTGCGATTTTAGATTTAACGGCAGTTCAAACTGCCACTTCCAATGCAGTAACGGTTACCATCACGGGGACAAAAAATAATATGCCTTTTAATATGCAAACCACTGTTACCAAGAGAAATTCATGAAGAATCAGCGCGGGTCCATTTTGGTCGTTACATTAGGTTTTATCTTGGTCTTTACGCTTTTAGGATTCGGTTCTATTTATTTATCGACTGTACAAAATGAAGCGG
>JAHFGK010000113.1 GCA_023247475.1 Candidatus Omnitrophota bacterium
ATTCCTATCATTGGTAATGGAGATGTTACAACGCCGGAAGACGTTAAACGAATGTTCGAAACCGGCTGCGACGGTGTGATGATCGGCCGCGGGGCCATTCAGAATCCTTGGATTTTCCGGCAGGCTAAACATTTTTTAAAAACCGGCGAGCATCTTCCGGAACCATCTTTAGCTGAGCGTATTGATGTCTGCATTGAACACCTTAAATTATCCGCCCGCTATAAAAATCATCCGTATGGCATTACGACATTCCGAAAACATTACGCCGGTTATCTTCGCGGCCTGCCGAATGCAGCGAAACTCCGTGCGGAGTTGATGCAACTGGTGGATCTCGAGGCCATCATCAATCGACTCTATCAATATATGGATCAATACTCTTCTCTTACCTCAGTTTAAGGGTTCCCTGAGCAGGGACTGTCGACCTTCCATAAAAATACCCCGAATTACTTTTAATTAGCCCTACCGATACTGAGTGTCTGTAGGAGTTCAGATAGGACATTTTCCTTATCACAGAGTATTCGCAAGGGAATATATATTCCTTACTTGCGGAATTTCGGAAAGTATGGTATCTTTGGAATAGATAGGAGGTGTAAAAAATGACAATCACAATGACCACCAAAAATCAAATTACTCTGCCTAAGAAAATCGTTGATACTTTGCATTTACGCGAAGGTTCTCTTTTTGACATTAAAGTATCTCGGCATCGAATTGAGTTAATACCACTGGAAGTGGCTAAAAAAGTTTTTAGTGAAGAGGATTTCAAAAGGCTCGATAAACTTGTCAAAGAAGAAAAGAAAAAAGGGGCGAAAAAAGTCACTTCTGAATTTATCAATAACATGACCAAGAAATAGCCGCTATGCCCCTTTCTCTTTTCTATTACTCTTCCTTTGAACGAAGTCTGGGAAACTTAGATCCGGACCAAACGAAAATCGTCCAATGAATACTCACTGCCCTGGAAGCATATTACGCCTCAAACTGCAATTTATCCGAAGCCCAGAAATTAGAGCCAAGATTTTTTTACAAAAAGTTACGAAAATCCTATTATGAAACTGGCATCGAGAATAAAATTCGTGTGATCATTGAGCGAGAAAAATCTGAATGTTTTGTAGTCTTAGCAGGTAATCACGACCAAATTAAACGGTTTTTGTCAAACCAGTAATGGTGTTAAACGATAAATCTGACCCTAATGTCTACGTGGCCTTCGCACCGGTGTTGTTCATTTTCGAAAATATTACGCCGGTTATCTGCGCGGCCTTCCGAATGCAGCGAAACTCCGTGCGGAGTTGATGCAACTGGTGGACTTGGAAGTCATTGTCAACCGACTTTATCACTATCGTGACCACCAGTCTTCCCCCGCCTTCGTATAAGATTTATTTATAAATATTTTTCCGATGGCCGATCCGGGCAACGATAATAAGGATTTCTGATTCCGCGACTTTATAAATGACTCTAAAATCCCCCACCCGGTACCGCCAAAATCCTTTAAATTGGCCGGTTAATGGCTTGCCTAAGCCTTTGGGATCTTTCGCTAAAAATTTTTCTATTTTATCGAGGATTCTTTTTTTGGTGGGCCGGTCGAGCTTTTCTAAATCCTTCTCAACGCTGTCTAAATAAAAGACTTTATACACCTAGTCTTTTCCTCATCTCTTCACTGCCGATGACTCGACTTTTGGGATCATTAAATCGCTCTTTAGCAATCTGACAATCTTCGTATTCCGCGAAGAAATGTTTTAGCGCCTCTTCCACATAATATTTTTCGGTTCGATGGGTTTGCTTGGCAAGGTCACGTAATTTGGAGACTATGGATTTTTCTAATCGAAAGGCCTTTAGGATATTCATTGTTCTCCCCCCTTTTTTAGTTATCTCTGTATACTAAAGTATAACATTGTATAACAATAATGCAAGTGTCGTATATTATTTTTACAGATTATCTTCCGTTGGGTCAGGTCCTAAAGTTGGGAAGGGATTGAGCGGCGGCGGGCCGAAAATTACCTCGCCTGCCGAATGTCGCGAAACTGCGCGCCGAATTAATGCAATTGTTAGACCTCGAATCCATCATTAATCATCTGCACCAATATTTAGAACAGTCCCCTTCTTTTGCTGCGGTCAATGATTAATTGAAATTAGGGCGTTGGGTCGTAGCCGGGTAAGGGAAATGGCGGCGGCTCGATACCTTTTCGCTTTCGCCAAACGATAGTCGCCGGCTAAGGCGGGATGGTTCACCGCACGCGAGGTTTTTTTAAAAACTATTCGGCGTCGGATCAGCGCCGGCGGATGGGAACGGGGCCGGCGGAGGCGGTTGGGTGCCGAGAAAGAGATAACTCAATAGATAAATCGGATCCGAAATGTCGATGGTCCCGCTGTCATTCACATCCAAAGCAGCCGAGCGTTGGGGAGGTTCAATCAGTTTGGATTGATCATAAAGATATTCCAAAATATAAATCGCGTCGCCAATATCAACTCTCCCGCTCATGTCGGCGTCCCCGCGGATGAAAGGCAAGTTTAAAACCGTTATCATAATCTTGGTTTTGATTTTTAAACCCAGCTCATCCTTGGCCTCTACCGTAACCGGATAAGTACCGGCTTTATCAGCTCCGGGATTGTTCCAGGTCAAGGTCACGGTTTTGCCGTCAGCGTTGACGGTTTCCGTCTTGACAATATCCGATGGAAGATCCGTGAACGTGAAGGTCAAGTCAGAATTCGCTCCGTTACCATTCTTGGCGGTCATGACCAAGCTATTAGCCTCGCCGACAAAAAAACTTTTGTCCTCCGGCTTTTGAATCCATTGCGGTAATTTAATATCTTTAAAGCATCCGGTCCTTGCCAGATCATGCCTCCACTTCGGCCACGGCATGGCCGCAGGATTATAATCTTTGGTAAAACTATAAACCCGTATACCCGTTTTATGAAAGGCAATTAAGTTTGTCTTCCCCGCGTTATCAGGCACTAACATTAACGATCCCCAATAAAATGATAAGTTATCTTCTATCTGTTGATCACGAAGCAATACTTTTCCTTCAGAATCTAATATCAGCAGGCCACCCACGCCCGCGTCAGGACCAACAATAATCTCCGCCCTATCACCACCAACCACATCTCCCACAATAAGACTTGCATGAAAAGAAGTGCTAGCATCAGACAACGGAATGACTTTCTGCTGAAGAGTGATCACATTATTATTCTCAACTAACTGATTCACCAACAACTGACCAGTGATTGTTAGGCATATCACTTCATTTTTCCCATCCCCGTTGATATCTGCGGCTACCATTGGCTCGAATTCATTTACCACATTTTTGAACGTTGTCAAAAATTTACCACTCGTGCTAAAAATAAAAACGTCATTTTGAATCCAGACAATCGTTTCTAACCCCGCATCGCCAATCAAATTGGCGAGAATAACGCCATTATCCCCAGAATTCTGTCCGCTTTTTTGTCCGGAATAATTCCATACCTCTTTGCCTTGGGTGTCTAACGTTATAACAGAATAATTTGTTACCGAATTAGAAACATCCACAGAGATTATCACAATCTCATTAAGGCCTTGCGGGTCATTATCAATATTTCCAACGGCTAAGGCCTGAGGAATTCCGGGATATGATGATGGAATTTGATATGTCCATTGGGGGACAAGGTTAATACCATTTAAAGTATAAAGCACCACCTTATCCCTATAAAGAACAACCAAGCCATTCTTCCCATCGGATAATGACACTATACTTGCAGAGACATTGGCACCTAGCCATATATTAACTGTATCGCTTTGTCCTGCTTGAGGAACAGATAAAGTACCCTCATTAATCGTTTCGGGTAAGGCATCCCCATTAAGATCGCCCTGAACATCAAAACGGGGAGTTTTGTATGCTAAAAACTCATCGTCGGTGATATCTTTCCCGCTAAATTCTTTGCCTATGTTGAAAGATACGTCCTGAGAAAAATTCGGATTTGACACATCATCCGTCTTCGCCTGAAGAGTCAGTTTAAAATAGAGCGTCGTCGTCCAATTAGCGTTGGCCCCAATAATGAATGGGTCTGCCGCGTTATCACCCTCTTCAAATCGATTGATCCGGCTCGGGCCCGGGTCATTCTGATGAGTAAACTGGGCAGACGCCCTGATGACACTCACCTCGTCGTTATCGATCATTAACGTTCCCGCAATATCATGGGCATCGCCGCCGGCGTTATCTAGTTTAACGATAACCTTCACCACTTCCCCCGGCTCTAAAATACGATTGCCATTGCCGTGCAGCCCATCATCATTGGAGGTGTCATCGATGGAGAAAGATTTTACAGTCATGTTCGGTAAGAATTGGACCGGATTTGTTTGAAACAACCACAGCGTAGGATCACCGAAGATAGAACTGAATAAAGAATGGGCGGAAGGTTTATCGTAAGCGATCATTCTGTTCCAGCTATTTTTAAACGCCTCCCCAATGAGCTCTGTCCCCAGGGTCTGATAATAATACTTATCCTGGTTATACGACTCTCCCGTTTGTAAACCCCAATCAGCAGCCAAACCATACTCTTTGCGCGCAAGATATACCCCTATGAAATAACCGACGCTGTTATATCGACCGATCGCACAATTATTAAACGAGACAAAATCATTTTTAAAGGAGTCATTAAGTTCGCTCAGCTCAAAATTCTTAAAAGCATCACTGGTACCGTCATGGAATAATGAGAATCCCCAATAGTTACCATGGGCATTGATTTGAAACCATTCATATCCATTACCCTCGGTGAAATACGGGATCATTTGTGCTGTGGTCGGCGTAATGGGTGACTTTAGATCAAGAATGGAATATTCGGGGTAAGCGTTCACGATATCTTTATCTGCCCCGGCGTAAGTAAGGACATCCACGATCATGGCCTTGCGAGCCAGGGAATGTTCACCTTTAGGGCCATGATGTCCCATGCGATAATTATGATTTTTTTCAAAATACTGGTTAACTAACTGTGTTTCATTTTCCTTAAACCCATCGCCATTGAGATCAACACCGGGAACCCGTGAGAGATCCAAAATCCCTACATAAAAATCGATCGTTGTTGTTCCTCCCTCGATGGTTTCATAAGCACCATCACCATCGGTATCTTGCCATAGCCCCAAGTCCATAAAATATAAACCGGAAGTCCATTCATCCTCCTTATCTCCCGTATCTCCCTTAGTAACCTCTTGCAAAACATAGGGCAGTTTCCCTACAAAAAGACATCCTTCCAATGGAGGGGCATTGGGATCAATCACGGATGGATCATGGTCATAAACCTTCTTGAGATAAGACTTCAGCGCGGGGGCATCGGGATGAGATTTATTGCTCCTGTCATCAAACGGTGTGTAAACCCAATTTTTCTGGATAACTTTTTGAAAGCCCTGCGCAGCCAGATCATTTTTGTAGCGATCCAAAGAGGCCTGGATTCCAGGCTGCTGCTGCAAATCACTATTGACCACAATCAAAAACGTCCCGCGGTCTTTAGAGGGGATGGGTTCAAGCGGTGTTTCGGTTACTGCCCCAGCAGAAACTGGGTTTAAAAAAAGGAAGATACAAAGGACAAAGAAAAAAAACAGCTTAACGATGTTAAGAACACCATTAAATCGGTTTGGGCAATACCAGGGATCAGCCGATATTTGCCAGTGATTCCTGTATGTTGGGCGATGCTTTCGCATATTTGATTCGGCAGCTTGGCTATCCTGCGTCATTAGGTATTTTAAAGACATTAGCTTTTGCGTAGGACCCTATAGCTTTGTGTCCCTATCTTACGATAGGTTTACCTTTGTCACTAAATAGGACTAACATAACAAGTATGGTATATTGCAATATAAAAAACAAGAGATTGGAGGAATTTTGGGAAAGCGCTTTCTTGATAAAGAAATTTTGTCAAGGGACGACCCTTCGGGTCGCCACTTGCCCCGTGGCATGACCACGGGCAAGTACTGCCCTTGCTTTCCTCTAATTATAGAAAAGCAAGGACTGTCCCAACTTCCTCTTAAATTTTTTAAGGAAAGTTGGGGCTGCATCAAACCACGGGCTAAAGCCCGTGGCTTCTGATGCTGTAAAATATTTTTATTTTTACAGATTATCTTCCGTTGGGTCAGGGCCTAAAGTTGAGAATGGATTAGCGGGCGGTGGGCCGTTGAGGAAAAGAAACTGGAGTAAACGAATGGCGTCATTGATAAGGACCTTGCCGTCATCGTCGACATCCAGACGGTCCAAATTCGTAGCCGGTGGGTTAAGGGGTCTAGTTGTATCAAATAAATATTTCAGAATATAAATCCCATCGGAAATATCAACCGTCCCATCCGCGTTAGCATCGCCGCGGATGAAGCGCGGGCCTTCGATGAAGAGATTAAATTTATTTTTCAATTTGAGTTTAGTGTCAGAATCGGCAACTTCCACGATAATCGGATAAATTTTTCCGATATCGGTCTTTTGCAGATTATCCCAGCGCAGGGTCACGGTTTTGCCGTTTAAATCAGCAGTTTCTTGTTCTTGTAATCCCGTCGGCCAATCCGACCGATCCGGCAAAAAGTTAAATTGTAATGAAGTATGATTGCCCGACGGCGATTTCGCGGTCAGGGATAAACTATTGGCTTCGCCGGCATAAAAGATTGTGTCTTGCGGCTCGTTAATCCAATGGGGAGGCGCAAGAACCGCTGAATATTGCCAGCTCCTTTGTGGATCATGTCCCCACATCGGCCAAGGCATGTTTTTCGAATTATAAGGTTTATTAAAATCAATTACGCTAATTTTTCTTTCTTCAGTTACAACAAGTTCAGATTTTTTATCGCTGTCCACATCACTTAATAATAATGTTCCTATATCTTCAAAATATGGAATAATCTGTTTATTTAACATCAACAATTGACCTTGCAAATTGTAAATACTCAATCCGTTGGGATTATCAACAATAATCTCAGGTTTATCATCTCTCAAGATGTCCCCAATAGCTAAATTCCCGACCTTCCAGGAATCGACAACAGGGAAACTCAGGAGTTGTTTGGAGATCACCTGGATTTTGTTATCGATTTTTTCAAGATGAGAAGAATATAATCCAACCGATACTTGGCTTTGCAAAAACAAAATTTCATTAATTCCATCTCCATCTGTATCAACAATAACAGGCGATCCTGTTCCATTTGGGCCAATGAATTCAGCAAGTTGGTTCCCTTCGCTGTCCAGAATTATAATGTGGGTCCCAACGCGTACAATACATTCTAGCTTGGCATCGCCAATCAAATCAGCCAGGATTAAATTGACGTTTTCCTTCCAGTACTCCTCCTGACCTTTAACATACCACTTTTTTCTCCCTTGGGCATCTAAGGCTAACACGGAATATTCTGTTCTAGGGGGCGAACTGAAAGTATTGACAGATAAAATAACAATTTCATTAAGGCCCTGGGGATCATTGGCCATATTACCGACACTAAAAGCGACAGGGCCATACGAATCCTCTTTCGCATACGACCATTGCGAAATAAGCTGTTCATTTTTCATGATGTTGTAGTCGATTTGGGAATTTTGCAATGTGACTAGCCCGTTCATATTTCCAGATAAATTTGCAATACCAAAAGCATTCGCTTCTGATACGGTCAATAAAAGATT
>JAHFGK010000114.1:0-2245 GCA_023247475.1 Candidatus Omnitrophota bacterium
CTTTTCCTTTTCGGGAACCACCGATTTCAACAGGATGGGCAGCACCAATGTTGGTTGAAGGAGCCATGGCCGCAACATGACTGGCATACGTGATAAAAACACCGGCTGAACCAGCATGCGAACCACTCGGCGAAATGTACACCACCACCGGTATTTTAGCCGTAAGGATATTCTTAACAATAAGTCGCGTAGAATTAAGAAGTCCCCCGGGTGTATCCAGTTTGATGATGAGACATTGTGCCCCTTCCGTATAAGCTCGATTGATAGATCGAACAATGTACTCAGCGGTGACCGGGTTAATGGTGGCATCATCCAGTTGAATAATGTGAACTGAGTTTGATTCCGATGAATTCGAACTGCGGGTATAAACGAAGAGAATCCCACAAATAATCAATACCGAATACAGCAATAACCGTTTTGTTTTCTTAATAATCATTTTAATTATTTAATAGGTATCGGGTTAATAAGCGCACACCTGCTCCGGTAGCGCCATGGCTATAATACCATCGACCTTTCGGACTATCGGTAAAGGCTGTACCTGCGATATCCAGATGAGCCCAGATCGTACTACCGGTAAATTGCCGCAAAAACTCCGCTGCTGTTATCGCGCCACCAGCTCCTTTAAGTACACTGGTATTCTTAAGGTCGGCAATGGGAGACTTTACGTAATCTTTGATTTCCGGATACGATGGGAGTCGCCAAACACGATCATCAGTTGCGTTGGATGCATGAACCAAAGCGCGTGATAAATCGTCATTATTTGTAACTAATCCGGAATAGTCATATCCTAACGCCACCACACAAGCTCCGGTTAAGGTGGCGATATCAATCAATCGCGCTGGTTTGTAATTTTTAACAACATAAGCGATTGCATCGGCTAAAACGAGTCTTCCTTCGGCATCGGTGTTCCCAATCTCGACGGTTTTGCCACTATAACATTTAAAAATATCTCCCGGCTTATATGAACGTGATCCGGTAACATTCTCTGCAATGCCAACGGCAAAAATCACATTTTTTCTTAAATTCAAAGCAATCGCATTTTTTAATGTGCCTATGACGGAAGCAGCTCCGCTCATATCACAACGCATGGTTTCCATCGAACCCGTAGGTTTTAAATTTAAGCCACCCGTATCGAAGGTAATGCCTTTCCCCACGAGAGCCGTAAAATTACCGTCCGTAGCTGCTCCACGGTAACGAACAATGATTAATTTGGGTTCATTAGGACTTCCTTGATTAACGGCAAGATGTAAATTAAGCCCTTTTGCTTTCAGTTCCTTCTGATTAAGGATTTCAATAGAAGTATTCTTCCTCCCGCGGATTAATTCTTTGATGACTCGCTCAATATAAGTAGAGTTCGTGACATCCGCATTCTCATTAACCAAATTGCGTGTCAAAGTAACGCCATTGCAGATTGAAATAATATCGTCATATTCTTTTTTCTTGGCTGTAATCAAATAAATATTTTTCTCTTCAGCCTTTTGTTTATCTTCCTCCTTACTCTTATATTTATCCCAGGAATACGTTCCAATCAGGACCGCTTCAATAAGCGCGGTGATTACATCTTCGCTTTGCTCATGCGTGATTAACTCGACATCTTTAATTTTTTTCAAATGATTAGAGAGAAGCACGTTACGCACAGTAATGCGTAAAGCGGTTAAAGAGGTTTTCTCTTTTTTCCCCACTCCCACTAGTAAAATAATTTGCTTTTTAACTCCTAATGGGAAAACTTCCTGGTTCTCTCCTCGAAAAATACCGTTCTTAATTAACGTTAGAATTTCTTCGCGAATTTGGCGGTTATTGATTTGAGGAAGACTTCTTTTTTTAACTTGATCCTGGTCAAAAAGGATAACGGTTGCTTGCTTATCAAGTTTCGCTGTAGGTCGAAAAGCAATCACTAAACACTCCTTTCCTGAAAATGATTTGGATGAAATTCAAATTTTCATAGATTAATCACACAAGAGGAATTTGAGTAATCTATTGCCTTTGTTCAAGGGGAATGTAGTTTCGTACGGTTTCGCCAACATAAATCTGCCGTGGACGGCCAATTTTTGTCTCGGGATTTTCAAGCATCTCTTTCCAATGCGCAATCCACCCGGGCATACGACCCATGGCAAACATAACCGGGAACATATTTATAGGAATGCCGACGGCCTTCAAAATAATTCCGCTATAAAAATCTACATTCGGGTAAAGTTTCCTTTGGGCAAAGTAGTCATCTTTGAGAACCTTTTCTTCTAGTTTGACC
>JAHFGK010000114.1:2255-3289 GCA_023247475.1 Candidatus Omnitrophota bacterium
AACACCTAACTTGTTTAAAAGGGCGTGAGCCCGTTCTTTAATAATTTTCGCGCGTGGATCATAATTTTTGTAAACACGATGACCAAACCCCATCAATCGATAACTTTTATCCGGACTTTTAGCCATATCAATATACTTTTGAATATTTCCGCCTTCTTCATAAATTTGTTGAAGCATCTGAATAACCTCTTGGTTAGCCCCTCCATGAAGAGGCCCCCACAACGCACACACCCCTGCCGATACAGAGGCAAACAAATTTGCATGGGAACTCCCCACCAGACGTACCGTTGAGGTACTGCAATTCTGTTCATGATCCGCATGCAAAATCAAAAGAGTGCGCAGCGCACTTACAATATCATCGTGAATCTTATATTCTTTTTGCGGTGTGGAAAACATCATGTTAAGAAAATTGGGAATGTATTTTAAATCTTTACGCGGTGGAACAAACGGTTGACCAATGGATTTCTTATAAGAATACGCCGCAATGGTTCTCACCTTGGATAAAAGTTGGACAGCAATCAGATCAATCTCTTCTTTCGTGGGCTCGGGATTAATCAACTCCGGATAGTAGGCGGAGAGGGAACATACCATCGCCGAAAGAATCCCCATCGGATGGCCGCTCGTTGGGTAACCATCAAAGAAATTCTTCATATCCTCATGGATCGGAGAATGAACTGTAAAAGAATCCGAAAATTCTTGAAGTTGTTTCTTGGTTGGAAGTTTTCCGTAGATTAAAAGATACGAGGTTTCAACAAACGTGGATTTTTCAGCAATCTGCTCAATGGGGATCCCACGATAACGTAAAATGCCTTTCTCCCCATCCAAATAGGTAACTGCGCTTGTGCATGCACCAGTATTCGCAAACCCGGGATCAAAGGTTATGTACGAGGTTTGGCTGCGCAATTTCGAAATATCAATGGCCTGCTCTACTTCTGTTCCTACAATAATAGGCAACTCATATGTCTTACCATCCAAAATTAGCGTTGCTTTTTTTTCCATCCCTCCCCCAATGCATTTTGCGAATTGACCATTTA
>JAHFGK010000114.1:3299-7571 GCA_023247475.1 Candidatus Omnitrophota bacterium
TTACGCGAACCTAATCAAAGCTGTTATGCTGACGTCTTTTTATTACTCTATCCGATCTTTGTATTGTGACATTATTTCCTTGAACTCGGGAAGAACTTTTACGAAATACTCGACAAGAGACGGATCAAAATGCTTTCCATTCTGTTGTTGAATCTCTTCCGCAGCTCGTTGGAAGGACCAAGCAGGTTTATAAGGTCTTTTATTTGTTAAAGCATCAAAGACATCACATAACCCACAGATACGTCCGATTAATGGGATATTTTCTTTTTTCAAGCCTTGCGGATAGCCACTGCCATCCCATTTCTCATGATGAGTTAAGGCAATGATTTCTGCCATCTGTAAAAAGGGTGATTTGCTCCCGGACAAGAGTTCCGCACCCATCGTTGTATGTGTCTTCATAATTTCCCATTCATCCGGATCTAATTTGCCGGGTTTCAATAAGATATAATCAGGGATCGCAATTTTACCAATATCATGCAATGGGCTGGCCATTAAAAGTAATTCTCGTTGAGATTCATTAAATCCTACCTGTTGCGCGAGACAGACCGAATACGTACTCATCCGAATAATATGTGAGCCAGTTTCATTATCGCGGTATTCCGCCGCATGGGCCAAACGCCGAATAACATCCAAACGTGTTTCTTGTAAATCTTTCGTGCGTTCACGTACCCGTTCTTCCAGGGATTCATTCTGTCGACGCACTTGATTGTGAAGCATGCGGACTTCGATTAAATTTTCGATACGAATGAGGACTTCAAATCGATCGTAAGGTTTATTTAAAAAATCTTTAGCCCCTGATTGAAGCGCCCGGAATTTTGTTTCCGCTGATTCTTCTTGCGATATTACGAGAATGGGCAAATAACTGGTTTGCTCATAAACTTTTAGTTGCTCCATGACTTGAAAACCATCTAAATAAGGCATTTTGAGATCAAGGAGGAGAAGTTCGGGACGAAATTCTGCATAAAGTTTGCTGGCAAGCCGAGAATCCATGGTGGCTTTAATATTGTGGAAGCCAGCTTTATGCAAAATTTCTTCTAAGAGACGAATGCTGAGTTCATCATCATCAATAATCAAAATTTTAGCTTGCTGGATTTGTTCTTTAGTAATGGCCATTTTAAAGATTTAGTTTGATGTAGGATAATTAATTGTAAATCGTTTTTGGGGAAAATAAAAGAAAAATGATTGTTTCGATAGACCAAGTTTATTATCTTTCAGACACAGTTAGGTATGCGGGCTGCGTGTCATTTATTTTATATTCCATTGACAGATTTCATCTAAAAATTCATAATCCGTGACATCGCAATGAGCCGGAGTAATCGTGACGTACTTGTGGCTTACCGCATAGGTATCGACACTTATATCATCTTTTTCAATGGGTAACTTGCCTGTCATCCAATAGTATTTTCTCAAATTCGGATCGGTTCGCTTACGAAATGTCCCGTGGATAGGTTCTTTGCCTTGCCGAGTAATTTTTATTCCTTTTATTTTTGAAGGTTTTGCGGCAGGAATATTGACGTTTAAAAATGTTCCCTTAGGTAGGGAGTGCTGATAAACCATCTTTGCCAATTTTGAGGCAAATTTTGCTCCGAAGGAAAAATTCGGATTAACGAATGTCGCTAAGGAAACCGCAATGGATGGAATTCCTAAAAGTGCCCCTTCTCTGGCGCCCGCCACCGTTCCCGAATAGAAAACACTGCAACCATCATTGGCACCAAGATTGATTCCCGAAAGCACCAAGTCGGGTTTTTTCTTCAAGAGAACACTGGTAGCAAATTTGACACAATCAGCCGGGGTGCCCGTTATTCCATAACCGAAAAAGCGATTCTTACGATAAACTTTTTTAAACCAAATCGGATGGGCTAAGGTGATTCCATGTCCCACGGAACTGCGTTCCGATTCTGGCGCAACAACAGTTACTGTTCCTATTTTTTTAATTTCTTGATAAAGGGCATAAATCCCATCGGCATAAATACCATCATCGTTGGTGAGAAGAATTCGCATCGATGTCATCCTCCTTTAAGCATTTTCAAAACATTGTACCTTTGTTTCCGAAATACAAATAGTATTTTTCCGATTATTTGTAAAATCAAATTTATAAAAAGAAAAAGACATCTGTCCGATGTCTTTTTCTTTTTTCTATTGTGATTTGATACTAATTAAAAATGCATTCCATACTCAAAAATCCACTTCAAAGTCCCATCCGGTGAGGCATCCGTTACACCGAAAAGATAACCAATATCACATCTCAGTTCTTTTGTGAGTTTTCCATAAAGGACAGGACCAACCTGATGTTGCTGTTCGTTATACGGTGTATGCTCCTTAAGTTTACCAAAGTCGCTATGAATTTCAAAGCCGGGCTCTAAGTATTCATGCCATCGATATCTACTGCTCCATGCCAGTCCGGCTACAGTCTCTTCGGCCGCACCTCCTCCCACCTGCTTTTCAAAGATAACATTGGCAGTGTGCGTAAATTTATCCAAAGATTTTTCCAGTAACAGTTTACCTTCAATTTGACCAGGATGTTTATTTTCAAACGGTATTTCATAAGCGAAATATAATCCGGCATCAAGCCAATATTTGCCTTGCTCCAGCAATTGATAACGGTTTTCCCATTCCATCGAGGTAAATGAAAAATTGGGATCTTCACCATCGTCATTGCGCCCTTTTTCGACTTCTCCATATAGTTCCGTCCACCAACGATCCGTCACACCATAGCCAACAGAGTATTTTTGTTTTTGGTTACCATCTTTCGAGACACGATCATCGAAATCATAACTTCCGCGCGCTTCAATTTCGAATTCCCCTCCTTCAACGATAGGAGAGTAAACTTTCAGTGTCGCAAAAGCCTCTTCCGGAAAACCGAAAAGCACAATACTTCCTCCTACTATGAGAAGGATCAGGACTTTTTTTATACCCCTATCGATTAAAGCAAGGTTGCCATAAAATCGTAAAATTAGCGAAATGCCCCCAAGCGTCAGAAGATAACTGATTAATTGGATCCCTGAAGGCCGTTCACAATAGCCAACTAACGTGTGCAAGACTTGACCCAGCCAACTACTTTGTGCAATGATCCGCGAGGTATCCCAAAGAGGATAAATAATTTCGGGGAGAAATCCAGCTGCTGTCAAAAAACCCACCGCCTGGGAGACCATTCCTGCTGCCAACAAAGTTAATAGCCAATTCGTTACAGAAAAAAGCTTGCGGGTTGAGATTTTGATCAGGCCATAATAAAGTGCCACACCAATGGCAATCCCCGATGCTAAACCGAGAACACTACCTATAGTAAGGGCAAAAATATTTTCTCCCGAAGCTAAAATCCCAAACGTAAATAAAACCAATTCTGATCCATCACGAAGAACCGAAAGGGCTACAACAATTGCCAAGGTATATAGTGGTACCTCGCCTAATGTGACAGTTCGGCCTACTTCCTTGAGCTGTTGTGTCAGCGTACGACCGTGGCCGTGCATCCAAACCACTGTCCATCCTATCAATAACGCAGCAAAAAGTAAAATGCTCGCATTCAACATCTCCTGTCCCATTCCTTCCAGTGCTCGAGAAATCGTTTGAGCAAAATAGGCGACAATACCCGATCCAATAAGGCCCAAGCCAATGCCAGCCCAAACCCACTTGCTTCTATTTATTAAACCTTGAGTTGCCGCTGAAAGTATTCCGACAATGAGAGCAACTTCAAAAACTTCTCGAAAAACAATTATAGCGAACGATAACATTCATAATCTCCTTATATTTAAAGATAGCGTTATTGGTAATTTTCTTTTTGATTATCTTATTCTGCGATAATTACTCCTTGTGCGGTATTTTGGTGAAACTCGCCAAAGTATTTATAGGTCCCTGGTTTCAAAGGGCCGATATAAAGAGTAATTTTTCCCTTGCCTGTTATCACTTTTTCCCGATTCAAATCATAACTTTCAAACTCCTCTGCCGTAGAATCCTGGTTCTCGATGGTAAGTTTTATCTTTTTTTTGGCTGGTATGGTAAGCTCAGCAGGAGAAAAATGATGATCTTTAATCGTAATCACATATGTTTCCTCGTCAGCTGCTTGAGCTACTAAATAAGTCGAACTTAAACTTAAGACGATAAAATAAAAAAGAGTATAAAAAAATATTTTTTTCATATTCACCCCGTGACTAAAAAATCACTATAATTTGAAATTCATAAGCCCATTTTGTTTCTTCGAAAGTCACATCGGGACCTCTTTCAATTAATGAGCTTTGGATTCACGATCTCTAGCCGCTTGGGATTAAAATGCTGTTA
>JAHFGK010000115.1 GCA_023247475.1 Candidatus Omnitrophota bacterium
AGAGCTTTTACTTCGAGTCCGGAATCTTCCCCAAGGGTGAGCTTTTTCGTATACATCGCAATCGTCGCGGCTTTTTTAATGGCATTTTCTTGAAAAGTTTTACCGTCTTCTTCGATTGTTGGCGCATCCGGATAATCATTAAGGGAGGTAATTCTTAAGGGAAGGTCTTTGAGAAGGTCTTTAATCTCACGAAGTTTGCCTCGGTTTTTGGTTGCGATGAGTAATTCTGGTGGCTCATGGCTCATAGCTAATAGCTCATAGATTCACTAGCTTTAATCCACGCAAATTCTTCTTCTGAATTTCAAAGAGCTGATAGATTCCCTTTTTCGCTAGTTTCAAAAGCTCATCGGCTTGGGCTTTTGAAAACGGCTTTCGTTCTGCGGTTCCCTGAATTTCCACAAAATCCCCGCAGCCAACCATCACGACATTCATATCCATTTCCGCTTTCGAATCCTCTTCATAATTCAAATCCAAAAGTATTTGTCCGTTATAAATTCCAACGCTCACTGCCGCGATGTAATCGTTCATGGGAACTTCTTCAATCTTCCCATCTTTCTTAATTTTTATCAGCGCTTCTGCCAAAGCAATAAAACCACCGGTGATTGACGCCGTTCGCGTACCGCCGTCGGCCTGAATCACATCGCAATCAATTTTTATCGTACGTTCACCGAGCTTTGCCATATCGACCACCGCTCGCAACGATCGGCCAATCAATCGCTGAATCTCATGCGTGCGGCCGGAAGTTTTATCCCGTTCCCGCGGAATACGTGTGGTGGAAGAACGTGGTAACATCCCATATTCTGCGGTCACCCAACCGGTTCCGGAATTTTTCAAAAACGTTGGCACACCTTCCTCAACGGTTGCCGTACACAAAACGCGGGTATCACCAAATTCGATTAGGCACGATCCTTCAGCGTATTTGGTATAATTCTTTGTTACTTTAATTTTCCGCAGTTGATTAGGAGTACGTCCATCGATGCGAGGCATTTATTTCTCCTTATCTCTTCGATTTATATTCCGCCATAACCGTTGTCTGAATTCCTCCTCGAGGATTGACAGTTGCCTCAACTTTCGCCCACCGCGGTTGGCAGGCCTTAACAATGTCATCAAGGATTTTATTAACAAAATGCTCGTGAAAAATTCCCACGTTACGGTAAAAAAACGTATACATTTTCAAGGATTTCAATTCCAGACAAACTTTGTGCGGAATATAAGTGACTTTAAGAATTGCAAAATCGGGTAAGCCGGTTTTGGGACAAATGCAGGTAAATTCAGGAATTTCCAATTCAATTGTATACTCACGATCCGGATACTGATTTTTCCAGACCTCGATATCCGGAGTCTTTAACTTTCGGATATGATCTTGTCGACCTTCGTAGGAACTTTGTTTCTTCATGGTTAAAATATTTCAACACAGATGATCACAGATTAAAAAGCACAGACAATCACAGATAACTTAATAAACCGCAATAAAAAAATTTTCTATTTATTTTCAATCTGCGATCATCTTTATCTTTTCATCTGTGATTATCTGTGTATCATCTTATTCTCATAAACTTGTGCATCTGCGGCATAACCCGCGCGTTAGGCAGATATTTTAGCGAATAATCATGAAATTCCAAACATTTTTTCATAACGCCGTTTTTCAATTCGAAGGTGTTGGGTTGGATAATAAAATGAAGAGTTGGATCGATATTCGAGACTAACTCAATTGTTTTTATCATATCGCTTTTTTCTGTATCCCCAGAAACCACCGCTTTAATAAACACATCTTTCGCTAACGCTATCTTAAGAAACTTCTCATGTTCTTTCCAGTAAGACTTTTGCTTGGTTGAACTTGGCATTTTAATATCCATCGCAATGATATCGAGATCATCAACAATATCTTCTAAACTTTCAGGCAATATCCCGTTTGTTTCCAAATACGCCAGCATTCGCGCTTTTTTCATCAAAGGCAAAAGCTCTTTGATAAAATCTTTCTGCAGTAACGGTTCGCCTCCGGTTAAGCTCACCGAATGACAATCTCGCCACTGCTTTTGGATTTGTTGAAAAACTTCCTCTAAACTAAATTCTTTATAATTCCGAGTGGTATCCCCAATCGACGCCGGCGTATCGCACCACACGCAGTGCATATTACACTCAAAAAACCGCACAAACACCTGCCGCACGCCGACATACTTGCCTTCGCCTTGTATGGATTGAAAAATTTCTAGGATTTTGGCGTTCATAAGAAAAATGAATGGTGTCAAGTAGAATAGTTTAATACGGATGACTTGTTCAATATTTCGACGGGATTATTTTAACACAAAATTGTAATAAAAATAGGATGTTATACTTACAACCCTTGCGCACAACCTAGATTATCGACTGTGGGATCCAATCCTGGATTAGGATTGGGAAGTGGTAAAGTTTGGCCGGAAAATAAATATAACAATATACGAACGGCATCAGAGATATCAATCTGACCATCATCATTAGCATCGGCCGCATCTAGACAGGCAGGGTCTGGTCCATTTTTAAATAAATAATTTAAACTATAAATCACATCAGAGATATCCACTTTTGCATCTTGATTTGAGTCCCCACGGATAAATTTTGGCTCAGGGATTTCTGTATAAAAAATATCCGGATTTCCCATTCGAGAATCAATCCAGACGATCCTATTCCTATAAATTCTTGGCTTTTTCTGTTTATAATAATCGCGTGTGATAAATCGGCCTTCAGAGGTTGATGTATCATAGAAGTAAATATCCTCACCTCTTTTAGGGCTGCCTTGCCAAACAGTATAATGGCCATAAATATCTGGTTTAGTTGCCATTAAGTTACTCGGATTTTCAACCGGAAAATTTAATTTTAAATTCGTTTCTATATTACTATCGAGATTGTATAAAATTACAGATGAGCCAGACCACCAGACAATATTATTTCCTGAAATCCTCGGTTCATGAACTTTAATCGACCTAATACTAAGTTCCTGTTCCAGTTCTCCTTCGCCAGCATTTAATGTATGAACAAAAACTTTGTCTTTATAATTAGCGATGTAATTCTTAGCCACACGAATAATCTTGCCTCCGGCAATAAAAGAAATCGGCTCTTCTACACCAGTTTCTTCAAATCCAATTCCCTCCACAGGATTTGGATTTAATAATACCGGTGGTTGTCGCTTCTCAAGATCATATAAATAAATCCCTAAATGTTTCTCCAGTGGCTCTTGCCAAACAACCAGGTTATTCCATACGGATGGAAAACGTGCCCCTCGAAGCGCATTAGAAATTTGAAATGTCCCTAGATGCGGAGAGGTTAAATTGTAAGCAAATATCTCTTCATTCCCTAGTCCCCCTTCTCTGTTATCATGCCATACAATATTATTCTGATTAATGGCCGGTGCCTGAGGAAAAACATTCAAATTTTCCATACTCTGATCAGTAATTTGAGTGGTTTGGCCAGTCTCAAGATCATGGACAAAAATTTGAAACTCATAAGGGAAATTACCGCTCTCAGTAGGTACCATTTCAATCCAGACGATCTTATTTTCATAAATGGAAAAATCCAACACCGCATTGGAATTTGTTTTAATCCTTTTAACCCCTAAATGAACTTGAAAATCAAAGGTTTGACTGTTAAGTTCTCCTTGATTAATGATCATGGTCATATTGACCGGCATTCCAAAAGGAAGTTGACCAATTTCGAAAACAAAGGGATCATTACTATTATTCCCTTTTTGCTGAGAATTGATGACACCAAAATCTGAATTAGCTTTTAAAATTGAAGAAATGAACTCGTTCTGAGAAGACAATTGTCCTCGAACTAAGGCTGGATTACCTTGGACATTCTCAATTTCTACAACTAACTCCATCTGTTCCCCTGCCTCAGGAATCTGATCGCCATCGCCCTTGATTTCACGCCAAGTCACATTTTTTAATTGGAAAATGCTTTCTCGTCCAGCAGCTAAAGCTTTATATGCATTGATCCTTCCTATCCCGAAACGGTTAAAGAAATCATGAGACAAGGGATCTGTATTCTCAAGAATTCTAGCTGTGATCTGATCAACGGTTTCTTCAGGGTATTCGCTCATCAATAATGCGGCCAAACCAGAAACCTGGGGTGCGGCCATAGAAGTCCCAGAAAGCACCGAAGTCAACCTTTGATCATCATAAGCAGTTCTAGTCGAACTCCTGGCTTTCAAAGATAATATGTCTTCACCTGGCGCAGCCACATCAACCCACGCACCCCAATCAGAACCATTCATCCAGTAATCCATGGAATTTGTAGCCGCTACGCCAATGACATTGTCGAAAGCGGCTGGGTATTGCGGGTTTGATTCCCTAATCAAGTCTCCATCGTTACCAGCTGCAGCCACCACCAAAACTCCCATTCCCACAGCATAATCAACGGCCTCCTTAAGAGCTCGGGAATAATCATCAAAATTCTGAAAATCTGGCCAGGTGTTGGAATTATAGTTGACTTCCTTCCAACCCCAACTATTGGAAATAATATCAGCCCCATTATCCACGGCATAATAAATGGCTTCCAATTCTGTCCCTGGATTAGTGAAACCATCTTTATTGACAAATTTGAGGGCCATAATCTTTGCATTCCAAGCGACACCAGTGATACCTATGCCATTGTTGCCTTCAGCCGCGATGATCCCTGCCACATGTGTGGCATGGCCATTTTTTGTATCGTCCATAGGATCTGGTCTATTGGCCAAAAAGTTATACCCATAAATATCATCAACATAGTTATTGTTGTCATCATCGAAATTGGCTTGGCCATTGAGTTCCTCTTGATTGATCCACATGTTATCGTCAATGTCAGGATGCTGATAATCCACCCCTGAATCGATCACTGCAACCACAACGTCTTCTCTTCCTCTTTGAATATCCCAAGCCTCCGTCGCATCAATATCAGCATCAATTTTCCCCCCTTGAGGAAAATCAAATAATCGACCGGGTTCAATAGGGAAATCCTGTCCGGTATTATGTAACGCCCACTGGAGAGGAAACATCGGATCGTTCGGAACTGAATCCAATTTTGGAATCCGGGCTCTTTCTACCTTAACATGAGGAAGACGATTGAATGCTAAAATAGCCTCAGCAACGTTAACCCCATCACGCACCTCTACGACATACCAATTGTAAAGATCTGGGAGAGATACATGTTTTAAATGAGAAGAAATCCTTTTAGTCCGTTTTGCAAACTTCCTTTTTTGATTTTCAATTTTCTGTAAACACAGTTGCTTAAGACTCGTGTTAGAAATAATTCCATTGGGATTCAGAGATTTGGCTTTTTTATATTCTGTAGGAAAAAGTGGTCTTAAGTCTTTAACATATTTTTGAATCAATTCATCTAATTTAGAAGATTTATCCGTTGTATAGTCTTTGAGGGATAATTTCTTTTCAAAAACACTCACAGGACACACGGTCACAGCGTAGGGGCCTTCATCTTTAAATTTAATAAAAAAGTGTTTTTGATCATAAGGATCATTTTGGGTATCTGCTTCACAAACAGAAATACACATGCCCAAGAATAAAAAGTAAGACACAAAAATCATAAAAATTTTTTGTTTTGTTTTGAATAATTTCATAAAAAGTTACCTATTAGAATAAATTCAGCCTTTCATTAAATTGACACTAACTAAACTATTACATATTAATAAAAAATCGGATTAATGATGGTCATCCCCGTCACCAATCCGATAAACACAAAGATGTCAGAATATAAATTTCTAATGTCCCAACATTTCAAGTCAATATAGGTATTCGCTATCTTCATTTTGATTCGGCAGCTAGGCTATCCCTGTTATCTTAGGATCCTGTGGCTTTGCCCCTGCTTCGTGCCAAAACTTTCG
Source organism: Candidatus Omnitrophota bacterium (assembly GCA_023247475.1). Lineage (GTDB taxonomy): Bacteria > Omnitrophota > Gorgyraeia > Zapsychrales > JAHFGK01 > JAHFGK01. Next base: position 5,852 of record JAHFGK010000115.1, read on the forward strand.
TTTGAGCACTCCGCAGGGGCTGACGAAGCAGGGGCTTTCGTCAAATGGTATTTCTGAAAAACTCACCCTTCTATGTTCCAGGACTCTTTTCACAGGTTAAAAGATCCGGGGTGGGATCGTATCCTGCCTCCCCTACAGGCCTAGGAATAAGATCACCCCCTAAGAACAAACGACGAAATAAAAAGACAGCATCCGTTATCTCAACAGCCCCGTTATCATCCACATCCGCGGCATCGAGACACACTGGCGCCTTTCCTCCTGTAAAGAGATACGAAAGAATTAAAATCCCATCAGAAATATCATGACGTCCATCTCCGTTCACATCCCCGCGAATGAATTTCTGCTGCATAGGTTGATCGGTCATAACCAATTTATTCCTGAACTGCAATGCATCTAAATGCTTTCTATCAGCCATATCTGAGATTTCAATATAATAAAGCACTGAATTATCCGGGCAATCAAATCGAATTTTACCTCCCAAACTAAATCCTAAGATATCGCCGTATTGGACATTAATATCACTCACATCATCGAAAAATTCACCACCCTTCACATCCGTCCCTGTAAAAGGAATGGCATATTCAGCTTGAAATTTAGAGAGATCAGCTTTATTAAATTCTCCAATACCATCCACATAGGGTCCACCAGGGCCGAATTCTCCAAATAATGGAACTGAATCTCTGCTAAATGCATACCATTGTCTAACCCTTAAATGCGTCATCCAGCCATCATAGTAAACTTCCTCCTCCGCACCGTTATTGAATTTTGATCCTGGTCCCTCATAACTAACACCTTTCATATCTTCTTGGTTGTAATAAAGGATTCGATCAAATGAATGTGAACCAGCGCCTTTATCATTGCCTTCATCGAAGTATAAGTTCAATCTGCGTGAACTCTCCTCGATACAAGGCCTATGTAAATTCTCATTGCTAAGCCCAATGTATAATTTATCTCCTCCATCGTTTGCAGACTTAACATACAGGTCGATCATACGATCCCTATCTATTCCCTTAAAAACCATGGCATCAGCCCACTCTGCATTATTAATGACCCCGTCAATTATAGGAACTATCTCGCTTTTTGGTACGTCAATATAATTCTCCTTAACGACAATGTAGGAATAAGGCAAAGTATATATCTGACCATCCACATCGATCTTAATCTTCCCAGAATAGTACCCCTCTTGGACAGCCGGTGGAATGTCTAATCGAACATTAACCATTTGTCTTTCTTGAGAAGCAATGGTGACATAATCCACATCAATAGAGAGATAATTATTTTTCTGTTCCATGATCTCATAAGATGAGATATCCATCATATATCTTGTAGGCACTGGTTCAACATTGACCGAGATCGTACGATCAGAGATATTTTTAATTTCAAACTGATCTTTTACTGTTCCACTGACAACACCAAAACTCAGGCTAGATTTTGTGGTGAGAATCGAGGATTGAACTGACCTCAACACATCAATCCTTCCTCCTCCTTCATCATGAACCGTACTGGGGATTTGGTAGACAAACCACATCGCAATTCCTGACAGATAGTTATTGGGTTGGAGCAGTGGCCCCTGACTTATCTGGTCAAATTTTGCATAAAAGTTAGATCCAGTGATTATATAGTCTGGATAAAGATGATCTGTTCTCAGGTCCAACTGAGAATCAAATTGGCTGCAAAACCAATAAGTCCCACCTAGAAT
>JAHFGK010000116.1 GCA_023247475.1 Candidatus Omnitrophota bacterium
ACCGGAAATCACTTCTTTAACTCCTTTGAGTTTCTCAAACGGTGGCTCCATACACCAAAAGCAACCACCGGCGAACGTTGCTTTTTCGAGTTTGGGAGCATTGGGGTTGGAATTATCCATTTTTTCCTCCGCATAAGTTAAGGAAATTAAAATTAGAGAAAAGATACCGATAAAAAAGCATTTGTTCATCTTCGTTTACTCCTTGTTCTCATCAAATAGATTTTGAGCATTCATTTTAAACCGTTCAATTATACCTTAAATATAAACCGAACGCACTGATCAACCCTTTAATAAATCACTTAATACAAATAGATACCACAGCATAGAACTGATATACGTGCCCTCCGCTTGTTCTTTCATAAAAAAATTTTTCGCTTCTTTGTGTTTGACTAAACATACCTCAATATCCTCCGCCGGCTCAAGTGTCTGCGAGGGATTTTTGTTGAAGGAATCGTGTTCATCCACTTCAACATAAACGATATGACCACTATCATTAATAATGGAAGAACCCGTTTTAAGAACTGGGCTAACTGAAACAATTTTTCCTGTATATCCAGTCTCTTCCTTCAATTCGACTAACGCATGCTGCGAATTGTCAAAGCCAAGTCCTGACGGAAACCCAAGGACATAACCTTCAACAGCCGGACGGTATTGTTTAATGAGGATAAATCGTTTGGAAGGCATCAATCGCGCGATAATCACGACCCCCATCGGAGACTTCTTCCGGCGAACACTTTCCCAGATTATGTGTTCGCCGTCTTTATTTTCACAAACAATTTCGTGCACCGACAACCACTGGCCATCGAATAAAATTTTTTCAGATATTTTTTTCATACTCTAGGGTATTAAATGTTGGTATCCTCGACAACTTCCCCCATGAAACTCAACAAATGTTTTCGCCATATCCTCAAATGCTTTTTCATTAAGCCCATTATAACAAAAATAGACCACATGCAAAAACTGATGAGTCGATTGGATAATGGCGGTGCGCTGGGAATCCACATAAGGGCTACCGATCGGTCCTTGATGGTCGCAAAGGATCAATTTATTTTCACATTGAACCTCGCGACCATTCAGGGCAGCGTAAACGTTGTTAGCACTGCCAACTTTCATCACCGGATTTCCAACGATCTTTTGGGCATCATACAATCCCATCGGCACACGATAACGGATGGAAAGTAAGTTATTAACATCCACACCAGAATTAATCGAAGCAATAGATTTATCTTGAACAATTCGGCGCAAAAGCGCTTCCTGGGAAGGGCGATAACGCGCTGGATCAAGCCCAAGCAATTTAAAAATCCGTCTTGATTCCACCACACCGGGATCCTGAACTATGGATTCAATCGTAAATATTTGTTTAACTCTATTCTGTTCTTCCAGGAGGGCCTGTTGCAAAACATCGTTGGAAGAGCTGACCATTACATTCTCATACACCGCCCACGCACATAGAACATGAGGTAATCGAGTTTTGAGGTTAGGATCAATGATCACGAGTATAGAAACTTTTTTAATTCTTTGGTAATTCCGGTTACGGTGTGCGGCCATTAACTTCTGTGCGTCCTGGGATTTCCACGCGTTCCTGAATTTTCAATAAAACCTCTTTAAGATCTTTTACTTCTTGTCTCAACTCTTCCTGGTTTTTCTCAAGCTGAAACAATTGAACTGACATATCATTGAGTTTGGCGGAAGTGGATTCCTTTGTGCCCTCGTAAATTTTCTTAAACTCTTCTTGGTTCTGGTCCATTTTGGTTAAACGACTTTCCAAATCCTGGAATTTACGTACCTCATATTCTCGTGAGTCTTCAACTATGATTTGACCGCCAATCCTTTTTATTTTGGCTCCTTCAGGGATAATCAATCGATACCCTTCGGTTACTTTAATGGCTTCCATCCCTTGAGGGACATCGCTGTCTTTGGGCTGGGGTTCCTTTTGCGCTAACGCCATGTTGACCGCCCATAAAAACATGCTGATAAAAATGAAAATCTTTAATCGTCTCATAGGCCCTCCTTTAAATTCAAAAATGATTAAATGAAAAAATATTTTTGCGAAAAATATCTTACTTTTTGAAAATAAATCTGTCCTATTTTGTCCTATATTGACCTATTGACAGAATTTTCCTCTCCGTCTAGAATGAATTGCTTTTCATCTAACATGCGCAGTTGGTCAAATTTCCTTTCCTTAAAACCTATCTTCAAAGCAACTGTTTTCAAAGGAGGTTTCCATGAAAAAGTATTTCGCGATTATCACCTCACCAATATTATTTGTTGTATTCCTTTTAATAACTTCTACACCGGCGAGCGCCCTTCCTCTCGTGCTGCAACTCACCATTGATGATTTGACCAAAGGACGTGCGGTCCTCTCTGGAAATATCGATGATACCTTCGCGGATCCCGCCAAGATAGAAGCGGATTTTCCCAAAATTGGAACGAACTGGGAAGTAAATGCTAGACTTCTTAAAGTAACATTGCAACGCAACACAGAGAAACCTGTCGTTAATTACGATCTTTTCATCAATGCCCGCCACATCAGTAATCCCGCCCCACATCCAGGGGAAGCGACTCCTGGCCTTTTACTGGGAGGATCAACGGGGCTGGCTCATAATAGTATTCGAGGGAATAATCCTGATGTTTTCGGTCCCTTTGGACTCCAAAATAACTCTGCTGAGCTGATTCACCCCGGTTCCATTGACCATACTGACGTGCTTAAAAGCCACCTCGATGATCTCAATGGTGCCGCGCCAGGGTATCTTACCGCTGACAATCAACTGTCTGCACGCATTGACCTGGCGCATACGCCCGAACCCTCTTCCCTGTTTCTTCTCGGCTACAGTCTCTTAGGACTTGCCGGTTTCCAGCGATTTCGACGTTCGTGATTATGGGACAAAAATCCTAAAGGGACAAACAATATTTACTCTTCATAATACGCTCGCCAAGATCCTGTATCAAAACTTGTTTTGACTTCTCTGAGTGTTGGAAAATATCTTTTTATAATAGGAAGGTTCTTACCGTCCCCTGTTTTACCGATAAATATTGCTTTTCTGTTAATATTCTTCAAAATTTTTTTTATCTGCTCCAGCTGCTCCTCTTTAACCGTTTCATGAAAGTCATCATAGGGTTCTATATACAAAACACCTTGTTCCTTGGGTCCGTATAAGGCTTTTGTAAAGTAAAACCCCCAACTATAAATAATAAAAATGTAATCCTTGGCATAATGAGAATTTAGCAGATTATTAAATTTAATTAAGGAAGGATGTTCCTCTTCCAAGGGCGGCAATTTCGTTAATCGAAAATAGAAATAACTATTGAGCAAGGCAAAAATAACAAATAGGGCCATAGCGATTTTCTTCTTCGATAATTGAGAATAAATATAAAAAGCGGCTAAAATCGCAAACGGGAAACTTAATACTACATGGTGCATACCCCAAGAGTGGTCGGTTAAATTCGTTATCAATAGCGTTAGAAGCGACAAACTTAAATTTAAAAAAATAAATCCGATATGACTTTTGTTTTTACGAAGCCGCCAGATGCCGTAAATGAAAAAGCAAAAAATGACCGACCATAAAAGGGCTCCCATAAAAATAAATTTTTCTTGTCCTATATAAAATGTACGATGAGCCGTATTGAGCGGATTACCAAAAAAGGGTAAAAGTTTTTCAGTAAAATGATTAAGGCGGGCTTTATAGTCGAGCATGGGTTTGCTTCCGGGACTGAATAACCAACTACGATATGTCCATCCATCTAGCGCTTTAGCGTTAAGAAGAAGAGAAGAAAGAATCAAAGCTATCAGCAGCATTAACAGCAAACCAGAATAATAGGGTCTGAGCCCAACTTTTTTCTGAAAATCGTCTCTTGTGTGAAACACACAATAAAAAATCAGGATAAGAACACTCGGCAATATAAAAAAGTACGTAAGCTTGGTCCATATCCCACAAAATAAAATTAGGCCAAGGATCAGAGGATATCGCCATGTGTATTTTTTCTGTTTTTGAAGAGCATCATGCCAACGCTGTATAAGGTAGGGAATCAAAAATACACTTGCCACTTGAAAACCGAGAGGACCTGTATCAACTACATGCTGATAAGCGTAAGGCATAAAGAAAACTAAAACAAGAAAAGAAAATAGAAAATTAACTTTAAAAATCTTGTGGGCAAAAAAGGCCTGTAATCCTAGGAAAATGAGCCCTAAAAGTCTGGCCGAATGAGGTGAAGGCCAAATTTTAAAAAGAGGAAAGTAGCAAAGAGACGGTAAACTTCCTACATAACCGTTAGATCGTAAAGGAAAAAAATGATCTCCCCAAATGGCCAGATCACACACCTGACATCCTTCTCGAAAAGAATTTAACTTATTCAACGGGAAATAATAACAGATGATCGTGTGGTAATAGCAGAACTCATCCATACACACAGGAACATACTTTGCGAAAAAATAAAGACATCCCAATGCGATCATTAAAACAACGATCAATGCTAAAACAAATTTTCGATTCAATTGAGATCCTAAGAGGGAATTATGAAGATTAGGGCAATATCACCTTGTAGTAACTTCGGATCGATTTTAAAGCATTGACACACCAAACTCCGATATAATAACTCACGATCACAATAATGATACTCACGACGATCTTTGTTGTCCGACTAAAACGAGGGTTAAACCAAATTAATGGTAAAACTAACGGACCAACACACAAAAAAGTGATAATAAGGAAGGAGTTCCCGAAATACCATTTGGTTTTTGGCTTTTCGTCTAAAAACTCACCACAAAATCGACACTTAATCGCATCGTCTTGAATTTCTTCCGCACAATAGGGACATTTCTTCATAAGCCATTCCCCTCAACTATTCCTCTTCTTCTAAAATTTGCAAAAATACATCCACTATTTGCGGATGAAATTGGGAGCCTCGATTCTTTCGAAGTTCATCAATCGCTTTCTCCTTGCTTAAAGCTGGGCGGTAGGCCCTATTCGAAGTCATCGCATGATAGGCATCCGCCACCGCGACAATAGCCGCAAATATACTAATTTGTTCACGGCTCAGTTTATCTGGATAACCTTGACCGTCGTAACGTTCATGATGGCCGCGAACGACCGCTAACAATTCTTCCCTCCCCAAAACGGGTTTTAAAATATTTTCTCCGATAATAGTATGTTGTCTAATGATGATCCATTCTTCTTCAGTTAATTTATCCTTCTTATGGAGGATGGCATCCTTAATTCCCAATTTTCCTATATCATGCAATAATGTCATCCGCTTAAATAATTTTATCCTTTCGGGTGGAAATCCCATTCGGACCGCAATCTTACCCGCATAAATAGAAACGGCTTCGGAATGCCCTCGGGTATAATGATCACGCACTTCCAAAATCCGCACCAGTGTCCTGACCACCGCATATAAATAACTCATAAGCTTTCTTCGGGATTCATCCAGGCTTTGGGCCATTTGATTAAACGCATTGGCTAATTCACTTATTTCATCATCGCCTTTAATTTTAACCTGATATTTTAGATTGCCACTGGCGATGTGTCGTGTCCCCTCTACCAATTTTTCCACCGGTTCAGTTATTCTTTTAGAGATAAGCATCGACAAAACCAAAGAAAGAATACCTGCTATGAACAAAACAAAAAGAACGCGCTTCTGTACCTCTTTCTGCATCGCGTAAATATTATCCGCCAAGATGTCCACACCCAACATAGCCATGGCCTTTCCTTGGCTGTCACGAATCGGTGCATAACCCGAAAGAGTCACGCCCCACTCATCGATTTCCAATTTTTTATCCGCTGAGGGACCATCAAAGGCCTTCATCATCTCCGGAAATCGATCCGCTCGGTATTGGTCCCCTGGGAAAGAGGTAGGCTCTCCGAACCTTCCACCTTGGATCACTGGATCGGGATCAACAACAAATTGCCAGATCCCTTCTTGCTGGGTTTTGATCATCGTGTAAATATACTTAATCTGGGGATTTACCTTTTTAATCTCTTTTAATTTTTCGAGGATAATTTGATAAGGGGTGGAGTTAACTCCTTCCCGATTCAAAGGAACAGTTAAAAGCGTATTGGAATCGACCATTAAGACCGCTGTCTGAGCGAGCATCATCAGTTTTTCACGGATATCATTGAATTGTGCATCCGCACTAAATTTATAGACCAAAAGATTACAAAGAGAAAGAACAAAGAACATGGACAAAATCATGGCCCAAGCCATCTTAAATTGAAAACGCTTAAATAGAAAACTGAGTCTTATCATAAAACCTCTCTAAATGGCCCTAAGAGGAATCTAATTCTTTTGCTCAATCGGCTGAACGATCGTGCAAGAATTTAAAAGCATACATGTATAATGCGATCCAAATAGGAAGGATAAAAAGAAATCCCCCAACCTCCTCCACTCCCAATTTTTTCCCCTCAATATGCGGTAGAAGATAAAGATTAAGATAGAAATCCCACATAATATCGATGGCGAAGTATGTCTTCCAGAATCTTGCGGTGAATAAAATTTTCTTATAGGCATATAAAAATAAACCGACAATAGCGGGCACAGAAATAATTAAATCGGTTACAAAGAGTGCCGCGAAACCGTATTCGCTAAAAATTTTGATATAACTAAGAAATAAAAAGAAGGAAATAAACCAAAAATAAATCTTCCAGATCATCTCATTATTGACTTGGAAAGCTTCTATTTAAAATACGGTGACAATCCCTGCATCAAAAGATGGATTCCAATTGCCGCAATAAAAAGACAAAGGATTTTGGAAAGTACCAAACACACGATTTCACCCAAAAAGTTATAAATGGTGTCAATAAACCGAAAAATCAACCAGGTTATGGTCAGGACTACCGTGATCGAAGCGACCGCGATTAAAAGTCCGTGCTGAGAAAAAGTGATCAAAACGGTCATCATTGCCCCTGGACCAGCAAGGATCGGGCAGGCGATCGGCACCGCTCCGATGCGATGGGCTTCCTGATCTTTTCCCATCAATACCCCACGAACAAGTGCACCGAAGACTAAATGATCAATGGCGATGATTAACAGAAGAAGACCTCCAGCGGCCATTAGATCGGAAAACTGGATTTGAAAAAAATTGGTTAAGATACGCTTTCCGGCCAGAACAAAAATAAAAAGAATCACAAAAGAGGCAAGAACAGCGGTCTGAAAGGCTTTCTGTCTTGCTTGCGGTGTCATCTGGTGGGTAAGCTGTAAAAAGATGGGAATGCTACCGATGGGATTAACAATAGCAAAGAGAATCAATGATGATTGAAGCAATTCCATCCAATTCATAAACGATGTCCTTTCTTTTGATGATGAACAATAGACCGGTTAATGTCATCTAAGATAAGGTGAGTTCGTTCAACTTTTAGATGATGAACTTCGATGATGGGAATTTTCTGATTATTTCGGAGCATAAATGGCTTGAGATACTTGGAGAGATGAATCATTCCGTCATATTTGCATCAATTTGCGAAAGGTCCCAAAAACCGATTCCAAGACGTTGC
>JAHFGK010000117.1 GCA_023247475.1 Candidatus Omnitrophota bacterium
GAGGGGATTCGATTTCGTTAAACCGGGTAGTAAAGGGATCCAGTGATAGGACGCTGCCTCGAGTATCTCCTTCGTATGCGGGGTCCCGTTGGTTATGTCTTTGTCATCATCGTCGTGGTGCAGCACTTCTAAAACAGCGTCCGGGATATTTTGGGCATTAGCCACAATGGTGGGAATAATCAGATGTTCGGCTTCCTGTGCTCCTAGCTTTTGACGTAACTGCCAATTAAAACCTGCCCACGCCTGTCCGAGCATATGTGGCTCGTCCAAACCATCGGCAGGATAGGGATAATTATTGTCCACGGTCCAGCCCGCGGGACTGTCGCCTATCAATGGTTGCTGGGAAGCAAAGGATGCGAACGTATCACCCCAGCCTTCAGATAATCCGCTTGCCTGAATGCCTGAGGGATCACCTGTGTTATTCCCTATGCCGCCATAGACAAAGTCAACAAAGTGTCCATATTCATGATAAATAATTGTATCAAAAGCCGCATTGATACAATGTCGGCCAAGATTCGATAGGGAAGAATGGGAAAAATTTATTTCCATCGAGTAACTAAAGTACGCATTACAGGGAATGGGGTTGGCTTGGTCATCTTGGGTTATTAAATTGACGTTGACGGGAAGGGATAAATCAACGGCTTGGTTGTTGGGCTCCGGAATGAGATTCTTCACCCAATCATGAATAAAATTGGTATGGTAATAGCCGTTGACTTGGGCAACCGCTTCTTCTGTGCAAGGAACGGTGGTATTACAGGTGGAATTAAAAAGTAATGTTAACGCTGTTGTTGAGTTCGTACTTTGAGTAACGTTTAGATCCTGGCCTCCCGCGTCATGGACAGCGGCATAAAGGCCGGTCAGTCCTGCGGAAACAGTCAGCGGAGATAAAGTGCTGGAAATGCTAAATTGTCCAACGGCGTCGGCATCAACCGACTCTCCGCCGTTGCCGTTTATTTTGATATACGGTAAGGCTAACGTATCTAAATTATTGCCCGTGGTCCTTGGATCAAAGCGCACGCCGCGGCCTTGGGCCGTTCCTTGCACGACAGTTCCTTTCCATTGCAGGGGGACTTTCCATGCATGGCCGGTCTGATTATCCACGATGGCCCTGTTGTTCAAATCCTTGGTGCAGACAACGTTGGTAACACTCCGCCAATGTCCTCCCAAATACCGAATAGCGTCGGTTTTTTCTCTTGGGTAACAACTCCCAGCAGAGAGGCCGAGCGCTTTTTCCGCGAGGGACATGATGTTGACCGCCGGCGGTAAATTCCCTAGGGAACTATAAGCAACATCCGTCAACAGGCTTGGATACAACTGGGCCCGCAACGACACTAGTTTATTTTCCTGGACCGTGCCTTGAACATAGGTGCCGGCAACTTCGATATTATTTTTTTGCTGGATGAATTGGATGTGCGTTGTTTGAAGATGCCCATTGTCTGCCGGGAGTGTGGTCACGTACTTCAATTTTAGATCGGCGGAGGTGAGGCCGGCGATGAACTTTGGGTTCGCGTCCAGATAGGTTAACAGGGCCGCGACGGTCTCGTCTTCAGCAAGCAGACGCGCAGAGAGAGGAACACTCAATAATCTCTGTTGGGTGAAACGTCCTTCCCGGGGAGGTTGATCAAGGTAGTAAGGGTGTGGAGAATCTTCCTGAAAGGCAAAGGCAGGTGTGAGAGTAATAAAAGTTAGGAAGAAAGCCGCGGTGAGAGTTTTCGGTTGAGGGAGGAAGATTTTTATCATTAGTCCTATTTGGCAACTATTTAGTTTTTCTGATACAAAATATAAAACATATTGGGAACAAAAGCAATAATTTTTTCATTTATGAATTAAAAGTAGACGCTTTTTGATTGTAATGCGCTTAACAGTTCGCACTTTACTTTCTCTTTTTTCATCTGGATAGCGCTGCGGATCAGAAGCACAAAAAGATTTGAAATTTTTATGTCCGATCAAAATTTTAGCCTCATCCTTCATGATGCGAATATTGAGTTTGTAATGGTAAAAAAGACAGAAGCTGCGCAAATGTGCACATCGTATATAGCACGGGTTACGAACAGTGTAACGATACACTTTTGATTTGGCGTTGAGCGGCTTTAACATCTCTGAGGCACTGAGGTGGGAATGGGATTTTGAAATTTGCTACTTGACCGAGGGCATGAACACCACTATCGGTACGGCCGGAACCTATGAGAGTGACAGGTTCTTTGAGAATTTTTTCAAGGGCTTTTTTAATCTCTCCTTGAACCGTGCGTTGATTGCGATCTTGAATTTGCCATCCCTTAAAATGCGTTCCGTCATATTCGATGGTTAATTTAATATTGCGCATTGAAAAAATTTGGTCACAGATGATCGCTGATTTAATACAGATGATCACAGAGCAATTTATCTGCGATCATCCGTTGCTTTTAATCTGCGATCATCTGCGATTTTTAATCAATTCCTCCGCAATCTGAACCGCATTGGTCGCCGCTCCTTTGCGTAAGTTATCCGCCACCACCCATAACCACAGTCCGGTTTTAACCGCAGGGTCTTTGCGGATGCGACCAACAAAGACTTCATCTTTCCCCGAACAATTCTTGGGCATAGGATAAACTTTATTCTTAGGATCATCAAGAACAATAACACCCGGTGATTTCTTAAGTAGATCTCTCACCTTTTCTGGGCTGATGGGTTTTTCGGTTTCAATATAAATAGCTTCGGAGTGAGCATTTCTCACCGGCACACGAACCGTGGTAGCAGAAATTTTAATTTTGTTATCGTGGAGAATCTTATGAGTTTCTTTAACCATCTTCCATTCTTCGGTCGTATAGTCTAAATCGCTGAATGAACCAATATGGGGAAAAATGTTAAAGGCAATGTGCTGGTCCATGGCCAACTCTTTATTGTATTCTAGATTATTGGCCCAGGCTTTGAATTCTTCTTCAGTTTGAGTGATGGCTTTGCTGCCACTTCCGGAAACCGCTTGATAAGTCGAGGCGATAATACGTTTGATCCCAACTTTACGATGGATAGGCGCTAAAGCAACGACCATCTGAATGGTGGAACAGTTGGGATTCGCAATGATGCCTTTATGCTTTTTAATATCATCCGCATTCGCTTCCGGAACAACTAAAGGAACATCAGGCTTAAGGCGAAAATCTGCGCCATTGTCAATGACAATCGCGCCGCGCTCAACAGCTGCTTTAGCGAATGTGACTGCAGCGCCTTTTTCTCCTTCGGTCCCCGCGAATAAAGCGATATCAATGTCGTTGAACGAATCAGCAATCAATTCCTCAACTTGATAAGATTCGCCATCAACCTCAATCACCCGACGGCTTCGCGCAAAAACTTTGAGTTGATGAATAGGAAATTGGCGCTGCTTAAGAACTCGTAGCATCTCCACACCCACCGCGCCAACGCCAACAACGGCTACATTATATTTTCTCATTTCTTTAATCTTTCTCTATTCTAATTTTATAGGAACTATAGTGATTTTACTACTAAATCACCAACTTGTGTTGTCGAATATCCCATTTTCCCCGCAGCTAAATCTTTCAGTTTAGTACGAACAATGAGTTTAGCCGAATTCTCGATTAAATCTGCCGCTTTTGTTTCTCCAATTTGACGTAACAGCATCGCCATCGCGCAGATAGCTGCTAAGGGATTGATGACATTCTGTCCCGTATATTTCGGAGCCGATCCGCCAATGGGTTCAAACATGGAAACTCCTTCGGGATTAATATTTCCGCCCGCGGCAATTCCCATCCCTCCTTGAATCATCGCTCCTAAATCGGTAATAATATCCCCAAACATATTGTCGGTCACAATCACATCAAACCATTCGGGATTTTTGACAAACCACATCGTGGTTGCATCCACGTGGGTGTAATTGGTTTGAATATCGGAATATTCTTTAGCGACTTCCTGAAATGTTCTTTCCCATAAATTCCAAGCATAGGTAAGAACATTTGTCTTCCCACATAATGTCAGTTGTTTTCTTTTTCGGTTTTTTTTGGTGTATTCGAAAGCATAGCGAATACAACGTTCCACTCCTTTGCGGGTATTGTAGGAAATTTGAGTAGCAACTTCATTCGGTGTTCCCTTATCTTTAAATTCTCCCATTCCTTTATATAAACCTTCGGAATTCTCTCGTACGACAACAAAATCAATGTCCTCGGGCGTTTTGTTTTTTAGTGGACAAAAACGTTCATCGTAAAGTTGCACGGGACGTAAATTTATGTATTGATCCAGATCAAATCGTAAGCGCAGTAAAATACCTTTTTCTAAAATTCCCGGTTTGACATCGGGGTGGCCAATGGCGCCTAAATAAATCGCATCGAATTTTTTAAGTTCCGCAATGGCCGAATCCGGGAGTGTCTCTTGGGTTTTTAGATATCGTGCACCACCAAAATCATACTTGACGGTTTCACAGTTAAATCCGGATTTTTGGGAAACGGCCTCCAAAACTTTTAATCCTTCCGTCACGACCTCGGGGCCAGTTCCGTCTCCGGAAATAACCGCAATTTTATATTTTTTCATTGGGTAAATGCTCCTTACTTAGAATTTCCTCACGAGAAGTAGGGCAAAGTATAGCATATTTAGGCGTTTTTATAAACCCAAATTTTGCGATAGAAAAATTTGTCCTCGAAGGGGTTACCCGAAAAAATCCGACGAGGACTTTGTCAGGTTTGCAAGGTAATCCCGGATTTTTCTATCGAAAAATCCGGGATAAACTGAATTTAATCGAGGTTATAGAGGATAATCTAGTAAAAGCTGATGGGATTTAAAGGAGTGGCAAGGTATTTACTCTTGGAACTTTTTTACAATGATACTAGCGTTATGTCCGCCGAATCCAAGGGAGTTGGACATAGCGGTAATGACTTTAACTTTTCGTGCGGCATTGGGAACATAATCTAAATCGCAGTCAGGATCCGGTGTTTCATAATTGATGGTGGGAGGAACAATATTATCACGGATCGCCAAAACACAAACGGCAAATTCGACACCACCACCTGCCCCCAAGAGATGACCGGTCATGGATTTAGTCGAACTCACCGGAACTTTTTTGGCGTATTCGTTAAATAATCTTTTGATTGCCAGTGACTCCACCTTATCATTGAGTTCAGTTGATGTTCCATGAGCGTTGATATAGGAAATATCTTTAGGTGTTAATCCCGCATCTTTAATTGCGATTTCCATTGCTTTAGCGGCTCCGGCGCCGGTGGATTCGGGGGCAGTAACATGGTAGGCATCGGAGGTTCGACCATAGCCGACCACTTCCGCTAATATGTGAGCTCCCCGCGATTTGGCATGATCTAAGGATTCTAAGATAGCCACACCGGCCCCTTCCGCCATGACAAATCCATCGCGGTGTAAATCAAAAGGACGACTTGCTTTTTCGGGTTCGTCATTTCGCTGACTTAAGGCTTTGAGGGCACAGAAACCGCCGATGCCAAGTTCGGTCGTGGCACTTTCTGTTCCCCCAGCAATCATGATATCTGCATCGCCATACTGGATAAAACGAAAGGCATCACCAATAGCATTTGTTGCAGTCGCACAGGCGGTGGCCACACAAGTCGTGGGCCCTCGAGCCCCGGTATCGATAGAAACCTGTCCGGAGGCCTCATTAATAATAATTTTCGGAATGAAAAAGGGAGAAATACGCGAAGGTCCTTTTTCCATATACTTTCTAAATTCTTCTTCTAAACTATGCAGGCTTCCAATTCCGGAGCCAATTAAAACTCCGACCCGGTCGAGATCAACATTTTTCAGATCGAGTTTGGCCATGCGAATAGCCTCGCGGGTGGACACCACCGCGAATTGGACAAAGCTGGCTAAATGGCGAGCCTCTTTCGTGGAAAAGTGATCGAGGGGATTGTAGTCAATGACATTTCCGGAAATGCGGCACTCAAATTTACTGGCATCAAAATGGGTAATGGGACGGATGCCGCTTTTTCCCTCAATGAGAGATTTCCAGAATTTTTCTGCACCTGTGCCTACGGGAGAAATAACGCCTATCCCCGTAACAACGACTCTTCTTTTATACATAGGGACCATTATAATTGGGGTGGAATTTTAATGTGCCATTTAAAACGATTGCCCCGATGAGGATCGGGGCAAAGATTTTATTGAACAAAGCAATTTTTTTTGGTGAGACGACCAATAATTATTGTTTACTCGCCACTTTTTCTTCAATATATTTAATGGCGTCACCTACGGTGGTCATTTTCTCGGCGTCTTCATCAGGAATTTCAACATTAAATTCTTCTTCTAACGCCATAATGAGCTCAACGGTATCTAAGGAATCAGCACCAAGATCATCAATAAACGATGCCTGTGGCGTGACCTCTTCTGGTTTGACACCAAGCTGTTCCGCAATAATTGATTTAATTTTTTCTTCAATTGCCATTCATAGCCTCCTTTTTACGCAACATTGAGGTTAAAACCAAATACCACTATCCATATAATGGAAAATGGTAAATTTTGCAAGATAAAATTTTACTTTTTTATTTTTTGTCTTATATGGCCATTCCACCATCGACAACAATTGTCTGTCCAGTGATATAATCTGCTTCTTGTGAGGCAAGAAAAAGACAAACGCCGATGACATCTGATGGAGTGCCTAATCTTCCTAAGGGAATATTTTTTAGTATCTCTTGGCGTGTTGTATCTTTTAGTTGAGCCGTCATATCAGTTTCGATATACCCCGGGGCAAGGGCATTGACGGTAATCCCGCGTGATGCCATTTCCCTCGCCACCGATTTTGTAAAGCCGATAATCCCCGCTTTACTGGCGGCATAGTTAGCTTGACCGATATTTCCTGTTATGCCAATGATCGAAGCAATACTGATGATTTTACCCTTCTTTGCTTTCAGCATTGCTTTTGAAACAGCTTTGGTGAAATTAAAAACTCCTCGAAGATTAACGTTAAGGACATCATTCCAATCTGATTCGCTCATCCTGAGGAGTAAATTGTCTTTTGTAATTCCAGCGTTGTTAACTAATATATCAATGCGTTTGTGTTTGTCAAGAATTTTATTGACGACCTCTTGAACATTTTGCCCATTGGTCACATCACAACAGAAATGATCCGCCCGATAACCTTGGCGAATAAGCTCTTCTTGAGTTGCTTGAGCCAAGTCCACATTTCGGCCGATAATGATGACAGAGGCCCCTTCTTTCGCAAAAGATTCGGCGATCTCTCTACCGATGCCACGGGTCGATCCCGTGACAATAACAATTTCATCTTTAAAATTCATTTTTGGAAAAAACTTAATTCAAAAAATTTTTACTTAAATACACCAAAGTTATGATAGCAACAGAATTACATTTTGCAAGATAAAATTAGAGTAGTGTCAAGCCAAAATTAAAATGTCCTAGTTCTACCAAAATAAAAATGTCCTAATTTGTTCTTAAACTGCCAGGCAATTTAAAGCCATCTCTCCAATAGCTTCCTTTTTGAGGAACCGGATG
>JAHFGK010000118.1 GCA_023247475.1 Candidatus Omnitrophota bacterium
GTATCCCATAAAGTTGCGATAGAGTTTGCCTTCCCGAAAGGCTTTGGCTAATTCATCCGTTGTAAGGGCAAAATGATCCATCGCGATTGTCGCGTATCCGTTTTGGGTGAATTGTTCGCGGGCATTTAGAAAAATCTCTAATTTTTGTTCGTTCGTGGGCAAAGTTTCCACAGAAATTTTATTGTGATGTTTCTTAAACCAGGGAAGATAGGCAAAACTGTAAAGCGCAATGCGATCAGGACGAAGTTTGATCACTTGATCAACGGTTTTATGAAACGAATCGACCGTCTGATGCGGTAAACCGTAAATCAAATCATAATTCACCGATTCAAATTGTAGTTCTCGGCACCAGCGATTAAATTCTTCAACAAGTTCCAGAGGTTGAATACGATTAACGGCCTCTTGGACTTTTCGATCGAAATCCTGTACCCCAATGGAAATGCGGTTGAATCCCAGTTGGTGTAGCGTTTTGACCTTGCCTTTAGTAACCCGTCTCGGATCAACTTCAATGGCGATTTCGCCGCTAAAATCAATATCGAAACTTTGCACAATTTTTTTAAAAAGAATTTCCATCTGCTGTTCACTAAGATATGACGGTGTCCCTCCTCCCCAATGAAGCTGCCGGATGAGCATTTTGCGGCCGATTGCATTGGTCACCAAATCCATTTCTTTGAAAAGATAATCCAAATATTCATTGCCGTACTTTTCATCTTGTTTACGGACATTCATGGTACAGGCACAGAAATAGCAAAGTGTTTCACAAAAGGGAATGTGGATATATAAGGAAAGCGTTTTATTACTTTGGCCGAACTGTTGAAGTTTTTGCCGATAGATATCCGTCCTCACACTCGTTGACCATTCGGGCGCGGTCGGGTAACTGGTGTAGCGCGGCCCGAGTTTATCAAATTTTAAAATTGTTTGCTTATCTATTTTCATAATAAATACCAAAAAGTGCCAAAGTTCAGCTGTTAGAACTGGATAAATTTTAACTAAATGATAGTGGTTATAATATCATGAATTGCTGGAATTGAAAAGGATAAGAGCGCGTTGGAGGCGGGAGATGAGAGGACTCTAAAGTGTCGATCGGTTTTCACTCCGTAAGTCGTGCTTTTAAGAATTCTCGATTCATACACGCGATATTTGCGACACCACCAGTAAGCCTCTTTCATTATTTCATCATTGGCAGATCAGATCATCATTCACTGTTGGGTCAAATCCTGCTTGAGGAAAAGGTTCTGGAAGATGCTGTCCGGACAAAAACAAAGAGTCTAACGTAAAAATAGGATCGGAAATATCGACTTGGCCATCATCATTGGCATCAGCAGCATCACTGCATAATGGGGCGTTTCCTCCACGAAAAAGAAAGCTTAAACTAGCAATAGCATCCGCAATATTTACTTGCCTGTCCCCATTGGAATCCCCCCGCAGGAAGGTGGAACCTCCTTGATAAAACATGGCCTTAAACACATTAATTCTGCCGGAACCTTGAGCATTCTTTGCTTGACCAGTATCAATCGCTGAATTCATTAAAGCCACCTTAATTTGTTCTGGCCCCCAATTTGGATACTTTTGTTTTAACAAAGCGACTGCCCCTGAAACAACCGGGGTCGCAGCACTGGTCCCATTGAATGAAACATAAAAATTGTTGAACGCATCTGTACTGCACACCGTACCATTCATAGTATCTAACCCGGCTGTGCAAATGATTGAACCGGGAGCTATAATATCCGGTTTTTGTAAAATTTGCTCTTGGCCATGGTCGTCTATCCATCTCTCCGGTCCTCGAGAACTGTACGCCGTAACCATATCAACATGAGGATTCTGATCCCAATCAGTTGACTCATAATCTTTTTTGTAAGAAGCACCAACGGTTATAGCCTTACGAGCTATGCCTGGAGCACAAATTGAATTTGATGTCCCATCACCACCATGCCAACAATCAGAATCTCCTTTAGGTCCGGAATTACCTGCTCCAGCCACCACGACCACACCAGCATTTACGACAATATTATCAACAGCGATCACTGAGGGAGAATGATCAGGATCCTCATCTTTGGATTCCAAGCCACCTTCTGTTGTTAAGCTTAAATTTATAACCTGGGCATTATCGTTGACAGCTCTTTCTAAAGCGGCTATTAATTGACCTTCTGTGGCGACTTTATATATCAAAAGTTGAGCATCAGGTGCAACGCCTTTTAAAGGGCCATATCCAGCGACTATACCAGCTACTGAAGTTCCATGCCCTTCTAAATCTCTGGGATCTGGTTTTTGGGTCACGAAATCGTATCCACCAATGACCTTTTCATTAAACAACTTTTCAAAAGCATAATCAATTTTACCCGAATTGTAATCATGACAATAAATATCAAATTTATCAGAATCGTAACAGACCTTATTTTGATTAGCAACAAAAAACTCTGCGTTAGGCTTGATATTTACCAGACCATAGCTATTTTTGTTTAACTGCTGAACATAAATTGTCTTATCGTAAGAACCATCTTTGAATACGGTATTTTCACCTAAATACCCAACACGAGTAGTAACGAATCGGTAAGGATAAACTTCTTGCCCGGCACCTTCTCCTTTTATAAGTTCATCAAGCGCTAGATTCTCTACGTTTGCATTGAATAGGACGACTGATTCTCTCGACTCAAAATTATATAATCTATCCTGAGGGTCAGAAGTTGTATAATATATTTTGCTTCTATCGAAGTCTTTTATTGTTTCAATCTTTGTTATTCTGACAACTCTTTTGTTCTGTGTTAAAATATCATAAATCATCAAATCGTTTACAAACTTATTATTAACAAAATCGAAATCCTCTTTAAGATAAGCGATCTTCCCATTCGAAATTTGTGGAAAATATGAATAGCTTGAGAGATTGTTGTTTTCGATTAATTTCAATTCTTTAGTTGTGATATTATACATATAAATCTCTGGATTATCCTGCCCTCGTGGCGCAAGAGGCTCATCCCCTTCGGCACCAACAGTGAAAACAACATTTTCATTCTCAATATCAAATGTTCCGATCCAACGGGTTTTTAAGATGCGATAATGCTCTTTGGTAATGAAGTCATATAAAAAAATGGCAGGTGTTTCGTCATGTAAACCAACGGCATAATAAACTAAAGCATGATCATTTAAAACCATTCGCACGGGTTGATAATTATTGTCCATAGTATTCAATATGTCCGTTTGTTTTGTATTGAAATTATAAATCAAGACCTTATCCTCTGAGGCATAAGCTAGCCTTGAACCAAATAAAGCAAAATTTTGAGAATAGGCTGCGTTCACCGTTATCTTCCGGAGACCATTGTTGATTTTCTGAAAATCTCGTTCTTGGGTCCCTCCTAAATCCGGATGGGTGACATCAATACCCGAATCAATAATCGCCACTCGTATACCTTTACCCCTTAGACATTCTTTCCCAGATTGCGCACATAATCCTTCATTCTGATCAAATTCCCAAACACGATTCGCCTCAATCAGCGGAACCGTATCCATCAACAAGGGGCGCAAAACGGAATTAGGAGTAACGTTGCGAATATAAGGCAATGTCTTTAAATACTGGACCTCCTGAGAGGTTATATTCTTGATAACCATCGCATTGATGGCGAAAAGAAATGTCGGTCCCAAAACCTCCTGTTTGATTTTGTCAAGATCATCCCTTGAACGCAACTGCATAATAACTTTGGCCAAGTTTTCTTTATATTCGGCATACCTCTGTTCCATTTTTAATCTTTCTTGCTGGAGATAATTGTCTAAATCCGTAGATAACGGAGGTTTCTGTTTTACTTGGTCAATGAATAGTTGCTTTATTTTAATTAAGGGAGTCTCATTTTTAAATTGAACGATATATTGGTTGGCAATAGCATTCAGATCAATCCTCTGATCTAATACCCTTGTATTAAGCGCATTATTGACAGTTTTACCTTCTGATAATTTAACGACAACTAAGAATAAACAAAAAATTAATGTGATTAAATAAGGTAAGCGCATTTTATTTTTCCTGCCTGATACTCCTAAAAAAAGTATACTATAAAACGTATACAGCGGCCATTGGGTTTCGTGCGATAGATTCTTGTTGAAAGAATCTGCCTGAGCCTGACATGTGTACGTGTTTATTTCGTCTGAAATTCGATTCTGCGTTTTGGCGGTTTAGTGGTGATAGGGCCGTACGGTAGTATTCTTTATTCTTTCCACCTCTCCGCCAAGCCCGCCTCCAACAATTTTTGATTTAACAATTCACCTTCCCTCGCCACGAGTGACGAGCCACTAGTCCCTTGCAAATAGAAAACGTCAACAAGATACCGATCAAACTTATCCGGTTTGTAGGTTTTGATAATCACAAACGGCAAATCCTTTAAAATTTTTTCCACAAACACCTTGGCTTTTTGGCCTTGGGTGGTGGTGAGTTCCGGTGCGTCGATTGACCGCAGGCGAAGTTTCTGGCGTAAGCGAATCCCAAAACCGGCGTCGATTGTGACCCACAACGTGTCGCCGTCAATGATTTTGCGTACCACGGCTTGGTAGGTGTAAAGCTCATTCTTTTTGGCGTCGCTTTCTTTAATCGAGTACCAGTCTGCAGTTTTTCGGAATTCGATAATGGCGTTATTGGTGTAGTGGGGTTTGGAGTTTACAACTCCCTCCAGATAGACATCAAATCCGCAGTCAATGACCGGTGCACCATCGGTTGTATCGATTCGATACGTGTAGAGCCGGCCGCGGGTTAAGGATAGTACTGGGTTTTGCGTATTGCGTACGGCGTTGAAAGATTGGGTATTGGGTAAGCTTAAGGAAAACCGTTCGACTTTGTCTTTGCTGAGTTCGCTTCGTAAATCGCGAGAGCTCCAATTATTTTTAATCGCCTTGCGTTCATACTGGGCGCGTTCTTCTTTGTCTTTGACGGTGGCAAGGATCTGATAATGCGACCAGGACAATTCGTCAGACGTCTGACGAATTGGGTAGGCCTGATAAAACTGGCGCATATATTTTAAATTGGTTGGGGAGAAACCGTTGCCGTACTTGATACTTAAATCTTCGGATAATTTTTCCAAAAGACGCTGGCCGTATTCGGCGCGCAGGTCATTATTTTGTTCCTCGGTCACAATCCGTCGGCCGATATTCCAGTAGGCGGAAACGAGGATTTTGTTAAATTGCTTTTGGGAGGACTCGTAGATTGCGGCGATATCGAAAAGAAGGGTTTGGTAGTCGGATTTTGTGAGGACAGTTACCAAAGGAATTACTCCTTTTTGAAAGCACTATATAGCAAAAAGCTGGAGTATTCAACGATTGTTTTTGGGCGGGACACGTGGACACATAACCTCTATGCTTTCCATTCCCCTACTTTACACTTTCTCGTGGTGGAGTTTTCCTTGCGGGCTGATTTCGGTGATCTCTTGCATTTTTATCTTAAAAACAACAAATTTATCCGGGATCCCTAGCTCGAAATGCTCATGTGCCTTTTTACGCCGAATCCCGGCCAAAACACGCTCCACGGAAAGTTGGGTGGCCATTTCCCCTAACTTTGCGGACATTTTTTCATAAAGGGGCCCTTCTGCAATAATTTCAACGGAACCGTTTATCCGGTATCCGTTTAAGCTTTCCACATCAGAGAAAGACAGCGAAACTCGCGGGTTCAGTTTAAGGTTCTCCCACGTTTTCCCTATCGTATAATCCACTAAATAAATATATTGTTTGTCAAAATCTAAAAGTAATTTTGGTGCGGCGTTGGGTTGTCCCTTCAAATCACAGGTGGCGACGCTGATAAATACTTTTCCGCGAAGAAATTTTTGCATTTCGTTGGTTAACATACTTTTCTCCAACATGGTCGAGGGTGTAAGGGAGTTTGAGTAAATCTACAGCGTCTAGTGCCACGGGTTCACCCGTGGGCACAGACGCAGTACTTGCCCGTGGTTCTATGCCACGGGCAAGTGGAGACCCGCAGGGTCGTCCCTTGACAGCCCGTAGAACCGAGAAGGCGAAAAATTGACAGAGTTATAAATTATTCGGATAAACGCGCCTTCAAATATTCGCGATTCATCCGGGCGATGTGGGCGACACTGATTTCTTTGGGGCAGGCGGCTTCGCATTCATATTCGTTGGAACAATTCCCGAATCCTTCCTTGTCCATTTGCGTAACCATCTTAAGTACGCGCGTTTTTTTTTCCATCTCACCTTGCGGTAATAATTTAAAATGACTTACCTTGGCCGCCACAAAAAGCATGGCCGAGGCATTGGGACACGCGGCGACACAAGCGCCGCAGCCAATACAGGCGGCGGCATCCATCGCCAATTCCGCTTTTTCTTTGGGAATCGGAATCGAATTGGCCTCGGGCGCTGAACCGGTTTTGACCGAAATAAATCCTCCGGCGGCCATAATCCGGTCAAAGGAAGAACGGTCCACCACTAAATCCTTAATCACGGGAAATCCCTTGGCGCGCCAGGGTTCGATCACGATAACGGACTTATTTTTAAAATGGCGCATATGCAGCTGACACAATGTTGTTCCTTCCAGCGGGCCGTGCGCCTGGCCATTGACCAACGCCCCGCACGTCCCACAAATCCCTTCCCGGCAATCGTGGTCAAAGGCGATTGGTTCAACTCCTTTTTTAGTTAAATTTTCGTTAACGACATCGAGCATTTCCAAAAACGACATATCGGTGTCAATATTTTCTGCTTTATAAGTCACAAAACGTCCTTTGGCCTTTGGATTCGGTTGTCGCCACACTTTGAGCGTTACATTAATTTTCTGTCCCATAAAAATTTCTTAACACTTCAAAAGAAGAAAAGGTTATTTATAATTTCTTTGTGTTAATTTAACTTCTTCAAACACTAGCGGTTCTTTATGAAGGGTTGGCTCCATCCTCGGCCCATTAAATTGCCAAGCCGCCACATAACAGAAATTTTCGTCATTACGTTTGGCCTCACCTTCCGGTGTCTGATACTCTTCCCGGAAATGTCCGCCGCAGGATTCGCGACGCTGTATAGCGTCCATCACCAAAAGTTCCGCAAATTCTAGAAAATCCGTCACTCTTCCCGCGCGTTCCAAACTTTGATTAAAATCTTCTCCCGAACCCAGGACGTTGGCGTTTTCCCAAAATTCCTGACGAATCTCGGGAATTTTTTGGAGACATTCTTTGAGTCCCTTTTCATTTCGGGACATACCGCATTCATTCCACAACAAATGACCTAACTGTTTATAAACATCATCTACGGTGCGTTTGCCTTTAATCGATACAAGCCGATGAACTTTTTGAGTGACTTGCGCGCCTGCTTCTTGAAAGGAAGGATGGTTCGTGATTCCTTCCGCGATCGGTGTTTGTCCGGCTAAATAATCGCCAATGGTATAGGGAATAATAAAA
>JAHFGK010000119.1 GCA_023247475.1 Candidatus Omnitrophota bacterium
TCCACACTATCTGCCAAGGCCGTTATGAATGCCGGATAACATTCCAATGCTTTCGACATGCGAAAATCCGTAATGCCCAGATCATTGGCCAGTTTTCGGTATTCCATATCGATCTCACAAAGTGTCTCGATATGATCCGTGACAAAGGCAATGGGGACAATCAATACTCTTTTTATACCTCTGCTGGCTAAAGCATCTATAATACTTTCAGTGGATGGTTTCAACCATTTTAGTGGCCCCACTGCACTTTGATAACTGATGACCCAACGGTCACGGCGATTTAATTTACCCAGAATTTTCGAAACGGTCTGGCAGATCTGAAATGGATAAGGGTCTCCTTCCATTAAAAAATATAAAGGCAATCCGTGCGCCGAAAAGATTAAATAAAAATCATCCAATGATTCCGTAGACTCGATTTGTGCATAAATGCGGTCAACGAACCCTTGAATATAACCATCGTGCAGGTAGTATGGGGCGGATTCTAAAAATTTCACTTGAGGATATAGTTTTTGAGCGGCCTGTTTGAGATAAAACAAATTCGAACCCGTCGTTGCCTTCGAATAATGGGGATAAAGACTTAAAGGTAGAATGTATTTTTTGCCTAAAGAACGAATCTCAGCGATTGTGTCTTCCGGAAAAGGTACGCTGTAATTAAAGGAGAAAGTAATATCCACCTTTCTTCCTCGTTTCCGCAATTCTTCTTGCAGAGCCTGTGTTTGCTTTCGGGTTGAATCGAAAATGGGACTCCCTCCCCCAATGAGTTGATAACGTTGTTCTGTTTTTTTCCCTCGTAAGGTTACCAGCAGCCACGCAAAAAGGGGTTGTAAAATAGGGGAAAGTGGGAATCGCATAATAATGGGGTCACAAAAAACCCGCTTTAAGAAACGACACACCTCTTGATTGGTTCGCGGGCCTCCCATATTGAGGAGGGCGACCATAACTTCACTCTCATCAACATTCGCCTGTTCTGCAGGTATGATCCCTAAATCAGGTATCTGCTCGATTCTTTCTCGTTCTTCCCTGGCCATTGGATATGGTCGATACAAAAAGTTGAACTTCTTGGGTTTAATAAAGATAGTTTATTGGACTATAAATTAACTTCAGATGTTTTATGGCGGAGTGCTTAAAACCGTTGGTGATTCACTGATTTTCTCGAGTTTCGAATAAAAATCTTTAAGTTTTTTCTCGATAATGTCCTCCACCAACCCAACCGCGGATTCACGCTTACGCATAGTCTCTTCCACCACGACCGTTAGATCATCCAGATGGGATAAAACGACATGCTCCAAAGTAGCAACTGCGGGGTCAATGTTGCGTGGCATCGAGATATCAATGAGAATGAGTCGACTCTGATCACGTAATTTCACGACTTTTTCAACGGTACTTTTTTCTAAAATATAATGTGGTGCACCTGCCGAACAAATGCAAACGTCAATGGCACTCAAAACTTCCTTGATATCGCAAAAGGAGGTGGGAATGGCTTGATATTTCGCCGCCAAAGTCTTGGCCCTCTCCTCTGTCCGATTCATAAGATAAAGAGTCTTTATTCCTCGATTGACGACCTGATCAACAACTAACTCCCCCATTTCTCCCGCGCCAATCAGTAAAACAGAGCGCTCCTTTAAAGAACCCAATAATTTTTCCGCCATCACTAATGCTGCCCAACTGATCGATGAGCCACCATAACCAATTTCCGTTTCGGATTGGGCTTTTTTCCCTGCTCTAATGGTCAAATTGGCTAAGATATTGAAATCCCGGCTTAATAAAAATTTTTGCTGTGCATGCTCGAACGCTTCTTTAACTTGTCCTAATATTTGCTTTTCACCTAGAACGAGCGAATCTAACCCGGTCACAACCCGTAACAAATGCCGCGTAGCTTCGCTGTGCGTGAGCATATAAAAATATTTTTTGAAATTGGATTGGAAATGCAAGTCTTTAATCCGGGAAATTAATTGAATAAATTCCTCAAAATAGTTTTGGGAATTCAGAATGTGCGCATAAATTTCGGTTCGATTACAGGTGGAAAGGACAAATGCTTCCAAGATGGAAGGGTTGCATTTTAATTCACTTAAGAGAACGTCCTGCTCCTTCGCGGTCAAGAAAAATTTTTCCCGGATTTCAATGGGAGCGGTTTTATGATTAATTCCAACAACAATAATGTTCATTGATATCAGAGATTAATTGGTTTTTTAAAAATGCAAAAACAATATATCATCGAATTTGAAATTATTCTAGAAATTTTTCGAAAAAGGAGTTACGTTCCTCCTAACCACCCGCCACCGGTGGGATGAAAACAATGGTGTCCCCATTTTTTAACGCTATTTGCCAATCGCGATATTCATCATTAACTGCTACTTTTAAAAATTTTGTTGACAACTTAAATCCATGCCGTTTTTGCAGTTCATCGTAAAGCTGTGCGGCGGTTTTTGCGTTGGTTGTCAAAGTTTCTTGATTTAACCCCCGCTGTTCGCGTAAACCTGCATAGTACTTTACATGAATCGTTTTGACAAGTTCCGTCCCCATAATCATTCTAGCCATCTTTCTTTTGTTTTACCATCACTATAACTTTTTTATACTCCACAGGATCATTGATATTTTCCAAAGCCATTTTATCATTTTGTTTGAGTAATTCAACGGTTGAATTAATTAGGATTTTGCGTGGGCAGGTGATCCCTTTGTTTAGGAACCGTGATAACTGCGTTTTCCCTTGAGGTTCATAAATGGCACATAATGGTTCCGGGAGACCATCGTGGGTGCTTAAGTAAGCTGTCGCGATTTTGTTTTGATTTCGCTTTTTGATTAACGTTTGTAATGTTTTAGGTTTAAGAAACGGTAAATCGCACGCTAAAGCAAGCCAAGCTACTTTCGGATATTCGGTCATGGCGGATAAAATACCTGCGAGCGGCCCAATATCGCGGAATTCTGGGTGATCGTGGATTTGGGGTAACCCCTTATGGCCAGGTAATGACGATTGCGCTTTTCGATTTGAAATAAAAACTTTTTCACAAAATTTCGATAAAAGGTCAAACGAATATTCAACTTGGGTTTTTCCGTGATATCGCAAGATGCTTTTGTCTTTTTTCATGCGCGTACTTTTCCCGCCCGTTAGAACAAGACCATACAGAGATTTTAAATCATTTTTTCTGTTCATAGCTTCCAACGAAATAATGGGACGGCCGTTCCCTTCTTAAAATTTTTTTTCTGGTCAGATAATTCCACAAAACCGTCTGCTTTTGCTAAAGCAACAAAATCTCCCGAACCGCTGATAGAAACTGGTTGAGCCTCGATTTTACCGCTTTGAGTATTGTTGATTGTAACCGGTAGGAAATACGCAAGCTCCGTTGGTTTGTTAAAATCGTTTACCAATAAACTATATTCTTGGCGATTATTTTTTATTCCCAATGCCCTTCGCAAATTCGGTAAAACATACCGATACGTACAAACTTGTGTTGATACCGGATTTCCCGGTAAGGCAAAAACCAATTTTTTATTTTTACTTTTGCCGAACCAAAAGGGTTTCCCTGGTCGTTGGGCGACTTTGTGAAATAATACCCTTACTCCTAATTCTTTAAGAACACTGGGGACATAATCAAATTTTCCCATTGATACACCGCCACTTAAAACGAGCACATCGAATTTGTTTAGGACACTACGAATTTGGATGAATAATTGTTTTTTATCATCCTTAAGATGAAACATCACGGTATCAAGATGTCCCGTTTTTTGAAAAGCGGCTTGTAAAGCATAGGAATTAGAAATCCGCGTTTGATAGGGTTTAATCGGTACATTAACTTTCACTAGCTCATCGCCTGTGGAGATGATCGCAATCTTCAGTGTTTTCGTGACTTTAATTTTATTTTTTCCCACAGAAGCGCACACGCCGATCTGTGGAGGCAAAAGAACGCACTTCTTTGCTAAAAGTTTCTCCCCTTTTCGATAATCTGAACCTTGGGGACGAATGTTCAACATTCGTTGAAGATTTATTTGTTTTTTAACGATAGCGATATTATTGCTGGTTGTGATATATTCGACAGGAATAAGACAGTCACAGTCGAACGGTAATGCGGCCCCGGTCATAATTTCGATGCACGCATTTTTATTCTGTAATTTCAAAGGGTTTTGGCCAGCGGCCTGAATTCTTTCGATAGGAAATTTACGAATACCTTTTTGCCAAGAAGCATAATGAATGGCTATCCCATCCAGCAAAGCTTTATGAAATGGTGGCTGATCGCGATCACTATAAATATCTTCGCGCAAAATACGTCCATAAGCTTCGTCCAGATCACACTGGATCACCGGAAACAACTCGATATTTTGACGAATAATTCTATCCGCCTCAGATACGCTGATCATTTTATGACCTTAATCGTTTAATAGCAATCGGGAGAGTAGTCGTTAAGAAAAGTAGTTGACACACGACATAGATGGTTAAATTCCAAGCAAGACCGGAAGTAAAACCATAGGAGTGCAGCCCTACACTTAATAAATTTACCCCAAACCACGCCCACATCACTACAATAATTCCTAAGACACTTCCTACTGCAACACCTAAAGGACCGATCATCTCTCCTACTTTAGCGTGAAAAATAATAGATGTCCATAGGATAATTAAAAGGGCACCGTTTTCTTTTGGATCCCAACCCCAGAATCGGCCCCAGGACTGATCGGCCCAGATCCCGCCCAAATTGGTGCCTAAAAATGTCATGGTTAATCCGAATCCCAAGGTTCCGAGCAAAATGCGGTAAGTCGTTTCCAGTAACTTTTTATCCCGAGATTTAAAGATACTTTGTAATATGTAAACGTGTCCCACAATACCCGCGACACAACATCCCGCATAACCGGTTGTTATGCTTAAAACGTGGGTGCTCAACCAAAAGTTCGAGTTTAAAACCGCAATCAGCATTTTTAAGGTATCCCCTTCGGTGCTGAATTTGCTAGCAATTAAAAGAAAAATAAAACCGCAAATGCTGGCAATAACAATCCCTAACCATTTTTTATGAATGCTTTCAATCAATATCCCCAGAAGAACACTAATGAAACCCACAAAAATAAAAGTTTCAAACAGACTACTGACTGGTGGTCGCAGGAGAATAAATATCCGCAGGAGAATAGCAATGACATGACCGACAAAACCGAGAATAAGTAAAGTGCAGGCGGCGCGATATAGAACTCTTTTCTCTTCAATAAGTGATATCAAAAATATTAGAAAGACAATTCCATATAAAAATTTCGCCCAGAAGAAAAGATTAAGTTTGCTGTAGAGCAATTCGAGTGGGATTCGGTTAAGGGCGTTCTGATTTTTCGGGTTAGCGCGTTTTTGGATTGCGTCAGAGAATTTACGGGCCGCGATATCAAAATCAATTTGTTGGCCGTTCCAATACGCGACAACAAGATTCCCAAGTAAAGATATTTCGTCTCTGCCTTCGGCTGTCTGAAATCCAGCCAATATGGCATCCCAAGGACTTAACCAAGTTTCCTCTTCCCTTATATAGGCAGGGATAATGGTCAGTGGTAAATCCGCATAGGCCATCGGCCAATGATAAAGATTAGTCATTAATCGAATAAGTTCTTTATCACGTTCATTCCATTCTTGAGGACTTTTCGTTTCCAAGGATTGAGTTAATTGGTAGAGTAAATCGGCGCGTGACGCAATATCCAAGAAACTGTATTGACTTTGTTCAGCAGATAATTTTAGCTGTCGTATAATTTCCAGATTCGTAACGGTAAAATCTGGGTGGGGAAAAACAAAGCTAAAATTTTGGGAAAGTTTAGCGTATAAACGCAAATTTTCTTCCACACGCAAAATTTCATTTTCAGCAGGAGTACGTTTTTTCTGCTCTATTCCGTTAACGGCTTGGGCTAATTCGAGAAGCTTAGGATACCCTTTTTCCAACTGATTAAAATTATACCGCCTTTTCTTTTCTGGCTCTACACCGAGGGCTGTGAGAATTTCAGGATTGTTGATGAGAAAAATTTTATCATCCCGGGTTGTTTCCGGAGCCAATAAGAGTCGGGCTAACCAATGCAGGGCGGGCTGTCTATTGAACGTCGAATGCCCCGAAAATTGAATAAGGATATTTCGAGCAAAGGTATCTAAGGGCTTAACACGACCATCTTGGAGAATAGCAAACGATTCTAAGACGGATAATGACTTTACACCTTTGGGTTGGATGATATGCCCATCGATAGGGCAAATCGCTTGCGCCCAAGCAGTTTTACTAAAGGTGAGAATTAAAAAAAGAATCAATCCTAATCGTCCGGACTTTCGCATGTTTTTTAATTTTTATTCTAATTTTTCTTTTTTGTTCAGTGCCTGCAAAAGAAAGTGAGTCACAAGCCCAAAAAAGGTTATTAAACTGGAAACATAAGGTAAAATTCGACCAAAATTTTTGACAACTGCCAAAGTCGATAATTCCCGTCCCATCGCATCAATAGCATAGGATGCTTGATAAAAGGTGTAATCTCGATAGCGTAAAGGATTATTCATGGAGATTAAAACTTCCCGGGAAATTTGGTCGTGGTCAATTTCAACGAGGCTCTCATAACTTTTAGCTATTTGCGTATTGGGGTGAACTGCCATTTTAAAATCCTTGAGCTTTAATAAGAACGGCAAAGGTAACCGCTTTCGGCGAAGTTGAACAAAATACATTTGATTGCCCACTCTTAATTTTGTCGGCTGAGATTCGGCACCGTAAAGTAATATATTTTGTTTTTTGCCATCATTGGTTGTCAATTGAAATATACCACCGGGGATATTTTTCTCTGGTTCTTTGTTATTGGGAGTGGGTTTCAAAGTTTCAATACCAGAATCATTGATAATCGTGTTATCTTGATTCGTAGTTTGCATTGTATAGGCCTCGGCATTCGGGTAATATGCTTGAACTTTAGCTGTTAACTGAAATTCATCCAGTTTGAATGATTGACCGGAATGAAAATTTTTTGTATCGGCCGCAACCACATGTTTGGCGTTATTTTTTTCATTCCAAATTGATAATTCCCAGTCGTGATAGGCTGTTGCGACGTTCGATCCCGCCCCTTCCATTAAAGTCAACTGTGATTCGTGAACTGAATAGAACGTGACAAAGGCCGCGACAAAATACGACAACAAACCGAAGTGAGTAACGAGGATCCCGATTTTAGACCATTTAAATTCAAATCGCGTGAATGTAACACAAACCAAATTAATAAACAAAATCCATAAGACTAATCGTGCTCCTGGGAACGGGAAAAATCCCAACGCTGGAAAAAATAATGAATAAAAAAATTTCTGCTGGGCTTGATATAAGCCATTTGCAACTTGATCAATGGTGCCCCAAAACGTTAAAACAAAAA
>JAHFGK010000120.1 GCA_023247475.1 Candidatus Omnitrophota bacterium
TCGAAAAAAGAAATATCGGTATGGTATTTCAAGATGCTTTTTTATTCCCCCATTTTACCGTACAGGAGAATATCCTCTATGGCCTGCGTACACGAAATAAGAAACGCTGGAATGAGATCATGGATTTGTTTTCACTCTATGGCTTAGTGGATCGTCATCCCAATTCCTTATCAGGAGGAGAACGGCAACGTGTGGCATTAGCCCGGGCATTGATTCGCGATCCGGACCTTTTATTGATGGATGAGCCCATCTCTTCGATTGATTTAAAGACACGAAATCAAATTCTCCTGTATTTAAAGCAGGTTCACCACCGGTTAAAGATCCCGCTTATTTATGTGAGTCATTCGCTTTCGGAGTTAATCTATTTAGTCAATAAAGTTTTTGTTTTGGATCAAGGGAAGAATGTGGCTTACGGCAATACTTTAGAAACATTAATTAATAACACCGTTATTCCTAAGCCAGAGGAGATCGAACTGGATAATATTTATGATCTTCCCGTCATCGAATATAAAATGGACCAGGACACCGCTGTTGTGGATTTTTTTGGTCAATCGTTATTCTTACCGTACACATCAAAAGAAATTAGGCCAATTATGAAAATTGGCATCAGCGCTAAAGATATTCTTGTGGCCATTCAGGAAGTTTCTGGCATTAGCGCCCGCAATGTCATCGAAGCTCACGTCGTGCGGGTTGTTTCCCTTAATGGTGAGGTTATTCTTCATACGGAAATCCATAAAGGTAGATGTCTTGTCGTGATTACCCAATCCGCTTATCAGGAATTGGCATTAAAAGAGCAGCAGAAAATTTATTTAATAATCAAATCCAGTTCGATCCAAGTTTTAGATTGATCTGAGAAAAGAGTAAAAGACTAGGTGATAAAGGAGGGAATTTTCGCATGAGCTATAAAAAGTCAAATCCAACGCGAGGCATGGTAGATATCAGCCATAAAAAAATAACCCAACGTGTGGCTGTGGCCACTGCTAAGATTAAAATGAGTAAGAAGGCATTTAATGCATTAATGCAAGGAGATTCTCCTAAAGGGGATGTCTTAGAAGTGGCTAAGGTGGCGGGGATTATGGCAGCCAAATCTACTCCACATTTGATCCCAATGTGCCATCCTCTAGAGTTAAATAAGGTTCAAATATCTTTTGGTTTAGATAAAAAACAAAATGAGGTGACTATTCGCAGTGAAGTGGTTTGTCAAGGGAGGACAGGTGTGGAAATGGAAGCCTTGTGTGCAGTCAGTGTGGCTGCTTTGACGATTTATGATATGATGAAGTGGGCAGGTCAGGGAATGGTCATTTACGACACGATGCTTTTACATAAAAGTGGTGGGGAAAGCGGTGAGTATCATCGCACTGAACCCCTATTGATAAAAATAAATTTATAAGCATATTATTTAATGAGAAAATCCTTGGCCATTGCTGACCTTAATGTTATTCTAATAAAAGAATTTATTGAAAAGATTTGCAATTATTATCTTTTAATTCTCTATGATTAATCTGGGTCTTATTGGCTGTGGATATTGGGGGCCGAACTTATTACGGAATTTCTATAGCCTTTCCAATTGCCAAGTGAAGTTGGTTGCCGAACTCGATGATTCTCGATTAGAGTATATTCGCAAAAATTTTCCTTCCATTCGCACCACCCCAAATTATAAAGATCTATTTTCTGACGGTATCGATGCGATTGTGATCGCCACTCCGGCTCAAACTCATTACGAGCTTGCTAAAGAAGTTCTTCACCACAATAAACACATTCTTATCGAAAAACCTCTGAGTATGACCGAACAGGAAGGCAACGAGTTAATCGATTTAGCCAAGAAAGGGAACCGAAAGCTGATGGTTGGCCACACTTTTGAATATAACGCCGCTGTTCAGGCCCTCAAACGTTACATTCAAAAAGGGGAAATAGGAAAGCCCTACTACATTTATTCGCAAAGACTCAACTTGGGCATTGTTCGCCAGGATATTAATGCTCTCTGGAATTTAGCTCCCCATGATATTTCCATCTTGCTTTACGTATTAGAAAAGATGCCGAAGATGGTTTCCGCTAAAGGACATGCTTTTCTTCAGGAGGGAATCGAAGATATTATTTTTCTTATGCTTCATTTTCCGGATGATGTGATTGCGCACATCCATGTCAGTTGGCTAGATCCCAGTAAGGTTCGCCGGATGACGATCGTGGGAAGTGAAAAAATGATCATCTATGATGATGTCAGTGATTCCAAAATTCAGATTTATGATAAAGGCATCAGAAAGCAGAATATTAAAGATTCTCTGGGACACTATGATGATTTCGGGAAGTTTCAGTTGATTAAGATCGCGGGGGATGTGGTTTTTCCCAAAATAGATTTTATTGAGCCACTTAAGACGGAATGTGCCCATTTCATCGATTGTATCTTGGCCGATAAAACACCCATGACGGATGGGCAAGGTGGTTTAAGGGTGGTGCGCGTTCTGGAAGCAGCGCAGAAATCCATGCGACAAAATGGGGAAAATGTAGCGGTTTAGATTATATCCTCACAGAGGCACTTTTTAAATAAGAGTAAGGTCAAGATTATATGTATCGCGATAAAAAAATTTCCCTGGTCATTCCCGCTTATAATGAAGAAAAATTGATAAAACCTACCTTGGAGCACGTGCCGGCGTGTATCGATAAGATTTATGTTGTTGATGATGGAAGCACAAATGGTATGGTCAATGTTGTTCACGAGATGAGTAATCAAGATAAGCGAATTGAATTGTTGCAGCACGCTAAAAATATGGGGCCGGGGCAAGCGATTATCACGGGGTACTTGAGATCTTCTGCTGAGGGATATGATATCACCGTTGTGGTGGGGGGGGATTATCAAATGCCTTTAGAGGAGGTTGACCGTTTCTTAGATCCTTTAATTGATGGACAGGCAGATTATACCAAAGGCAATCGGTTTCTTCTATGGGATATCACTAGAGAAAAAATGCCGCGGATAAGAATTTTAGGGAATATCATGATTACCGGTTTAACGAAAATCGCTTCGGGCTATTACAAGGTTATGGATGTGGTGGATGGTTATACCGCGATCACGAAAAAGGCCATCGATGCCATTGAATGGAGCAAAGCATGGAAAAGATACGGGTACCCCATGGATTTTCTGATTCGTCTGAATGCCTATGGTTTTCGTGTGAAAGATGTATCCCGTACACCCATTTATTTATCGGGAGAGAAACAATCACAGATTAAAGGCCTACGTTACGCTATAAAAGTTTCGCCTATGCTGATTCGAGGATTTTTCTGGCGGATGCTTTTTAAATATGTTTATAGGGATTTTCATCCTCTTGTTTTCTTCTTTTTCTGTGGAATGATTCTGTTGCCTTTGGGAATCTTATTTGGATTCTATTTAATATATCAGGAATGGACGGATATCGGGGTTTCTGGTCCCCGCGCCATTTTATGTGCTTTATCGATTATTACCGGCTTACAATTCCTTTTATTCGGAATGTGGTTTGATATGGAAGCAAGTAAATAATTTTATTCTCGTATTCAGGGTTGATTTAAAAATGATGACGTTAGATTTGCTTTTCAAATTAATTAATGTTCATAGGACATGAAAGTCCACTTCGATTCTAAAAAGTGTGGTTATGTTGGTGGTATCTTAATCCTTTGCTTTTTTTTGATCCATAATTTTTTTTTTGTAGAGAAGTATGTAGATTATCCTTGGTATCATATCTGGCTCAATGATGTTGAATCAGCGAATGCGGGACAGACGGTCGCCATACTGAATAACGGAGAACTTTATTTTATTCTTCATCCGGGAGCTACAGTTTTTACCATTCATGGAACAGTCTATCGAATTTTGAGTTGGATTAGCCCCTCTTACCAGAAACTCATGCATCTTTCCGATGTAAAAAACCTATCAGATCCCTTGAAAATCCTAGACTTAGCCACTCGTACAAGTCGAGTAATTGCCTTAGGGACTTCTTTACTACTTTTAATTGTCATTTTTGCTCTTATTAATCAATTAACAACGAACCTATTAATAAGTTTTCTTTTTACTTTTTATATTATTACCTCCCCCGCATTCCTGATAGATTACCCTATGGTCAGGGCAGAAACGCCTAACTTACTATTTTTTTTTGGAGCTGTCCTTTTCTACGTTTTTAGAATACGAAAAAATGCACTTTCCTCGGTATCGGAATATATTAAGCTTTCAGCCCCCATAGGAGTTATGATCGGGTTGTCCGCTTTTGCCAAACTTAAGACGGGTCCGGCGATCGAAGTATTTTTAGGTGTTATATTATTTCAGCTATTCCAGATAAATAGAGAAGGGAATGTTATCAAACTAAACTCTCGTAACCTATGGTTTTGTTTGAGTTTTTCCTTAATTAATTTGATTCTAATGCCATGGTGGGCACTAAAAAGGCCTGCTTTTTTAACGATACAATATTTACAGTCGATTAAAGGGTCGGATTATGCAAGAGTATATAGCTCTGCTCCGGATGGTTTTATCTTTCCAGTCTTATCTGTACTTTTGTGTCTAGTGTTTTTATCAATATTGCTTTTTGTTTTAATGCGCTTGGAATGTAGTGACAAGATAAAAGAGGGTGCGCTCTCTATAGTTTTGTTTTTCAATTTATTTGTGATAGGACTGATCCTTGCCATTTATATGGTCTTCCTGCCTATTTCGGCTAGCTTTTCAGGTTATATTGAAAATACCCGACATTTAGTTTATTCATTTTTTACACATGTTTTATCTTATCAACGTGTTCTGGTTGTCGATGCCATAGACATAAATACTATTAAACGAGTAATTACATTCCATACTGGTCAAAGCAATTTTCTAAACATTAATATTATTTTTGTTTTGGTTCTCACAATATTTGTAAGCTTTCTGAGATTATTAACGAAATCAACAACCAACAAAAAATTATATATTTTAGCTAATATTTTTATAATTACGGGTTTCATCTTGGATATTCTTGCATCCATGCGGTTAAAAAGAATTTTTATTAATTATGGCATTTATTCGACTTCCTTTTATGGAATAGGATTAGCACTATTTGTCTCGCAGGAGTTCAAAAACCTTGGAAGCAATTTTTATGCAAAAGGGGTACGCTTACTAATAATTGTAACGTTGTTCTCTCATGTTTTTTTAAAAAGTTATAATTTACTTACTAAACCAAGGGCTAGTGGTATAAGCACTCAGAGTCTCTTACCAGAGTTATTAAATTCTAGAGCCCATGGTACACCTTTTTGGAGAATGGCGGAAGAGAGTATAGGGAAAAACAAATAAGCACCAATGTACAAAGAAATTGCAAAATGTCGAATCTGTGGTAATTCAAATCTCATTCCAATTTTCCATTTAGGAAATTTTTATCTGACGGGTGTGTTCCCTAAAACGAAAGGTGAGAAAGTTACTTCTGGACCTTTAGAACTCATTAAATGTCAGGAAGATAATAAGGGACGTTATTGCGGGCTCTTGCAATTGAAACAGTCGTATGAACCTGACGAAATGTATGGTAACAATTATGGATATCGATCGGGACTTAATCGATCCATGATTAACCATTTACAAAATCAAATCACTAGAATTTTGGATATGAGTTCATTGACCAGTAGTGATTTAATAATTGATATTGGAAGTAATGATGGTACTTTGCTTGCGGCCTATCCAAATCACAACTTAACTTTAGTAGGAATTGATCCAACGGGCTATCAGTTTCAAGAGTATTATCCCGATTATATTCAGCTCATTCCGGATTATTTTTCCGCGGATATTGTACAAAAGCATTTTGGGGATCGCAAGGCTAAAATAATTACGTCTTTTGCCATGTTTTACGATTTAGAATCGCCAATTGATTTTATGAAAAAAATATATGAGGTATTAGATGATACGGGGATTTGGGTATTTGAGCAAAGTTATATGCCAACGATGTTAGCAAGAAATTTATATGACACGATTTGTCATGAGCATCTGGAGTATTATCGTCTTAAACAGATCAAATGGATGACGGATGAGGTCGGCTTTAAAATTATTGATATTGGATTCAACGATGTCAACGGAGGGAGCTTTTTCGTAACAGTTGTAAAAAAGGGAAATAACAAATTTCAAGAAAATACAGGACTGATTGAGCGGATATTATCTAATGAAGAAAAGAAGCAGGAATTATCGACATTAAAACCTTATCAGGAATTTAAGAAACATATTGATAGACACCGGGATGAGCTTCAGTCATTTATACGAATGGTGAAAACTAAAAATCAAAGAATATTTGGCTACGGGGCATCCACCAAGGGAAATGTGATTCTACAATTTTGCAATTTCACCGCCAAAGACATTCCTTATATAGCTGAAGTCAATAACGACAAGTTTCATTGTTATACTCCTGGTACGGGAATCCCTATTATTTCGGAATCGGAGGCAAAAGCTATGCGGCCGGATTATTTTCTTGTCTTACCATGGCATTTTAGAGAAACAATTATCTTAAGAGAAAAGGATTATCTCGATGGAGGAGGGAGTCTGGTGATGCCATTGCCTCAGATTGAGGTAGTTACCAAACAAAAATCGGTTCAACAACAAGTGAAATGAAAAAAGCACTTATAGTAGGTTGTACTGGACAAGATGGAACATATTTATTTCAAAACTTACAAGCGAGACAATATACCATAATCGGAATAGCGAGAAATACTGTCCGTTCTACCCTTTCAGAATCAATTCATCCAATCCAGATTGAAAATGCACAGCAAGTTTACGATTTTATAAAGGAGTTTAAACCGGATGAAGTTTATTATCTAGCAGCTTATCATCATTCTTCCGAGGATCAATACGTTGATGATGCAGAATTGTTTAGAAGGAGTTTTGATACACATGTTGTTTTTTTAATCAACTTTTTAGACGGTATCAAGATGTATTCAAGAAATTCGAAACTATTTTATGCGGCTTCATCTCATATTTTTGGCAATCCCGAAGAACCCATCCAAAGTGAAACAACACCTTATAATCCAAACTGCATCTATGGGATTACAAAAGCGGCCGGTGTTCATGCCTGTCATTACTACAGAGAGAATCATTCCGTTTTCGCCAGTGTAGGAATACTCTATAATCACGAATCTCCTCTTCGGCCACGAAATTTCATCTCGAAGAAAATTGTCGAAACGGCTATCGCTATTAAAAATAAGTTTAAGGAGGAATTGGTTCTTGGTAATTTAAATGCTGAGATCGATTGGGGATATGCCCCAGATTATGTTGAAGCGATGGTGAGAATTTTACAGCTGTCTTTCTCCGATGATTTTATTA
>JAHFGK010000007.1 GCA_023247475.1 Candidatus Omnitrophota bacterium
ATGTCGTTTTTCTGTTCAATATCTTTTAAGAAACTTTTTCCCCAGCCGATCAGTTGATCATGATCAAAAACGAGGGGAGTTAAATCCTCATCGGTAATGGGAGTGTTCGAATCGATATCGCGGTCACTGGTGACATAATAAATGACTTCAAATGCTTTATCTTTGCCCTGGATAATTTCGGAAATATAAGGATTATTAATCGTCTTCGAAATCA
The DNA here is from genome assembly GCA_023247475.1 of Candidatus Omnitrophota bacterium. GTDB lineage: Bacteria > Omnitrophota > Gorgyraeia > Zapsychrales > JAHFGK01 > JAHFGK01. Next base: position 215 of record JAHFGK010000007.1, read on the forward strand.
TCGGCCCATCAAAGACTCTCATGGTCCCTCTTCCCATAATGCGCAGCGCTTCTTTCTTGGTCATCCCTTGAGATAATCTTAGTAAATGTTCTCGATTGACCGTGGATAGGCCCGAAACCGATGAGCATCCGGTGATGAATATCGCTCCAACGAACAGATAAATTAGTTTTCGCATCCCTTTCTCCCTTCTTTATACCAAAAAAGTTACTCATTACTGAACATTAACAACTGTCCCTTTACCTTCTTAAACGAAGCATTTATTTTATTCTTATCTTAGTACTACCGCAACGGGGACACACGGTTGAGGAAAAGGGAATCGTTCTATGACACGTATCACAATATTTTTCTTTTGTTGGGGCATCAGAGTGCGGTTTTTCTTGCCCTACTGAGTGTTCGGACAGCATCCTCTCGGAAGGTTTTTCTACTATTATTTTTGTTGAATCTTGTTTGCCTAAAATTTTTTCAATTTTTTTCAATATCTCATCGGAGGTGAACGGTTTATCGACAAACTCACTAACCCCCACGATATCGAAATAATCTCGCATTAATACCCGAACCGTCAAAACGATAATAGGGATTTTCTTGCCCCAATCCGTTGCCCGCAATCGTTTAATGAGTTCACTACCGTTCATTTTGGGCATCAGGACATCGGTGATAATTAAATCGGGCTTGACTTCCTCTGCTACTTTTAGGGCGAGGAATCCGTCCTCAGCCTCAAATATCTCATAACCAGCCGCCTTTACATCGGTGGCCAACATTGTGCGTATATCTTTTTCATCCTCGACAATTAATATTTTTTTCTTGTTCATAATGTCTGCCCTCACTTTCCTTAAAAGTAGTGTTAAGATGAAGTGAGGACTGTCATCGCTTCATCTAATCAAACATATTAAAGAAAGCGATGTCTGCCCTCACTTTCCTTAAAAGTAGTGTTAAGATGAAGTGAGGACTGTCATCGCTTCATCTAATCAAACATATTAAAGAAAGCGATGTCTGCCCTCACTTTCCTTAAAAGTAGTGTTAAGATGAAGTGAGGACTGTCATCGCTTCATCTAATCAAACATATTAAAGAAAGCGATGTCTGCCCTCTTACAACGGTCACCTTTATTTTTTCTGTGTGCTCTAATCTCTTAAAAAATACAACGCAGCGCACAAAAACAAACCCACCACATACAAAGCCACGGTGTTCGATATAAAATACGGATAACCCATCAGAGCGATCCCAATCACCAGAGGTTTCCAGCTTGACTGTTTCTTCCCGTAAACAAAAGCGACAAAGCCGACGGCGCCAAAGATCAAACAGCCGAGTATATTCGCAACACTAAACTCTCCCATATCGCTACTCCTTTATAATCGGCTCCCTGTCCCCTAAAAAGTGACTTTCCTCTTATTTTTCTCTGTTACTTAGTCGTTACTAAAATTCTTTTAGTTAACTCATAAGGCATGACGCCTTTTAAATCATTCAAGAAACTTTGAATATCATTAAGGAAAAAAAATCGATCCTGGGCTTCCCATAAGTACCTTTTCTTAGGTATTAACCTAATTCCCTCTAAATTATTGGTGTTAAACCAAACCTTACGCCATCCCCGGATATTCCCGTTATTAACTATTTCGATCTTTCCTAATTCATCATAGAGGAATTTCTTACTAAAAAACCATAATTTAAATTCTATTCCAGAAGTGTCGAGAGTAAGCGTTCCACTGCTTAAAATTTTTTTTGCAAGCAATCTCTCAAATAAACCTTCGACAACAACTGGAATGACACTGAAAACAATTCCCAAAGCAATCATAAGAACTAAAAACTCCCAAGGGAAAGGTTTTCCTGATTTTCCTAGGAAGTCGATATTATTGACAACAACGGCCAGCATAAAAACTAAAAAAATAATAAAAGCTCTCACCATTCTCCACATTGAACGACTCGTCGGGATTATGATTTTATATTCTGTCATTAAAATTTGGATTTGTCCCTCTTAACAATACGCTTACTTAACAACTGTTCCTGATAATAATTCCCTCACTCCATTTTTATCCTGCACATACACCTCGGGGGGAAATTCAATGGAATTCTCTACCTGCTTATCAATGGCCTCTTTCAATAATTTCTGCTGGCTCTGATCAACTGGATCATAAATCGGTTGGCTGCTTAAATCATTAATTAAAATAATAAGTGGGCCGTGTGGTATTTGATTAAGACGAAAAAGCTGACGCACCACCGTATCCAAATGCGTTGGTTGGTGCTTGAAGACTTCCACCGAAGTTTTTAGCGTAATCTTTCCCCAATTTTCTTCCACTAACTTTTGCAAAATGCCATAAGCGGAAGAATATTTAATGAGCCGCTGCTGACCTGGGACTAATTTTCGTGAATGGTTGATGATCAAATATTGAAGTTCGTTGTAATTAAATGTTTTGACTTCCTTATGGATGTCGAACGTCAGCAGATCAAAGGTATAAACTCCGTGCACCCGTGAGGCGGCTTCATACGTACTGCGTTCTAGAAAATCTTCTGCTGAGGCCCACAGGATATCTTCTTCTTTGCGGATAATGGTTAACGCCAGAAGCGTACATTCCTGCTCTTCGCGCACAGCTTTGTATTTCTGAATTTTTCCGTCCGGATGACCTTGATAGTAGATGGAGTCGAAGATTGGTAGATGCGCAAAGAGGTTGGAGTTTTGGAAATGGGAATCGATGAGATTGAGCATTGTTCGTACTTTCTTTGTTTAGCCGTAAGCTATAAGCTTTAAGTGGTAAGTTTACAACTTACAGCTAGATTTAGTCTTCAATAAATGGAATCTCCGGATCCAAAATCTCCGCCATCACAAAATTCAACGCCCGCATGAAAGCACTGATGATTTGCTTGCGGCTGTGTTTGGTGCGTTCGTCTATAAACTTATGAATCTCCATCGTGCGCAAATTGTAAAAGGCGGCGTTGATGGACGCGTTTTTGTACTCTTTGTCCAAATAATAAAAATAAAGCGGAATCTGAAAAGACACAACCGTATCGCGAATCGTCTCGCGCAAAAGTGGCATCGACTCAATTTTATCAATGGCCTTTGGCATCGGGTCAATGCTGCCGGTTTTATAATCCACAATCATAATGGAACCATCCTCCATTTGATCCACGCGATCTACTTTGTACGCAAAGTTCATCGAACCGCAGGATAAAGGAATTTTATCTTTAAAAAATCGTTCAATAAATAAAATTTTAGAAATCTTTCGCTCAGGGGAACTAGCCTCCTGTTCCAAAAAACGATTCATCCGGGCATTCAAAACCGATTTTAAAAGAAATGAATCCGATTTCATCGATTTGCCGAAGGTTTCCTCAAAACGTTCATCTAAAACCTTTAAGAAATAACGACGAAAATGTTCATCAATCACCGATTTTTTGCCAATAAATTTTTTAAACGTATCTTCGAGAAGTTCGTGCACAAACGTACCAATCTCTTTAGCCTCGGGTTCATCCAAAAGATCTTCCTTTTCCTGCAGCCCCAAAACGCGGTTGTAATAAAACTCCAAGGGATTGCGTAAATACATATTGATACTGGAAGCAGAATATTGAAAATTTTTTAAGAAGGCAATTATTTCGGGCGTTTTCTTAATCTCAATGCGCCGGGGAACCACTTTGACCTCAAAACTAGGACGAGTGATCCCCACCGACTCTAGCCGACGGCCTTTCTTTTCTTCCTCCCAAATCAGTTCCTCGACAAACCGACTTTTTTCTTTGTCCTTACTTTCTTGATAAACCAAATGCACATTCTTCGCTGAGGAAATGAGGCGCATAAACTGATACCGCTGAATCTCCTCTTCCAACTCCAAACGATCCAGATTCAAACCAATCATCACCTCCCGTGGGATGAGCGGTTCATAAATCCGTAATCTCGGTAAAACCCCTTCATTGACATCCAACACAATGACATTCTCAAAATTAAGCGACCGCGTTTCAAAAAGCCCCAAAAGTTGCAACCCCTTTAACGGTGAGCCGACGAAAGCCACAATCTCGTGTTCGATCTTACTTTCAAAAATCTTAAAAATATCTTCTTGAGGGAAATGTTCTTGCTGAAACGTCGCTTTTTTAAACTCCTCCTTAATATCAAAAATGCGCGTGGCGATTTTAAGATTCAACGGATACTGGCTCAAAAAACTTTTCTGAATGAGAATATCCAAAAAATTTTCAAGCACCGTGGCAAACTCGTAAAAATTGTGGACCTTCTCCCAATTCAAAAACAAAAAGTCATTTAAGTATTTGACGATCACCTTTAAATCCTCGCGGGTCACTTTACTAGCCTTCTCTTTAGTCTTCATAGAGGAAGGCAGTACTACTTTTTCCTCTCGACGAGGATTTTTGCTCGCAGATTTCCCAAAATTAATATTCGAAAGGAAAAAGTCAGTAAAGCCCATTCTTTTCAGCGTTTCCAAAGACACATCATAAAGTTCATCACAACAAACTAATTCCTGCAGATCCAAAAATAGGTTGCCCGAAAGCGAGGATTTCTCTTGACCGGTGAGGATCTCCTCGATTTTGTGACCGTCGGGTCCGGGCCGATACGTAAATTTTTTACGAAAGGATGGCGAATCACTTTCAGATAGTCCTTAGCATAGTAACCGTTTTCGCGTTTAGAAATTTGCGCCTTGAAGACAAATTCAAAAAGCGAAAATAGAGAACTTCGCTTTAAAGGATACCCCATCGAGATATTAAAATCCTCAACGAGCACGGTGATCTCCGAAAGGAGCGGAATGATTTGGTCGGGGTTCGGTAAAACGATAACTGTTTTATCCAGATTCTTGATTGTTTTAACAATTTCACGCACCAGACAAACTTGCGAATGCGCATCAAAGGCCGCGTACAATTTCAAATCAAAAGTTGTTCGTTTGGTTTCATCGCCCTCCACAATCGGGCAGTTAAAAGATTTGGAAATCCTCTGTAAGACCGGCCATTTGCGTTCATCGCCTTGAAAAATAAGAGTGGCCTTGTCGCGCTCATAGAGATTTTTCACGACCGTCTCTTCCGTACGATGAAAATAAAAAAAGTTGCAAAACAAAATTTGCTCAAATTCCTCAAAGGCCACTTCCTCAATGACCTGCGCGGCTCGTAAATACTGAAAACCCCGCGAATAAATTTTCTGTCGAATAAGATAATCATGGTAAGCCTGACGAAGAGTCAAGATACTTTCCAGCAACGTATTAATATCCTTCGGTACCGCATAACCGATGATGGCGTTTTCTTCAACGGGACGAAGTTCCTGCGCTTTAATATTCTCCAAATCCAATTGGTCAATGAACGAAAAAATTTCTCTAGTCCACGGTAAAAATTGGGCAAAACTTTCCCGGCCTTTCAAAATCTGCGGCGCTGCTTTTTGAGTAAGATTGTACAAAATATAGCAGGCATCCAAATCAAGGGTACTCGTGAATTTTTCCTTTTTAAAAACAGTGTAATTGATAAATTCATCGATGGAGAAAAATCGGGGAGGGAAAAAGCTTTTCTTCATACGGCGTGCCAACTCTCGTTTGACAAAAAGTGCTGGGCGTTTACCGCCAAAGACAATCGCTAGTCGGCTTAAGTCTTTGCCTTCCTTAATATAGTATTGGTCGATATAGTCAACGAGATTGTCGAGAAAACTTTCGGTGAAGGGATAGGTGATGATCTTGGAGCGTTCGGTACTGCCTGCCTCGCCAGCAGGCGGGCGTACTGTGCTCTGCGTACGGCGTTGAGATTCCAGTATTGATGACTGGTGACTGGTGACTGGTGACTTCATAGACTAAACAACCTCTTCAAAATTTAGGGAGTCTAAATAAATCAAAAAACCTGAAATCTTTTGTTTGGGATAAATTGCTTTCATGATTTCTTTATATTCTTGCACCTGTTGGCGATATCTGGAGGTTTCATCCTGAGTGCTTTTGTAGTCGATGATCCAGACCTCATCTTTGTTCACAATCAAACGGTCGATACGCTTGCCGTGGCCTTGGGAATTGACCACATCCACTTCTTGCAAAACATCACCTTTTTTGATATCAAAAAATCGGCACAGTTCCTTATTCGTTAAAACGCGTTTCACTGATTTTTCATATTCATTCCAATCTTCGAGTTGTGGGAAAAGCAATTTCGTTTGCTTAAGAGCCTGCGTAAGCAAATCCTCAATCTCTTGCCCTTTCACATTCCCGATAAAAGAAAGAATCGCATGCACCACTTCACCTTTTTGAATTTCTTCACGATTCTTGACCTTATCGGCGTCCTGAAATTCGTCGCGTAATAAACTTATCCAATCTTGGTACTGGGAGAGCGGCAGTGGAAACGCCTCTTGTGCTCCCTGCCCGTCCGGCAGGCGGGCTGTGTTCTTGTGTTCTTGTGTTCCTTCATTTAAGTTTCCCATTTGCAAAACTTCCTGCGGAATGAGTAAATTTGTCAAATTAAATGTATTCCCTGTTTTCTTCGGGACAAAGACGTAGAGTTCCTCTTTAGCTCGTGTAAGCGCGACATAAATATTGTTTAACTCCGACATAAAGGCCTTGATGTATTCCCGCTGCCACAGCTCATCAAGTTTCGGTGAAAAGCCACGATACTTTTTCTTCAAACGCACCAATTCGATTGATTCTTCCTTAAATTCCAAAACATACGATTGCTGACCGTCCTTGCCGCCGGCACCGACTTGGACATCCATCTCCAAAAACGGAATAATCACTACCGGAAATTCCAAGCCCTTCGCTTTATGAATCGTTAAAATGCGGATAGCGTCGCTCGCTGCAACATTCACGTACAAATCCTGGCCTTCTTCTTTTTCAATATAATCCAAAAAGGAGGCCAAGTCCGAATGGTCTTCCTCTTGATCCTTAATCAACTCTAAAAATCGCATGATGTAGCCTTGATATTCCGGAAAGTTAGAAAGACATTGAAAGCGACTGAGCATACTCACCATCAATTCATACAGAGGATACAAACCGACGTTCTTAAAAAACTCATCGATAAATTCCTCCCATACCTGCGGGTAACTGTCGCGAAACGCTTTGTAAACATACAAATCTTTTTCCTTGGTGCGTCGTTCACGCAAACTAAAAATAAACTCGTTTAACTCGGGGGATGGAAGACCAGTTGCTTTGGAAAAAATGTCGCCTAAAATAAATTGCGCAAAACTTAAATTATCAATCGGTGAATTTAAAAATTTTAAGAAGGCAATCAGCTCCTGAATAACGGTGTTTTCCTTAATATTGGTGGTGCGCTCGGATTCGACAAAAATTCCCTCTTCCAAAAGCCAAGCAGTTATTTGTTCTACCTCACGATTGCCACGGGTTAAAATCGCAATGTCACGATACGAATATTTTGCCTTCAGTTGTTCGAGCAATTGAAATAATTTTTGCCGGGTGACTTCATCGCGTTCATCCTTTTTGTCGGAATCAATGTATTCGACGTTCACAAACCCGCCGGTACGTTTGGGCTGATAATTTTGCTGCGCCGCATGAAAAATATTTTCGATTGCCTGTCGGTCCTCGGGACTAAAGACCAAATCATCTTTCTTTTTGACCTCGACCTCATGAATAAATCGTTTTAAATTTTCGAACGCAAAAACTTTATTGTTGAACTCAACAATCGCCTTTTGGCTGCGATAATTTCTGTTTAAAGTTTCCAAGCTCACGTTAAACGAAGAAAATCTCTGTTTTAATTCCTCAAAAAGCTTCGCCTCCCCACCGCGAAAGCCATAAATCGCCTGCTTTTTATCGCCGACATAAAATAACGACCCGCCCGTTGATAATGCCTCTTCCACCATCAAAATCAAATTCTGCCACTGCAAACGGTTAGTGTCTTGAAACTCATCGATTAAGTAATGACGAAATCGTGTGGCGAGTCGGTAATAGAGTTCTTCCACGGTCACCGTGCCGTCGTCAAACAAAGCCTTGGCTCTTTTGTTTAATTCTTCCAAAAACAAAATATCATCTTGAGCGGCCAGCATATAAAAATTGTCAATGACTTTATCAAACACATCAATGTAGCAATTGAAAATCGAGTAAGCCTCCCATTCGCATAGCTCACGCAGATGTTCGCGAATGGTATCCCATAATTTATCAATGCTACGAGGAACTTCCACTCCCTTTTTGGCAGGAAAAACCTCGCGGGTAAAGTAATCCGAAACACTATCAATATCAAAACCGTGATCATGCTTTTCTAAAAATGCACCCAGTGTCGTGACGAATTTGTTATCCGTTCCTTCCGGGAGTTGGTCATTAAGTTTTTGCACAAGCTCCAAAATCTTTCGCTTTTTGAGAATCAACTTGTCGCTGGCTATTTCATACCGTTTAAATTTCAGTCCATAGGTATTATTCTTTTGGTAAAGCGCAGCCATCAACTCCAGCATATCTTTCTTCGGAAACCAGCCGCTGCGATTCTCAATGAATAAATATTGGTTCAAGAAATGTTCAAAGACCTTGAAGGTCTGTTTATCATGCATAGCGCGGTCAATAAGCTCATCTAAACCGTGCTCAAGATATTCTTCGTAATTCGTTTTAATTTTAAAATTGGCCGAGAGTCCAATTTTAAAAGCACAGCCGGACAAAAGTGCATTGATAAAACTGTCAATTGTCTGCACTTGAAAAAAGTTATAGTTGCGGATAATCGCCTCCATAATCGAAAATGCCTTTTGGCTGGCTTCTTCAGTATCAACACCAATGGGAGCCAAGATTTCCTCAGTTTCCGTCTGACTCAGGCGTTTAAGCGCAATTTTTTTCAAGAATTCCAAGATACGCACCTTCATTTCAAAAGCGGCTTTATTAGTGAAGGTCATAGCCAGAATATTACGGATGGGAACTTGTTCCTGAGGAAGAGCGGGATTCAATAATAACTGCACATACCGTTTCGCCAGGGCGAAAGTTTTTCCCGACCCCGCGGAGGCTTCAACCACCCGGACTTCGGGGAATGCTTTTGGAGAAGAAACCGACATGATGGCCTATTATATATTAATTTGTAGAAATCGGGAAGTGGATTGAGAGAAGCTCGGGAGTCTTTTTGAAAATTTTCAACGCCCCCCGGGGGGTTGAACCCCGGAGGTTTGATAATCGACCCGGAGACTCGCAGTGTCCCTTGCCTTTTCCTAATTCCATATGCTATCCTTTACGCGGAGGATATGATTGACGAACGGCGGAGAGTCGTGCGTATAAAATGAAAATCGGGGGCATCCGAACCTATTGGTGTAAAGTCAATAATCGGACGCCCCCTTGCTTTTTTACCCTACCAACGATTTGCGACAGCTTATTATAATGCGAACCCTGCCAATAAATCTTTCGACAAGATTGGCACTGATAGAATTTGTTATAATACTCTTTTACTTTGGATGGCAGATGGCCACTAATCCTTTGTTTCGCTACTCTTTTAATCTTGCCATTACATTCTAGACACAAACTAAAAGGATTAATTTTGGAATAAAGATTAAACTGTTTTAAAACATCTTTTAACTGTTGTAATGGGTCAGGTGTTCTTAACCAATATGCTGATTTAACCACCTTATTTTTTAAAAGGCCAATATCGCGCGTTAAGACAACGCGTTTTTCTTTAACTGCAATTTGAACGATCTCAGGATCGGGAAATACCTTTTTATAAAACGAATCAAATCCCAATAGTCGCAGATGCCGTACCAGTTTCCCTAAGTGGCTGTCCACCACAAAACGCGGACGCCCCACCATCTTAGGCTGAAGATGTTTAACTTTCCGAATCTTTGGTTGAACCTTTTGAGGATAAACTAAAATTTTATCCCCTTCTTGAACTTGATAAAAAAAATCAACCGACTGACCATTGACTAAAATACAATCAATCTCGGTATGCGGCACACCCAAAGCTTCTAAGGTATCTTTAATGGAAGGTCGTCCTTTGACGGTGTGTTGAAAAACCTTTTTCTTTCGTTCGGGAAGAAGAAAATCGTTGAGCTCACCGAAGAACCGAAAAAAAACTGTTGTGTAGATAATCAGGGATTGCTTTTCTTTCATGAGTCAATAAAATTCATACAACCGTTGCAGCGCTTTGAGTTTTTCCGTGTGGCCAACTTTGGACTGATTGACCGCATCATGCAAAACTTGAATCGATTGATCGTAAACTTTACGATTCACGCGGTAAGGGTGACCGTCTTTGCCACCGTGGGCAAAAGAAAACCGCACCGGATCCTCGAAAGAGGCCGGCTTACCATAAACTAATTCGGAAATAAGCGATAAAGCTCGAACAGTCTTGGGCCCCACTCCCTGCACGCCTAATAACGCCTCAAAATTTTGTGGCTTTTGGGTGTAAGTCTTTTCTAGAATTTTTTTAAAATTTTCTTTTTTAATGTCGGCTAAATTAACCGGATGATGCGCCGGCAAATTCAGCTTTTTAATTTTATCAAACTCTGCAACGACTTTACTTGGTTCTTCCATCGAAAGCTGTGCGCTTATCTGTCGACAATCCTCACTTTCCTTCGCAACCATATTAAGGACTTGACTTTTTTGATCACACGCCACAGCCGCGTGTGGCTCACAAACGAAATCTTGGACCTGTTCCCCCAACCAATGATACCGACGAGCCCAGCGATTTTCTGAATTCATCCCCTGCTGCACAACCGCCCATCGTCCCTCTTGATTAAAAATGAAACAATGATGATAAAGACCATAACCATCTTGCAGCGCCGTTGAATCCACTTTGGCCGACATGCGACTGGCATAAATTAATTTGCTTGGATCTTCATTTATCCAACGTTTATCACCAATTGCTTGAATTTCAGACGGTGTCTTGCGAGAAGCTCCACCTTTCCCTCCACAAACAAATAAACCGATTTCAGATGATGTCTCTTTTATTCCTTCCTTAAGTGCCCCACACACCGTCGTGGTTAACCCCGAAGAATGCCAGTCAAACCCGAGCACACATCCGAAGGCTTGAAACCAAAATGGATCAGAGAGCTTGTTTAAAAAATTCCGTGTCCCCTGTTCTTTGACAATAATAAGTGTGATTTCACGGGCGAGCCTCTCCATGCGGACAAAAAGCCAACGCGGAGCTTTCCCGCCATGCAATGGGAGATGGGCAATACCGGTTCGCATTTCTTTAATTTTTAATCTTCTTAAACCCTAAAATCCTTTAATCCTTTAGTCCTCAAATTCCCGATCCATCGCTATTCACTGACTACTTCCCAATTTAGCAAAAATTAATTAAAAATTCAGTAGTTTTCTTCTCAATAGCTTCCGCGTATGTTATCCTTAATACGATAACCGAAAAAAATCTATGTTAACGTCGAACTTTTATGCCTTATCGGGATTAGTCATTTCTTTAACTTTCTTTCCCCTTTTTTTCTTCACCTTTTCTAAAGGGAAGACCAATATCGCCCGTTATTTTTCCTACCATCTTTTCGCGGTGGCCATCTGGGGAATTGTGACTTTGTTGGTGGGTGTCAATAGTGGTGACCCGCAAGTTTATCATCTTTGGAATCTCTCATTTAGTCTCGCCTTATTTATTCCTGTCTTTTTACTCCATTCTGTTCTCCTCATGACGGAAAGGTCTTCCCCAGCCATCTTAATTCTTATTTATGCTCAGGCCATATTATTTGCGCTCTTAACCTTTTTCGGTCGAACGTTCCCCACGACTAAATACATGTTTAATTCCATGTATTACAACCAAGGTGGCTCCTTGTATCTAGCGGCCGTAATCATTTGGTTAGGGATTGTCAGTTTAGCGCATCTTCTTTTATTAAAACATTATTGGACCGCTTATCCGGAAAAGAAAAAAAATGCCCTTATGCTTTTGCTGGCGATCCCTATTGGTTTTGGTGGAGGGGTCATGAATTTTTTGCCGGCGTTTGGTATCGATATCTTTCCTTTTGGGAATTTCTTAATCCCTTTTTACTCCATGATTGTGGCCTACGCTATTTTCCAATACCAATTTTTGGAAATCCAATATGTTCTTCGTAAAGGGCTCACCTATATCATCGTCATTAGTTTAATTGCTCTAACCTATTCATTAACTATTATCCTATTTGAACCATTATTGAAGGAGCTCATTGGACATGAGACTATGCTGCCTGGTATTTTGGCAACCTTTATCTTGGGGATTGTCTTTGCCCCCTTACGATTAAAGGTCGAATATCTGGTGGATAGAACCTTCTTTAAAAAGACTCACAAAGAAATCGTCCGTCAAAATGAGTTGTTACAACAAGAGCTTATGCGCTCCGAGAAGTTTAAAATGGTCTCCAATATCGCCCGGGGTATTGTTTATGAAATCCGCAATCCCTTAACCACGATCAAGGCCTTAAGCAGACACATCGAAGAACGCTTAGATGACAAAGAGTTTCTTATCAAATCTTCTCAGACGATCGATCGGCAGGTGGAACGTGTCAATGCGCTTCTGCATAAACTCCTCAATTTCTCCACGCCTTCGACTCCCGATTTAAAACAAGCCAGCATTTATAATGTGTTTGACGATGTCCTCAATATTTTGGGACGTGAATTCTTAGAGCGAAATGTTCGATTGATTAAAAATTTTGAAAAGAATGAAGCCAAAGTGTTACAGATCGATCCAGTACAATTCCGACAGGCTCTGTACAACATCATTCTTAATGCGCTGGAGGCCATGCCTGAGGGCGGGACATTGACTCTCACCACAAGAATCAAACCATTTAGTGATATCGTACAAAAAAATTTTGATCCCAAAGTAAACAATTTCTTTGAAATTAAAATATTCGATACCGGTCGCGGCATTCCTCAAGAAAGCCTTCCCCTTATATTCGATCCCTTCTATAGTCTTGAAGAGAAAAAAATCGGTTTAGGATTAACCATCGCACATAAAATTATCAAAGACCACGGCGGAAATATTATTGTAGAGAGTGAAGTCAATAAGGGGTCAACCTTTACCATTGAATTACCTTTAATGAGATAAATTAAAATCCCTCTGTAGGATTAATGAGATATCTTTCCTCCCAATATCTGACTAATGATTATTTCAAATTCTTTATAATCTTTTTGACCAAACCATTTCCCATAAACATTAAAACTTTTATCAAACAAAATCCAGGAAGGAGTGCCTTGCAGGTTATTCGAGTCAAATGTGACGGCGGAATATTTTTTGTTTATCAGATATTCTCGCATTTGTTCTCGGATAAGTTTCTTTTCCAGATAATTATACTTTGGAAAATCTGGTAGAATCTGGCACATCCCTTCCACCTTCTCATCAAGATTTGTTATGGTCATGGGTCCCAGAGAATCAAACGCCACAGAACATTTTATGGTATAAGGCAAGCGATCATAGCCGTTTTGACTTAAAAATTTCTTGGTTTCTCCAACCAGCTCACCTTTTTTAATCAGACGCTCGGTATTCTCAAGGGTATTTAAATCAAAATCTTCAAAGGCCGTGGAGAGAGCCAGCAGTTTTAGTCCTGAGGAACGAAATTGTTCCTCTAACCTGTTCATTAAAGGAAAAGCAGAGCTAAAACAACTCGCGCAATTGACTTGAAAGACCAAAAGCAAATTAAGATCCTTTAATTTAAAATCTCCTTGAATCACGGCCGAGGTTTTTAGGTAAAATTTTTCGCGCTTCATAAGATACCGAATTAGCCGTTAATCACTTTAAATTTCATTTAAACCATACGTACAGACAGGCCACAAAGACGAAAACAATCAAAAATAATCCCATGGCTTTGGTATTGCGAATTTCTTTCTGCAGAGAGATAGGCTCAATTTTCCAATTGATTAAGGCATAAAATTTCTTTTGGATCTCAAAAGCAGTAAGCGGCTTTAAATAGATGAATAACCCTAGACCTAAGGCCAAAATAGCAGTTGTGATAAAAATACTGTTGGCTCTCATAAATGAACTCCTTTCAATAATTAACCCCGCCATGGGGAGAAAGGATAGGATCCCTCGCTTGGCTCGGGATGAGGTGTCGGAGAAAAATTCCCGATACCTCAAAAAATTAACCCTCTGAAGAGTCACAGAGGGTTAATCAAGCAATCTTAATTATGTATGTTCCAATTTTAGGAATATTCTTTAACGCCACCATTTGCCTATTGGCCCAAATTTTAACATCGTCAAGGGACGACCCTTCGGGTCGCCAGTTTGTTTTCCTGCTAAAGGATGGTTAAAATTAAGCATAATGGTATCCATATCATCGTTAACTTTCCAGATTGTCGCCAATTCTATTTTATTTAAGCCTTACGTACTTTAGTGGCTTTATAACCTTTGGGGCTCTTCTCAACTTCAAATTCCACTTGCTGTCCTTCTTCCAAAGATTTGTAACCATCCCCATCGATTTCACTAAAATGGACAAAGACATCTTCACCAGTCTCCGAGGTAATAAATCCATATCCTTTTCGACTACTGAACCACTTTACTTTTCCTCGAGCCATTGACTTATTTCCTCCTTGTGAACTTGTTAAAACGTGCTTCTCCTACTTATACAGAATTCCAGCATAACTCTCATTAAAGGAGCAAACAAAAAAATAACCGCAAGGGTTTTTAAAGAACAACCTCTTGCGGCTTAAAAGACATCCTTACTCCTGTTTACTTTTTCAAAACTTATCTAACGACTCAAGTATTATCATACAATTCAAAGCAAACATTGTCAATATATTACCCCCAAATAATACATTGCCCCGTCTTTAACTGGCTTGTTTAAGCCACATCACAATGCCTCCCACAATAATAAGCAGGGGCATCGCAATTAAAATCAAAGTTAGGGTTTTAAGTTGTTGGCTGGTTAAATCGAGACGTTCCACTTTAATAGTTTTATCCTTCATGAGCACCGTGTCCTCCATGTCCGATAACCATTGAATGGTTTTTAATCCGAGTTGGGCATTATTGTATTGGTTGATAAAATTATTGGCCAAAAAATCCGCATCGGTAAAAACAATGATACGCGTGTCCGATTGCTTATCATTGTCTTTCGGTTCCCAGACAACAGCCGCAATGACCACCGGACCAGGAATATCGAATAGCTCATCAAATTTAACTTGTAAGGTTTTATCCGTCTCTGCCCAGCTTTGCTTGGATGAGGCCGTTAAAACAAGAGGAGCCACTTTAACAGTTGATCTGCGATTGTCAAGTATTGATATCGACCGTGGGCGAATGAAAAAAGTATAGTCCAAATTATTCACAATCGCATCGTGGGGTGGATAATTTTTAGTGGCCGGACAACCGACATCGCCGCTGACATGACTTTCAAGATCCACAACGATATCATTGCCGACTTTCATTCCCCATTCATTGAGGATACTATTAAGGGAAGGATTTTTTAATTGATCGCTCTGTGAAAGTGGCTGATCTAGCGTGCCCACAGGGGATGATTCAATTAAAAATAACGCTTCTCCTCCTTTCTCTAAATATTCCTTAATGATTTTTTCTTCCTTTTCTGTCAGGGGATTCTTAGGCCCGGCAATCACCAGGACATCGCAATCAGCCGGAATTTCCCCTTTCATACCTAGCATAAGCGGGATCGTCGTGGCATTATTGTTTTTAAGTAATTGATCAAATATGCTGTAACCATTGTCACCTTGATCATGGGTATTGTATTCCCCATGACCGGTCAAGAAATAAATTTTACGCACGGGTCTCGTGACCTTAATGATGGCATTCGTCAACATCTCTTCGGTTAAAGGACTTTCGCTAAAATCAACGTCTTTTCGCTCTTTTCCCGACTGAACAATAACCTTCTGTTCTTTACCGTGAATCACATTCCCAAACTGGGCAGCATACCCAATCTGCACAATGGGATCGATGATCTCTGTGGTGATATGTCCTGCCGAAAGATGCGAGCGACGCTCGTATTCCGCCAATAAATCTTCTAGATATTTTGGGGGAATGCCAACATAAAAGGCAGTAAGTTTAACATCTCGCTTTAAATTTTTAAGAATATTTTTTGTCTCTGTCGTCAAAGTGTGTTGTTTTGTATTCGTCATGTCCCAACGAAGGCTATATTTCACCGCTAAATAATTAATGGCGATTAAAATAATAAATAGACCTGCTCCCCAAAAAAGACGAAAGAGCAAACTCTTTACATTTCCTCTCATCTCCATAATCTATTTTCAATACTTAATCGGGTTAATAGAATAAAGAAAAACGCCCCACTTAAAAAATAAACCAAGTCACTGGTCACAATAAGCCCGGCAAAAAGGCGTTCGGTGTGACTCCAGACGCTAACATAGTGAATGACCTCTTGGAGAAGACCAGAGAAATATTTGATAAAACTAATCGAGAAATAACATAAAAATAAAATCACGTAAGAACTCATGGCAGCAACAATCTGATTTCTTGTCCATGAGGAGGTGAAGAGTCCCACCGCTATAAAAAATGCTCCTTCCAACCAAATTCCTAAATAACCAACCAAAATAGCCATACGGTCGGGATGAGCAAAATATTCCAGAATAAAATAATAAACCGAACTGATAAGTAAAATAATAGTAAAAAAAAGTAGGCTTCCCCCATATTTACCTAAAACAATCGCTGTATTGGAAGTGGGCGTGGTCATAAGAAATTCCATAGTGCCAATAAGTTTTTCCTCTGACAAAATTTTCATTGTTAAAATTGGGATGATAAAGACAAACATAAATTCCATCACTTTAAAAACATCGCGCAAGGTCGCTTCTCTATTTTGTTCGATAATCATAAAGAAGAAGATATTAAAGACCGTTATGGTGATCGTTAAAACAATATAGGCAATCGGTGATTTAAAATAGCTACTGAGTTCTTTAATGGCAATGACCAAAATTTTTCTCATCGTTCTTCTTCCGATATCAACTTAAGGAAAACTTCCTCTAAACTGGGTTTGCTTGCGCGAATTTCCTCCATTTGACATCCTGATTGTAAAATATTCTTGATCAAAAAATTTTTTATACCTTTTGTTGGGGGAATCTCCACTTCGACTTGATGTAGTATAAGGGATTCAGAACAAAAATTAATAAGACTTAAATTCTCTATTGCTTGCAAAGCCTTCTCAACTGTTTGTCTTTGTCCTTGAATGCGTAGAATATACTTTTCTTTCTCAAGAGAAGATGTTAATAAATCCTTTAATAGTCGATCCGTAATGATACGTCCAGATTTAATAATAATCACTCTTTGCGCCATCTGTTCAATTTCGGAGAGGATGTGTGTGCTTAAAATAACGGTTCTTTTTTGTTCCAATCCCTTAATTAAATTGCGGACCTGCAGGATTTGTACCGGGTCAAGACCACTGGTGGGTTCATCCAAAATTAACACGGCGGGATTATGAATAATGGCCTGGGCAATGCCGACACGCTGTTTATATCCTTTTGACAAAGTTTGAATCGTTTTGCGCTGAACTTTCGTTAAGTGACATTCTTCCAGCACGCGGTCAATGTGAATTCTTATCTGTTGTGTTGGGATGTCTTTCAACTGCGCCGCAAATTTTAGGTACTCATAAACCGTCATATTTGGATACAGCGGCGGTGTTTCCGGAAGGTACCCTACATTTTTTCTCACTCTCAAGGAATTTTTGATGATATCATATCCACAAACGGAAGCTTTCCCCGATGTTGGTGGAAGATAACATGTCAAAATCCGCATTAGAGTTGTTTTACCTGCGCCATTTGGCCCTAAAAAGCCGACAATCTCGCCTTGATTAATCTCAAAGGAAATATTTTTTAGGGCTTCTGTATTTCCGAAATATTTGGTAACTTTTCCCGTAGTAATCATTTTAATTTACAAGAAAAATCCTCACTACGTTCGTCGTATCTTCTTTGCTGCCCCGCCTTTCCTTTAGAATATTTAGAGGGAGGCGGGACTGTCCCAGCCTCCTCTATAAAATTTTTAAGGAAAGCTGGGGCTGTGTAGGAAAGAGTTTTGAAGCAGTTAGGAAAGTTTTTACAGTCTTGGAAAGTTAACACTTTCCAGACTGCTAGAAAACTTTCCAAGCAGCAAAGAGCCGTTTTCTTTGTACTTTCCTACACTGTAAGAACAAAAACCCTCTGCAATGATAATTACAGAGGGTTATTTAAAATAAAGACAACCAGCATGGGATGATAGTATAATAATTTTTCCAATTTGTCAAATTAATGCTTGATCCCAATGCTATTTTAAAAGAGGAAGAGTCAAAGGACGACCCTTCGGGTCGTCCTTTGACCATGGCACTAGACGCTAGATACCGATGAGCAAACTGGTAAAACTCTTATATGGTAGAGAATGTCAAAGTTTTCAATTTTTATGGAAAGATCATTGAAAATCTTATTTAGGAGGACTTATGTCGTTAAAAAACGATGAGTAATCTACCCTTACCTCCATATTTATTTTGACCCCGGAGGATTTTGTAAAAGAGCATTAATTCGTTTTAAGAGTTCATTAGCTAGATCGTCATCACTTCTGGCCCGTAAGCGTTTGTATTCTCTTCCAGCAATCATTTCATCAAGCTCTCTTAATATTCTTTCAAATGCCCCCACTAAATTATTCGATACTCTAAACGCCCAAATAATCACCGAAATAAAAAAAGCCCATAGAGTTATTAGGGTAATAATACCCCATTTTCTAATAAATTGGATGCTAGGAGGTGTAGATGAATATAAAATCATATTAATCAACTCTCGATGAAAATAGAATATAAACAACGTTAATAAAATACATAAAATTAGAGAAGGAATAAAAGTTAAAGCAATTATTCGTCTTTGATATTTATTGGTATGCATAAACATGCTTCGTATGTAGCGGACGGTCATATTGTCCTCCTGGTTATAAAATAATTAGTATAAAATCTCTTCAAGATAATACCCTTATAACTACGAGGGAATATTCCTAGGTTAAAATATTATTATTTAGGGTTTACAACATCAAAAAGCGATGAATAGTCTACCTCTGGCCCACTTTTTTCTAAAGTCTGTGACAAAATCTTCTCAATTGTTTCTAGCGAATTTGTAGCTAACCCTTTTGATTTAGCTTCCTTCAAAAAAAGCATCACATCTTTGAGCATATGTTGGGTGGAAAAATTAGGATTCGAATAATCACCATTAAGCATCCGCGGTAATTTATTGTCAAACATCGGTGCATAAAGAGCGCTTTTTCTCAAAATCACCATAAAATCATCGATCTTAATACTGCTACGTTGAACAAGCCCCAAACTCAAAGAAAAGCCGGAGATATGGGAAGCGATCAATTGGTTCATGGCCAATTTCAGAGCTGCCCCTTTCCCAACGGGACCAATAAGCTTTGGTTCGGGGCCAAAACATTTTAAAAAATCTTGCCATTGATTGAATTGTTCTTGGCTAGCACCTACCATTAAATGCAATTTTCCTTCTTTTGCTTCCTTAATACTTCCCAGTACCGGGCATTCGAAGTAATCGCCTCCTTGCTTGGTAATCTTTTCTTTGCATTGAATACTTTCTGAGGGAGCAATGGTTCCCATTTGAATAACAGTTTTGTTTTTCAAAACGCATTTTTTTCTAGAGAATAAAACCTTATCGATGGCTATTGCATCCGTTAACATTAAAATGACCACTTGCGCAGGATCTACGGCCTCTGGTGGAATTGAGGTAATCACCGCACCAAGACTCTTTAATGGCTCTGCCTTTGCTCGTGTACGATTATAAACAGTTATTCGATGATGACATTGAATGAGCCGCTCGGCCATCGGATAACCCATTAAGCCCGTACCTAATAAAGCGACATTCATATTTTTTGTTCCAGAAAATTTAATAATTTATTATCCAAACAAGAAGCCCTCGGTGATGACATCACCGAGGGCTTCTCCTAATCATGCTATCATAAATTTAACGTAAACAAATGACGACCACTCTATTACAATATTTAACATCTCCAAGGAAATACACGTAGATTAAATTTCAATCTTAATATCATTCCCTTCGACTTGCACATTATATTTCTTGACTCCATCAAACGCCGGAGCGCCTAAGACCTCACCTGTCGTCACATCAAAGGTTGCGCCATGCCAGGGACAAGTCACCACTGTTCCTTCAACTGAGCCTTCGGAAAGAGGGCCACTGGCATGCGTGCATTCATCATCGATAGCATAAAATTCATTATCTATATTAAAAAGGGCAATTTTTCGGCCTTCCACATCAACGAGTGTACCTTGCCCAGAGGATAAATTTTTTTTCTCCGCGACTTTAACAAACTTTCCCATGGACTTCCTCCTTGCTATTTCTAAAAATTTAAATCTAATATTACTGAAAGGGCAAAGAGTTTTTCTTGCTCTCTCATGCCTCCACAGTGATATCAAAAACTTTCTGCGGGGTCATATTACTATGCAATCTGTAATTTGTCAATTAAGGAAGCGTTGCTTCCCGATAAAATAAAAAAGGGGAATTCTGTCATGACGGAATCCCCCTTTTCCTCTTAAGAATTTCTTACACCCCAACACTAGGCTCTTCTGGCTTCTCTTCGGTTGGTTTCCTTTTTCTTTTTAAAACATCTTGAATGACTTCCACCAGAATATCCGTTGTGAAGGGTTTGGAAACGTAATCATCGACACCATAGGCCTGGGCCAATGCTTCTGCTCCTTTAACATCAGGTAAGGGACCACGATCTCTTACCACGGGATTATTCGGCACCCATTTGAATTCACCTTTTTTCCTATTATAAACCATCTCACCTTTCCCGCTAATCATAATAATAGGAATACGTCTGGTTGCTTCATCCTTTTTTAAAGTCTTGACAATTTCCGAACCCTTTCTTTTAGGCATAATATTATCTAACAGAATCAAGTCCGGATTCTGCTGACGGATAAAATTCTCTGCCTGTTCTGGATTTGTTGATGTGGCCACTTGAAATTCCCCTTTATCCTCCAAATTCGCTTTGACCAATTGACATAATTCTTCTTCATCATCAATCATTACGATTCTAATCTTCTCTGACATCTTCGCCCTCCTTTTGATTCAATTTTGCCCCTTCTTTGGGTAATGTAATGCTAAACCTAGTCCCCTTCCCTAATTCACTTTCCACTGTGATTTTCCCATTATGCTTCTCTATAACCAAAAGAACAGTCGTTAACCCAAGACCTGTCCCTTTCCCTTCTTCTTTGGTAGTAAAAAAAGGATCAAATATTTTTGCAATATGTTTTGGGTCGATGCCTTCTCCGGTATCCTTTACCTCGATCAGACACTGTTCCTCCTTATTAATTTTTTCGTCTGGAGGTTGAAAATGAACACTGATATCAATATCTCCTCCCTGCGGCATCGCATCAATGGAATTCATCATAAGATCAAAAAAAACCTGCTGAAGCATAATATTATCCCCATAAATAGAATGAACATTATCCTTATTATAATATGTTTTAATTCTTATATCTTCGTTTTTCACATTATTTTTCACAAAATCAATGGCGGATTCAATCACATCATAAATATTAATCAATTCAATGTCAACCTGCGATGATCGTGAATATTTTAAGATGGAAGTAATGATGCGGTTAGCCCTTTGAGCAGCGGATTTCGCCATATTAACGAACTGAACAGTCGATTGGTCAGGTTGACTTTGGAAAAATTTTTCCACTCTTTCCATGCTCTGCAAAATAATAGCCAAAGGATTCTTAATTTCATGCGCAAAACCCGCCGCCAAAGTTCCTAACATAGCCATTTTTTCCACTTGGATCACTTGTTGTTGATTTTCTTTTAAAGTTTTATAGGCATTTTCTCGATCCATCACCATATCTCGTAATGCCCTAGTATTAGCCACCAATTCCTTATTGACTAATTTTATTTCTTCTTCTTGCTTTTTTCTTGCAGTAATATCGGTATTGATCGCAATGTATTGATGGGGTCGACCACCCGTCCCCAAAATAGGGACAATAGTTGTATCCACCCAATAAAAATCTCCTTCTTTGGTGATATTCTTGATTTCCCCTCGCCAGATATTCCCCTGACTTATTGTCTCCCATAAATTTTGAATTAACTCTTTGGATTGGTAATTGGAATTAAAAATGCGATAATCCTGTCCTATCAATTCCGCTCGAGGAAATTTAGATACCGCACAAAATTGATCATTCGCATAGATGATCTTCCCCTCTCGGTCTAAAATAGTGACAATGGCATGCTCATCTAAGGCCGCTTTCAAATCGGCTAATTCTTTCATCGAATTGTCCACCATCGCTGTGAGGCGTTTACGCGTTCGAATATCACTCATAATTCCAATGGAACCCAAAATTTTCCCATTATCATCTTTTAAAACCGTAATTGCAATGTCCACATCAATGAGTTCACCTTTCTTATTAATAACCTTAGTTTCTAAATGTTGTTTTTGTCCCCATTGACGAACATTCGCGGTACGAATTTTCTCCCACTCTTCGGGGGGATAAAGTTCTTTTAATGGTTTATTGTGCAGATCTCGTTCTTCCATTTCCAACAACTTGGCGGCAAATGGATTCCAGGCAACAATACGTTCATTCTCATCCGCAAAGGTAATGGCGACAGCCGAATTGTCGAAAATGGTACGTAACGTCCGTTCGGATTCTTCTAGCTTTTCTATACTCTTTTTCAATGCTTCCTTTTTTTGTTCCAATTGATCTCGTAAGTTCTCTTCGTAACTAAGCATCAAATTTCTTAAAGTAACCATCCCAATAATATGACCGTCTTTGACGACCGGTAAATGTCGTATATTGTGTTCAAGCATCAATTTAAGGACACCACTAAACTGGGCATCGAAATTGACCGTTTTCACATTCTTGGTCATCACATCATTGACCTGAAGGATTTGAATTTTTTCGGGATGAGTCCAATCAATTTTTGCAATGACATCTCTCCCCGTAAATATACCGATAATGTGGGCTTGATTATCCTTAACCAAAACAGCCTCAACATTTTTATCCCTCATCATGCTAATCGTCTCCGCGATCTTATCCTCCGCATTGATCTGCAGAACGGATGCTGTCATAAATTCCATAATGGATTTCATGAACATTGACTCCTTAAAGTGTTTTGATTAATTCGTTAAAGGGTACGAATTATTTTATACTCCCTTTTTTGATTATACAAGAAGGGATATAACATTTATCAACATAAGAAACGGGGTCCCCGCAAAAAAGCAGGACTAAAATCCAGATATATTTCCTTGAAGTCCGAATAAAAACTTTAATGTTCTTCGGATGAAATTATTGAAAAGTTGTGGCGCAAGATAATTGCCACTCGCTCGTTTGCTAATTTCCGAAAGGGTCGGGTAAGCATGGATGGCTTGGGCGATTCTGGGTAAACTCATGTTCCCATTCAATGCCGCAACCCATTCATGGATTAGATCACCAGCATGATACCCGATGATCTGAACACCCATAGGCTTTCCTTTCTTGTTGATTAATATCTTGATAAAACCATCAGTTTCACTTTCCGCCAAGGCTCGGTCATTGTCTTTAAATTCTTCCTTTTGAATTTCATAAGATAGATCAGCCTCTTTCGCACGCTTTTCATTGTAACCGATCGAGGCCACCTCAGGATCGAGATACGTAACCCAAGGAACTTTTGTGTAATCCACTTTGACCGGAAGATGCATAATCGCATTAACCATCGCAATACCGGCTTCATAACTGGCCACATGCGTAAAAGGAAAACTGCCGTTGACATCACCAATGGCATAAATATTTTTCGTCGTTGTTCGCAACTTTTGATCAACCTTGATTCCTTTTTTAGTATATTCCACACCTGCCTTTTCTAAATCGAGGCCTTCCACGTTGGCTTTGCGACCGGTGGCCACTAACAGAGTTTCGCCCTTTAATGTCGACTTCTGACCATCTTTCTCCACCAAGACTTTAATGAGATCCCCTTCTTTTTCGACTTTGATAGCCTTAGATTTAATCAATACCGTTATACCTTCCTCATTAAGTTTCTTTTCAATAAACTCACCAATATCTTCATCTTCATTAGATAAGACATGAGATAAAAACTCAACAACAGTAACCTTCGAACCCAACCGAGCAAAAGCCTGAGCCATTTCCATACCGATCGGTCCCCCTCCTAAAACAATTAATGAGGCTGGCAATCTCGGTAAGGAAAAAATTTCTACATTTGTAATAAAGGGCACTTGATTGATTCCTTCAATGGGAGGAACGGCCGGAGATGAACCCGTGGCAATCATGAAATATTTAGAGTTAATTTTCGTTCCAGCAAGAGAAATCGTATGCGGATCGATAAATTGGGGAACGCCAAACTTAACTTCTACATGATATTTATCCCAAATCCATTGGGGGGAATCATGCTCTTGAATGGTTGCGATGATCTGTGTGATTCGCTCAATTACTTTCTTATAATCAACAGGGGGTAATTCTACTTTAGGTAAACCATACTTTTGCGCATGCCGAAGGACATTATAACAATACGCACTTTTAATCAGTGACTTGGAAGGGACGCAACCAAAATGCAAACAATCGCCACCTAGTACTTTTTCCTTCTCAATAAGAAGTGTCTTGGCTCCCAACTGTCCCGCACCTGTTGAGGCGGTTAAGCCGGCAGCTCCACCCCCAATCACCACTAAATCATAATCGTACCGATACATTTAAATTCTTTTTAATCTTCTGGATTAGAGAAAGATTTTTCATTGGTCTTATTTCATTTCCAATTCCAAGGCTCCCATCCATACTGTTGCCAAATTAAATATAGATGCTGTGATCACCCCAAAAATAAAACCGCACGTACCATAAAAAAGAGGCAAAACCACAACAACAAAAATACCTACCAAAATAAGCGGAACTGCGGTCCCTAACTGAATTAAATTAACCCCTAAAATGGACAACACCAGAATCACTAATCCTATCAATAAACCAAAAAATCCCATAATAAATCCCACAATTTTCCCTAGAGATAAAACTCCGATTTTGTTAATTTTCATGATGGCTTCTCTCCTATAAAAATGAGTTAATTATTTTGCTAATTGACTTGTACAAAATTATCTTTAAGACATTTCCGGATATGATACGCGACAATACCAAAAGCAACAGAAACATTTAGTGAATTCTTAATCCCGGTCATTTCAATATCGATGGCGGCGTCACACAAAGATAAAAACTCATCAGAAACACCTTCAATTTCATTACCGATCACTAAGCACAAAGGGCCTTGGGGTTGAAATAATTGGTAGTCAACGCTTTCATCCATCTGTTCTAATAAAACAATTTGATACTGCTTACTTTTCAATTCATGAATGACCGAAATGACATCTTCTCGGTGTTCCCAAGGCACATGCTGCTCTGCCCCTAAAGCTGTTTTGGAGATTTGGGAATTTGGTGGATAGCCGGTAATGCCACAAAGCCAAACTTTCTCAACCCCCACCCCATCCGCTGTACGAAAAATGGCACCAACATTATAAAGACTGCGAATATTGTTTAAAATAACACAGAAGGGTAATTTGGTTTCCGTCATTTTAATCTTTTGTCGATCTATAATTTCCTGATGAGATAATTTACGCATAGTTCCAAGTCCACAAAAATTTGTTATGCGATTAGATTAAGAGATCTTAACATAATTTTGCCTATTCGAAAAATTCAATACCACTGAAATTATGAAATTCGCCTCTTTAATTAAAAATAGGAATTTATTTGTATCCATTCTCTTATTAATTATTTATTGGGTTACTTATAGCAATAGCCTCCACAACAATTTTATGATGAATGACCATGCTTTAATTGTCCAGAATACTGCCGTACGAGATTGGGGGTTTCTGCAACTGAATCTTTTCCCACAGCTGACCGCCCACCGACAAGGTCAGCATTATCTTTACTACCGCCCTATTAGCCATTTACTTAATATGTTGACTAAACTAGCGTTTGGCAATCGTCCTTTCGGTTATCATCTCATCAATTTGTTACTTTTCTATCTGAGTGGCATATCCCTGTTTGAACTACTCCATTTACTCTTTAAAGACTGGAAATTAGCGTTCGCAACCAGTCTTTTATACATCGCTCATCCTATCCCATGGGATGCTGGTTAATTATATAATAGCGACTGGTTATTCTCTATTAGTTTTCTCCCTAAATCTCAGTCTTCTATTTTAATTAAGGGCTTCCCAACATAATAAACTGTGGGGAAGTGAAAAAAATATTGTCAGTACATGCTTTCTCTTTCGCCTAATATGCGTCTGGTAAAATGGTGGCTAGCTTACGCATACTTCCATAACCAAGAATACAACAGGGCCAAGGATCTTTTTCATCAACTCTTAACTCGTAATTCTTCCGACTGGGACATTTTTATATCAATCTTGGTAAAATTGAATTTGAACAGAAAAATTATCCAACGGCATATCATTATTTTGTTGAGAGTTTAAGATTAAACCCTCACTCGGCCTTAGCTTATAAAAATATAGGAGCTTTTATACTGAAGAGGGTCAATACGAAGAGGCAAAAAAATATTTTCTGCGAGCCATCGAGCTGGATTGTTATCTTTGGGAGGCGAAAAAAAATTTGGCTAATATTTATCGCGAAAAAAATAAAATAGATAGGGCTATCCTATTGCTGAAGGAAAATCTTAAAATCGATCCTCAGGATGAATACAGTCGTGATGTGCTCAACGAACTTCGCCCCGCCATCTCCTCGCCAGCAAATTGATCCCCTTCATCCGTACCTTATTCAAAAGACTTTTTCATCTGTTCAAAATTTACCCGGAATTGATTCAGTAACTGAACAATCCTTTCCTTATTGGGATTGGATTTGGCAATATCATTCATCTCTTGGGCAATCGCGAAAAGGATGGTGAGTCGCAGATTACCGCATGTCCCTTTCAACCGATGGGCGATGCGATGGACTGTTTCATAATCCTCTTTGACGAGCGCGCCTTCTATCTCTTTCATGTCTTGATAGGTGGGCTCGAATGAATTTCGGACAATTCTTTCATATACTTGTTGAGGGATGCGCAGTTTCTCACTAATCTCTGCTTTATTAATGACCGTCGGCGTGTCCTGATTTTGCGAAGGGTGTTCTTGATCTTTATTCATACTCAATCCTTTTTTAAGATGCTAAAGATAAATTCCAAAAAGTCACTATTTCTTCTTGGCCACCGGTCCCATAGTTAATTCCACCACCAGCCGTTTGTTATCCCTTATATAGAGGTTGATCTCATATTTATTAAGTTGTTGGGGATAAAAATCCATGCCCACTAAGGCATTATTGCGATAATTGGTAAAATGAGTCATCTCCAAATCCGCAAATCCTAACGCCAACATTTCATTTTTAAATCGACCGGCAAGGATATTAGCCAGTGTTCCACAGGCATCCTTGAGGGCATCTTCACTCTCATAATTGACCACAGGATACTTTAATAATCTCAGCAACTCGGGGACATACTCTTCTTCAACATAAATAACTAAAGCCCCTAATGTTTTCTTTTTAGCCATATCTTGTTCATTGGCATAATAGTTGACGGTCGAAACAAAAGTCGCTGAAGGGAATTTATCAATGCTATCCACTCTCATCTTCTTCATAAATTCGATAATCCTCTTTTTCTCCGCTGTTGCCCGAATAGGCAAGGAAACATCCGCCCGCTCTTTTAACATGTTGATGATACCGTTTTTCATAGCTCCGGCAAGGATTTCTAATTGTTGATCATCGCCTTCGGGTCTGCTAAACAACATAATTATCCCCTTTAAAATTATCGACTATTTGAGTAAAAGTTGAATCTAAGGTTAATTTAGAAAAGGCTTTATTGTTTCTACCAATATCGTTGGCTCATAAGGTTTAATAATATATCCGGCGATATTCGGATTAATTGACTTCACCTTTTTTTTATTATCTTCTGTTCCCGAGGCGGTCACCATAACAATAGGGATTTTTGCCACCGCCGGAACTTTGAGCACCCCTTCCATAAACTCTAAGCCTGACATCTCCGGCATCTGCCAATCCAGAAGAATTAAACAAATATCTTTATAATTTCTCCCCAAGATCTCGATGGCTTCATCACCGTTACTGGCATGCAAACATTCATTTTGAATAGCCGATCCATGCAAGATTTCCATCAAGAGTTCCCGTTCTAAGGCCGAGTCGTCAACAATCAGTATCTTGCCCATAATTCCATAGCCCTCTCTATCGCCACCTTAAAATATTTCGCATCCCTGATTTTCTTATTATTTTTTTCTTCCCGCATACAACGCTATCTTCTCTTTCAATTGCATCATATCAATCGGTTTAGTGAGATAATCATTCATTCCCGCTTTAAGACACCGTTCTTGATCCTCCTTCATAGCCGATGCCGTCAAGGCAATAATGGGCAGTTCTTTATTATCTTTGCGGATCCTCCGGGTAGTTTCTAGGCCATCCAAGCCTGGCAATTCTACATCCATCAAACATAAATCGTAGGAACTTTTTTTAATTTTTTCGATAACCTCAAGTCCATTGCCAACAAAATCTCCTTCACAACCAAAAAGAGTAAAATATTCCTGCATCAATTCCTGACTTGGCTGACTGTCTTCCGCCAGCAAAATTCGAACCCCTTTACAATTTAAGGATTCCATCCTTTTTAAAATAGCCTCTCTAACCTCTTGAGAGGCATCCCGCGCTAAATCCGGGGACCCAACTTTCAGCTTAACCGTAAAATTAAATTCGCTTCCCTTCCCTGGTTGGGATTCGACCCAAATGTTGCCGCCCATGACTTCAATTAATCGTTTTGATATTGTTAATCCCAGACCTGTTCCACCGTATTGGCGTGCAATACTCTGGTCAGCTTGCGCAAACGCTTCAAACACCATTTCCTGTTTTTCTTTGGGAATCCCTATCCCGGTATCTTTAACAAAAAAATGTAATATACATTCACCTTCACCCTTTTTTTGCTTCTTGGATTGATCGAGATTCACCGTTAAATTCACGTATCCTTTAACGGTAAATTTAATCGCGTTATTAAGCAAATTAATCAATATCTGTTTTAACCGATGAGGATCCCCTTCCCAAAATGTTGGAACCGCGGGAGAAATGTAATAATTGAGATTCAGGGATTTCTCCTCGGCAGCGGCTCGAACAACCTTAAAGACGTCCTGAATAAGACGATCTAAATCAAAATGAACGGCCTCCAACGCAACGCGACCAGATTCTATCTTGGATAGATCAAGGATATCATTAATGATTTTTAAAATGAGGTTGCCATTGGAAATGATTGTTTCGAGATAATCTTTCTGTTTGTTGTTTAAAGAGGTTTGTTTCAACAGTTGACTAAACCCTAATACCGCATTCATAGGGACACGGATCTCATGACTCATGTAAGCTAAAAATTTGCTTTTCATCTCGGTCACTTGTTGTGCCTGTTTTGTTAATTCGATAGCCTCCTCTAACTTTTTTCTCATTATGATTTCTTGCTGCTTTCGCTCAAGGGCGTAGCGGATTACCCTTAAGATGACCCCTTCATTGATTTTACTTTTGATGAGATAATCTTGCGCTCCATTTTTGACTGATTCCAAAGCCAACGCATCATCATCAAGATTTGTGATGATGACAATCGGGATAGTTGGGAAATGCTGATGGATCTTTAAAAAATCCTCTAAGGGTTTAGTGTTTACGAGGGGTAGGTCTAACAAGACAACATGAATATCTCCTTTGGTCAATCGTTCTATTCCAATGTTGAGACTTTCAGAACACTCCAATTGGTATTCCAAATCCAAATCCTGAGAATTCGCCAGTGTTTTCGATAAAAAGGAATAATCCCCCGAATTATGCCCGATCAACAAAACTTTAATGCACTTTTTTGGTTTATCCTTCATTATTGGCTAATTGACCTTAAAGGGAAGCTATTTCCCGATTGAGCGATACTGACGAAATAATTTTAAGATGGCTCAAGAGTCAGTTTTTTATCAACCCCTTAATCTTATCCAGTAACACCTGCTCTTCGACAGGTTTTTGAATATAAACATCCGCTTCTAGCCCTTTATCCCCCTCTTCCCGTGCTGTGACAATAATAATAGGAATATGACGGTATTGTTTATCATGTTTTAACAAACGACAGACACTAGCTCCATCAAGTTTGGGGATCATGATATCTAGGATGATTAAATCGGGTTTCTCCTTTTTGGCTAATTCAAAACCATCCACACCATTTTGGGCTACAATAATTTCATATCCTGCCCGACTCAACCAGTATTCCATTAACTGTATAATGGATGGCGCATCATCAACAACTAATATCTTTTTGGCCATCAGTTACTTCTCCC
>JAHFGK010000121.1 GCA_023247475.1 Candidatus Omnitrophota bacterium
AAGGAATTAGAGGAAGAAAAAACCATGAGAAAATTCGGAATTTCCGAATTTTCTACTAAGCCGACAAATTATTACAACCTGGACGTCATCATTTCGGTCGGTATCGGGTCAAATCTTTGCGGGGGACGCAGTTTCGTATTTGGGCAACGCAGAGGCTGCGGGAATACATCATCAAAGGTTTCGCTCTGGATGATGAACGTCTTAAACAAGGCGGGGGCCAGGCACGTTATTTTGATGAGCTTCTGCAGCGCATCCGGGATATCCGCAGCAGCGAGCGCAATTTTTACCAGAAAGTCACTGATATTTACGCGACCAGTATTGATTACCAGACCGATGACAAACTGACACAGGAATTTTTCGCCACTGTTCAAAATAAGATGCACTACGCCGTGCACGGAATGACCGCTGCTGAAATCGTTCATCTGCGCGCGGATAGCCGAAAACCCGCGATGGGGTTGACAAATTTTAAAGGAAAGTATATTACAGCCCGGGACACGGCCATCGCTAAGAACTATTTGTCTGAATCCGAGTTAAAGCAGTTAAATCTGATCGTCACACTCTATCTGGATTTTGCTGACTTGCAGGCTACAAACGGCAGATTGATGAAGATGCAGGATTGGATAAAAAAGCTGGATGAATTTTTGAAACTCAGCGAGCGGCAATTGTTAACACACGCGGGTAAGGTAAGCGCGCGGCAGGCAGAGCAAAAAGCCCAGCAGGAATTTGCGAAATTCAAGAAAGACTGGGACCAAAGTTTTATTTCCGATTTTGACCGCCAAGTCAAAAAGTTGGTTGAACAAAAAAATAAAATGAAATGATCTATTCCAGTAACCATCCATATTTTTATCGCCGCACCCGCCTCGGCCAACCTGCCCCGCCGACTGTTTAGGCGGGGGAAGCCATTCCGTACGTCAAAATGGGGAAATACGTGCGGTTTGATTGGGAGGAAGTAATGAATTTTTATAAAGATGATTTACAGCAACGATAAAATCCTGCAGGTTCATTAGAACAAAATCGTCATGAGCGTGATGCGCCCCGGTAAGATAAGTCGGTTGACTTTACGGTTAATGAACAATACAATCATACGGATTATTAAGGATTCATAAGGATTGTCGAAAATCAATTTTATTAGAGGAAACTGGTCATGGAAGACCTGCGAAAATATCTTACTGTTGAGGAAGTTGCGAAGAAATTGGATATCACTGAAGAATGGGTGCGGGATCTCATTGCACGCAAAGATATCAAGGCCGTAAAGATTGGTAAGTGGCGTATTAAGCCAGAGGATTTGGAAAAGTTTATTCATTCGAGAAGGAATATTTGAGAATAGAGATTAGGTCAAAGGAATTAAAGTTATGCGTATAATTTTTGCTATTCATGGAATTCGAAGTCCCAAAAAGGATAATTGGGTTTACAAATTTATTGATTTTGCTGATAAAGATTCAAGATTTAAAGATGATATTAAGATTCCTCACAGTTACGGGTATTTACTTGCCTTAAATTCTGTTAATCCTAAAACAAAATTTGATCATGTTAAGAGTGTAATGAAGGAATTGCGTGCGCTAACAGATAAATATCCAGCAGCAGAGTTGAATATCGTGGCTCACAGCTATGGTACGGAACTGAGTTATCAGGCTATTAAAAGAAGCGGGGAAGATGGTAAGCAGGCAATTAAAGTTAACAAATTGATCTTAGTTGCCAGTATCGTTTCAGCACATCGGGAAATTCCTTATACAGACACTTTGCGTGTGAAAAAACTAAAAGCGTTACATTGTTATTGCAGTTATGAAGATGAGGTGTGTCGTTACAATCCATTCGGGCACTCAGGATGTTGGGGATTCTTGAGACATGTCCATGATCCCAAGTGTTATGATAAGCCCTTTAAAGATTTAGAAATCTATAATCATCAACAGAAGTCGTTAGAGCATTGCGATTATTTTAAAGGAACAAAATTTTTTAAAGAATGGCTTAATATTATTGCTGAATAAAGAAAGTTACAATGATATCTTTAAAAAAAATAAAATCCAAAGGGATTGTTAGTTGGCCGGAGGGAGATCGTCCGCGTGAACGGTTACTTCGGCAGGGGCCGCATGCTTTAACGGATGCCGAACTTATTGCTATTCTTCTGCGAGTTGGTATTAAAGGAGTAAATGCAGTTGAGTTGGCAAGGCAAATTCTTAAGAAAGTTGGTTCTGTCAGAGCCCTTCTCGATGCTCCATTATCAGCCTTGTTAGAGATAAAAGGATTAAAAGGGGCGAAAGCCGCACAGCTAGTTGCCGCTATGGAGCTTGCCCGCCGTACTTCATTGCCCGATTCTCGTCAAAGAATCGTCCTTAAGAAAACTAAGGACGCCTCAGAGTATTTGCGTTCCCGATTACAAGGACTCACTGAAGAGCATTTTCGTGTGCTATTTCTTAATCGAAGAGGTGTCTTACTTGAAGATGCTTTACTTGCTGTTGGCTCAGTTGGTAAAGCGGACCCGTCGATTCGATTGTTAGTTTCTCGCGCTTTATCGGCCAATGCGAGCGCGGCGATAGTCAGTCATAATCATCCGTCGGGGGCGGTTGAACCAAGCGAATCCGATAAGCTTTTTACTGAAGAATTGTTCAAAGTGCTTGACCCCATAGGAGTGAGGTTACTTGACCATGTAATTATTGGTGACGGATTAGTTTTTAGTTTTGCTGATAGTGGGTTAATGGACGAAATTTCGTTATCCTCGCAAGCATGAAAGAATTATTGGGAAAGGAATTTAAGATATGACGCCGGAACAACGACAAGAATTAATGCGCATATTGGAATCGGGTGAAGAAATTTCTCCAGAGTGGGCACGAATATTATTCCCTCCCGAAAAGCGAGAATATGAATTGGTCTATCATGGTAAAGATCGCGAAGAAGATATAATTGCAGACACATTGGCTGTGCCTCTTCAACCAGTGCGTACATTTGGTCGTAACGGTGTTGATTGGCATAATCAGCTAATTTTCGGTGATAATTTGCAGGCAATGAAAACACTTTTACAAATGAAAGAGCGCGGGGAGTTGGTCAATGCTGATGGAATACATGGTATTCGCCTCATCTATATTGATCCACCATTTGCGACAAAAAAGGATTTTAGAGGGACGCAGGATCAAAAAGCATATCAAGATAAAATTGTAGGTGCTGAATTTCTAGAGTTCCTGCGCAAACGCTTGGTATTTTTGCGCCAACTTCTATCTGAAAATGGAACAATTTATGTGCATCTTGATTCTCGAAAAGGTCATTATATTAAAGCGCTTTTAGATGAAATTTTTTTAGGTTTCGAATTTGCTGAGATTATTTGGATTTGTGGGCTTATGGGATCTGGTAAGTATTACCCGAAAGCTCATGAAAATATCTATTGCTACAAATCACCAAAGGCTTCATTTATACCTCCTACACGGATCGGTTTATCTCCACGGATAACGAAAGCATTGCAGAAAGACAGAAGCGGTTGGTTTTATACTCGCGGGAAAGAAAGTAGTGGGGGTTCGAATTATTTGAAGTCCTATATTTGCCCAAATCCTAATTTAACAAAAGAAAAGGCCATCGAATTTGCAAACAACAATAGGCCACAGCAAGCATGGAGTGTTTGGATGGGTAAAAAAGAACTGGCGTATGAATTTAATGATTACCCTGTTGGGACATATGCCTATATAGAACAAGAAAGCGTGGCTTATCCGACGCAAAAACCGGAAGCATTGTTGGCTCGTATTATAAATGCATCCTCGAATGAGGGCGATATAATTCTTGATGCGTTTGCTGGATCAGGAACAACCGCCTCCGTAGCAGAAAAATTAAAGCGCCGGTGGATTACGATTGATTGTGGGAAGCTCTCAATCTATACAATTCAAAAGCGATTATTGAATCTTTGCAGCGAGATTGGGAATATTGGTTCCAAATTAGATCCGAAGCCGTTTACGTTATACAATGCTGGTTTATATGATTTTTCTAAATTAAAAGAATTGTCTTGGCAAGATTGGCGATTCTTTGCGTTGCAGTTATTTCAATGCCGGGATGAGAAGCATCGCATCAATGGTATTGATTTTGATGGTTATCGTCAAGGTGCCAGCGTGATGGTCTTTAACCACATGGAATCAAAACACAAGGAAGCTAGAATCACTGAAGAAACGCTTCAGGAAATTCACGAAGCTGTTGGGTCACGCGTAGGGAATAAAATTTTTATTATTGCTCCAGCTTTGTCATTCGATTTCCAGCAGGATTATATTGATCTCGATAAAGTGCGTTATTACGCGCTACGAATTCCCTATTCAATCATTCATGAGTTACATCGTCGGGAATTTACCGCACTGAAACAACCAGCTGATGAAATGGCGGTTAACGACACCGTGGAGGCCGTAGGCTTTGATTTTATTCGTACACCAGAGCTGAAATATAAAACTGGAGTTGAAAAACTGAAGGGTGATTCTAACGAATATGGCTTTATAAAAATCGAAACATTTAAGAGCGAAGCCATTGTTCGTGAGCCGTTTAAGAAAAAAGGAAATCTAGAGACCCTTTCTCTTGTCATGCTGGATTTGAATTATGATGAACAGACAAGAGTTTTTGATTTGGATGAAGTTCGATATGCTGATACTCTCCAAAAAGAAGATTGGAAGGTGCGCTTTCGTTTGGATCAACTGGATAAAAAGATGATGGCCGTTTTTGTTGATATTTACGGAAACGAAGCACGAGTTTTGATTGATTCAGCAGCATTTGGTAATAGCAAAGTGAAAAATAAAAAGATCAAAAAAACTAGGAAGAGAAAATGAGTCCGATGCGTGGGGATAGACAGACATTTAAGAATGAAGATCTTGTTTTAAAGGTCTCGTCTAATATTGATCCTTCTATATGGGATGAATCCAAATATGAAGCATTTATCGATGAGCTTTGTGGATTGCGTGAATATCAAAAAGAAGCGATCCGGATGGCTATGCGTTATCTGTTGGGAGGCAGATATCGGAGTTTACGCGAATTAGCTAAGGAAAATTTTGAAAATAATGATGAATTGCAACGAAGATACGGCTCATTATCGGGAATGGAACGCCATTTGCAATTACCAGATCAATTGGCTTGTTCTATTGATATGGCGACTGGTACAGGCAAAAGTTATGTTCTCTATGGGTTGGCTACGATTCTTTTGGCTGAAGGGATTGTTGATAGAGTCCTGATTCTTTGTCCATCGAATACCATTGAAGCTGGTTTACTAGAAAAATTTCGGGCCTTATCAGGTAATTCGGATCTACGCGACCTTTTGCCGGACACAGCAAAATTACGTACACCAAAAATAATTAACGCTTCAGAAAGTATTATTGATGGTTCGATTTGCATTGAAAATTATCACGCTATCTTACAACATGTAAAATCTTCAATACGGGACAGCCTCGTAGGACATGGGGCACGTGTGGCAGTATTTAATGATGAAACCCATCACGTTGCGAATGAATCGGGAACAACTATTAAGAAATGGAAAGAATTTTTACTTAATCCCGAATATGGATTTCGTTATGTAGTAGGTGCTTCTGGGACATGTTATGTTGGGGATGAATATTTTGCAGATGTCGTAAGCAGGTATTCTTTGCGAGAAGCAATCGAGGAGCGTTTTGTTAAGAAGGTTGAATATATAGCCGAAATGCCACAGACCGATAATCCGGATGAAAAATGGCAATTAATTTATAATCGACATCAAAGCTGGAAGAAACAATTAAAAAATCGAGGAATTCGTCCATTAACTATTGTTGTCACAAGAGATATTAAAACATGTAAGTTGGTGACGGAAGAATTGCAGGCATTTTTAGAAGAATGGGAGAAAATTTCTGCCGAAAATGCTGAAAAAAAAGTGCTTGCGGTTAGTTCGGCAGCTGAACATCAATTGAATTTAGCCCATTTAAGAACCGTAGACCGTCCCCATAGTAAGGTGGAATGGATAGTTTCGGTTTCAATGCTTAGCGAAGGCTGGGATGTAAAAAATGTCTTCCAAATTGTTCCACACGAAGAACGTGCATTTAATAGCAAATTATTGATTGCCCAAGTGTTGGGACGTGGATTGCGTCGTCCAGATGGTTGGCAAGGCGCAGATCCGGTAGTCACAGTTTTTAATCACGATGCTTGGGCAGGTCGGATTCGTCATCTGGTAGATGAAATACTTGAGATGGAGAATAAGCTTTCTACGTCGATTATTGGAAATTCTCCATATAATTTTGACATACATAATCTTGATTATACCCGGGAGACGGATACAGGGCATTTTATAAAAAAAGGAGAATACCGTTTACTTGAGCAGGGATTTGTTGATTTACCATCTCAAGTGGAGATTGAAGATGTGGCGATCGAATTTGAACGAGCAGTAACCGGAGATCATGCAAAATTTAAGACAAAGCTTATACACACGACCTATTCTTTTGAGGATGTTGCTGAAGAAATGTTCGGGCGCTTGAAATCCATTGATGAGGAATCCAAGGATGCGCCTGATCCGAAAGATCGTACACAATACACCAAAAAATTTCCTCTGGAACGATGCATTGAGATTGTGAAAGCGTCTGCAAAGCGCGCTAAAATTAAAAGTAACAAAATCACCGAGGAGAATCGACAGAAAGTTTTACAGGCTCTTGGACCTTTAAGGCGTAAATCAGCGAAGCGGGTTATATATAAACTTACCCCGAATGCCTTAAGAATATTTAGCACAAAGGATCGCCCAGCAATTAGTGTCAGTGCGGCCGAGATTCGAAGAGGTGATAAGACAATTTTTTATTCACCCGATTGCGATAAAACTGTACCCGATGAACAGCGGGATTTTTTTAATTCTGTCAAGGATCCGGATGGTGAATTTAGAGCAGGGCGTGAATTTATTTCCAATTCCCATGATTTTAAGACGCCATGTAATATGGTGGTTGCGGATTGGACGCCTGAACGTAAATTCATCAGATCGCTTTGTGAGCGAGAGAATGTCCAAGTGATTGACGGCTGGTTGAAGAATACATCTCAACGGTTTTATGCCATCGAATATGCATGGAAAAAGGGAGAACATCCGAAACGCGCAGAATTCAGTCCTGATTTTTTTATTAAAAAAGGTCAAGACATTTATATTGTAGAAATAAAAGATGATAGTGAGATTGATGATCCGTCACCGGAGAATCAGAAAAAATTTGAGTATGCGCAGGAACATTTTAAGCGCTTAAATGATTGGTTAAAAAAGAAGGGTACAGCAGTTTTCTATCAGCTGAATTTTTTAACGCCAA
>JAHFGK010000008.1 GCA_023247475.1 Candidatus Omnitrophota bacterium
ATATTGAACAGAAAAACGAAATTAAGCCCTCTGTGGTAGGCGAAGAAGATAAAAGTAAAAAGAGTAAAAAAAGCATGAGCTTCGGGAAGAAGAAAAAGTGAGGTCTAAAAAAGTAAAAGAAGTCGTAGCAAAGAGAAACAATGCACTTTAGAATAATAGAGAAAAGCGTACGTGTTTTCCAAGGATATTCTTATGAGAAGAAATTGCGTCGTTTGTGATTTTTGGCCAAAGATCTAAAAATTTTTAAAGGAGGGAAGAATATGCCGAAAAAGATTTTAGTTGTCGATGATGAACAAGAGATTGTAGAAATTTTTGCAAAGAAACTGCGGGCGAAGGGTTTTGATGTCATCACGGCCTTTAGCGGAGAGGAGGCCTTAGAGAAGGTAAAAATGGATTTACCACATCTCATTATTTTAGATATCCGTCTTCCGGGGATTGACGGCACCAGGGTTTTGGAACTTTTAAAAGAAGATGAAACAACAAAAGATATTCCTGTTTTATTTGTCACCGCTGTTAATGCTCCGAGAGAGATTGTCCGCCACTTTGAATTAGGCGCCGAGAATTATCTTTTAAAACCCATCAGTCCGAAAGTATTGTTAGGTGAGGTCGAGGAGATTTTGGTAGCGAGGTAGATGTAAATAAGTGAAAGAGGACAGTTGTCGCTTTTTGTTTAAGCCGAGACAGACACGGCGTAGATAAGTTGATCGAATGAGGACAATTATCGATTCTCAAGATTTGCTGGGGGTGTTATTGAAAAGATGTCCTAAATGTGACATTGTTTTTCATTCCGAAATACGGGGCCATTGCCTTTATTGCGATTCTATTTTGGTATTTACTGACCAAGATGATATTGACTTTATTGCTTCTGATAAGGTAGAAGGAGAGGCTGTTTTAAGAGAAATTGTCCGACAACGAAAAGTTATTCTGCCGGGCCAAAAATATTATATTATCATCAGCTATTTCAAAATTAGATCACTTGCATTAATGTATTCCGTTTGCCGTCATGAATTCTTAATGGATAACAGGTTTAACCGATTCTGGGTGCAACCGTTCACTCTTTCTTATCTTATTACTTTTATTCCCTGGTTTCCTATTAATCTGGTTGACTCTATTTTTTCTCGTCTGTTTTATCGGGCATATTGTGAAGAATGTAATAGTAAATATTGTCAAATATCCGGTACCAAACACGATCCCCGACAGTGCGAATATATCCAAGAATATACTCAAGTAATTTTTTCTATTCTTAATGAGAGCATTCCTAAAAATGAAGACCGATTTATACAAGAGGCCGCCCATAAGCTCACAGTGGGCAAACGAAGTGCTTATGATGATCTTTGCTCAACGAAACGTCGATACCAAACAACTATCGATATCGCTTGTATCTGGTTATCCAGCGGGTTAATCGTCACTTTACTTGTTTGGATGTCTTATCCTATGGCGATATTTGTTATTAATCATTTATCCGATTAAAGAAGGATAAACAATCTTTAACAAGGATGGTCGTTATGAACAGTTCTTCCCAAGAAAAAAGAAAATATCCGCGTTATGATACAAAAGTCAAAATTTATTTTCATGTCAACTACGATATTGAAACCAAGGTCGAATATCAGGTTGTGGATCAAGAGAAACAAAAAATTCTTCCCCAAAAATATTCCGCCTTAAGTAGAAATGTCAGTGCCGAGGGGTTGTGCTTTACCTCGGATCAACAATTACAGCCAGGGACGCTACTTTATTTAGAAGTGTATGTGCCGAAGGCCCAAGAACCTGTTTATATGAATGGGGAAGTTCGTTGGTCAACGCTGAGCTCCGTTAAATCCAAAGGCACTAAGAAATTTGATACAGGCGTGAGATTAATGATGGTCAATGGCATTCCTGTAGCGAATTCAATCTATTTTGATGAGAAACACGGTGTCGTTTGGAGTGTTGTGTTAGATTCTATCTTAGGGAATTTTCGGATTTTAGCACATCAAGATCGAGCCACTCCGAAGAAAAAGACATGAGATAAACCAAATTTATCCGTCTTCGCCAGAAAACCGCGGACCTGCCTTGCCGTCAGGCAGGCGTAAGTCCACGGAGTTTCGTTTCCCGCAAACTGTGCTATACTTTAAGTAAAAGTGGGGGAGTAATCACTTATAGGGTAAACAGACAACCGCGCTAATTATCCTCCCATTCATCAGCGCTTTTTCGCTTCATCGATTTGAAATGGAGATAACATACTATGAATATTATGGCAGATTTAAGAGGGAATAGATGATTTCATCTTCACCCCAAAATAAACCCAAATCACCAAAATTCTCATGGCAAAAGATTATCAAAAAATATGAGAATCCGCATTTATGGCGAAGCATCTGGCAGCTGACCAACACTCTTGTTCCTTATTTTGCTTTGTTGTATTTGATGTATCGCAGCCTTTTCATTTCTTATTGGGTCACAGTATTGTTGTCGGTATTGGCCGCGGGATTTTTGGTGCGGATTTTTATCATTTTTCATGACTGTGGACACGGGTCTTTTTTCAAATCCCAGTTAGCCAATGATCTTTGTGGATTCATCACCGGCGTTTTGGTCTTTACACCGTATTATCATTGGTGGCATAGTCATGCCCGACATCATGCCACTTCTGGGGACTTGGACCGTCGAGGGATAGGGGATGTCTGGACCATGACAGTGGAAGAATATTTAAAGTCACCTTTCTGGAAACGCTTTGGGTACCGATTTTCCCGTCATCCCGTGGGGCTGTTGGTGCTGGGGCCTACGTATTATTTTCTGATTCGCAATCGTTTTTATCCTCCCAGGGCAGGTCATCGAGAACGCTTAAGTGTGCATATGACCAATTTGGCAATTGTCACGGTTGCTGCTTGGGTCGGCCTCTGGATTGGTTTTAAGGAGTATCTTTTAATTCAGCTGCCTGTTATTGTTGTATCCGCCACCGCTGGGGTATGGTTATTTTATGTGCAACATCAATTTGACGGCGCTTACTGGGAACGTCACGGAAAATGGGATTACGTTGATCAAGCCATAAAGGGAAGTTCCTTTTATAAGTTGCCGAAGATTCTACAGTGGTTTACTGGGAACATTGGTTTTCATCACATCCACCATTTAAGCCCACGGATTCCCAATTATTATTTAGAAAAGGTTCACCGAGCGAGTACTATTTTTAAGAAAGTCAAACCCATTACGTTATTAGTGAGCTTGAGGTCATTACGTTTTCGTCTGTGGGATGAAAAGGGACAAAAATTAGTGAGCTTTCGTTTCCTTAAGTCTCTTCGTAAAAAGAAACAAGAACCTTCGAAAAAATTCACTGAATAATCCAACTAGTTTTTGTTTTCTTGCTGAAAATAAAAGACAGAGTCTCATTTTTAGTGTAGAATGAATTGGTTTTTAGTGAAATTAGCTTAACTTTCCGTCCCAGATTACCTTTGAAATCGTTAGAGTAAAGGCCGTCATTTAGGTTCCTAAATGACGAGCCTCGTCATTTCCTTCTACAATGGAAATGAGGAAAAATGACGGGAGGAGTCAATGAAGGTCAGAATCGCTGTTTTCATTTTAGGGATTATTTTATGTTCTGTAGTGATCGCTTCCGCTCAGACCGTGACCAGCACTCAAGAGGATCAGGCGAATGTGGAAGTTACCGTCTACAATAACAATTTGGGTTTAATTAAGGACACACGTAAAATAACACTTCCCACGGGTCAAGGGGAGTTGAAATTTATGGATGTGGCGTCATTTATTAATCCGGTAACCGTGCATGCCAAATCTCTCAATGCGCCGGATAAATTTATGGTCCTGGAACAAAATTACGAATATGATCTCATCGATCAGGACAAACTTCTTGATAAATACGTCGGGAAAAAAATAAAACTGATTGATTGGAATCCTTATCAAGACAAAAAGGAAATTGTGGAAGCCAAACTCATCAGCAATAACAACGGTCAGGTTTATGAAATCGGGAATGAAATTTATTTGGGACATCCGGGCGTGAAAGTTTTGCCACAGCTACCGGAAAATTTGATTGCCAAACCAACCTTAATGTGGCTTTTTGACAATGCCAGTAAAGAGTCACATCAGTTGGAAGTTTCCTATTTGACCAACAATATCAGTTGGAAGGCAGATTATGTCTTAGTGGTGAATCAGGAGGATACTTTAGGTGATTTATCTGGTTGGGTTACGATCAATAACCAAAGTGGCGCTGCGTATAAGGAAGCAAAATTAAAACTAGTGGCCGGGGAGGTGCAGCAAGTTCAAGACGAGTTAGCTCGAAGTAGAAGAATGATGAAAACCGAAGTGATGGAGTTAGCTGCCGCTCCGCAATTTACTGAACAAGGGTTTTTTGAATATCACATTTATGATTTAGGAAGAAGAACAACCATTAAAGATAAGCAAACTAAACAAATTAGTCTACTTGAAGCTAGTGGTATCAAAATACAAAAAGAATTATTGGTTTATGGATTAAAAAGTTATTTTGTATCCTATTATCGTCCCCAAAATCCAAAACAACCTGTAGATGTGTATATCAAGTTTAAAAATTCCAAAGAGAATCAGATGGGAATGCCTTTACCGGCTGGAGTAATGCGTCTTTATAAAGAAGATTCTGCCAAAAGTTTACAATTTATCGGGGAAGACAACATTGAACACACACCTAAAGACGAAGAGGTTAAATTGAAAGTCGGCGAGGCCTTTGATGTGGTGGCCGAGCGTCGGCAGGTGGATTTTCAGCAAATATCCGATCGGGTCTATGAAAGTGAATGGGAGGTTACTCTGAGAAATCATAAACAGGAAGATATTGTGGTCGAGATTATAGAGCCTTTATATGGTGATTGGCAGGTTATCAGCGAAAGTCATCCACATCAGAAGCTCGATGCCTTCACGATTCGGTTTGATATTGGTGTTCCGAAAGACGGAGAGGTAAAGGTTAAATATAGAATAAGAGTAAGGATATAGAGTAAAAGGGGCCGGTTTTATTTTTACATTATTTGTTTGAATAAATACAACCGTCCCCCTTTTTCGATGATGAAGAAACCACCCAAAAAAATTTTAGTCATTGATGATGATCCGGGTACGATTCGACTATTAGAAAAATGGTTGCGCGTAGGGGGAAGGCTAACAATCACGGCAGCTAATGCCGCTTCGGGATTATCAAGAGCGAAAAAAGAAAATCCTGATCTCATTCTTTTGGACATACGGTTGCCGGATTTAAATGGTGTGGAACTCGCTCGACTTTTACACCGTAACCCGGTGACGAAAGATATCCCTATTATCTTTATAACAATTTCCATCGATGTCAAAAAGGATAAAGGGGATCAATTCATTGAAGTTGACGGCGTTTCCCTTCGCGCCTTCGCGAAACCACTTCATAATCCCAAATTGCTAAACGAGATCCGCAAGGCCATTAATCGACAAAAAAATCAAAACTTAAAAACCAAAAGAGCAAAACCCCTCTCTAAGTTGGAAAATTT
Source organism: Candidatus Omnitrophota bacterium (assembly GCA_023247475.1). Taxonomy (GTDB): domain Bacteria; phylum Omnitrophota; class Gorgyraeia; order Zapsychrales; family JAHFGK01; genus JAHFGK01. The sequence continues at coordinate 5,454 of JAHFGK010000008.1, forward strand.
TAAGAAACTTTGAAGCATGAAAAAGATGGCTGGATTAAAACCCATCATTGATAAACAATCGAGGATTTTAATTTTAGGTTCTTTTCCAGGCCGACAATCATTAATAAAAAAACAATATTACGCCAATTCGCAGAATCATTTTTGGAGAATCATTGCCTCAGTATTGGGGATAGGTGATGTCCCTGTCTCTTATCTAGAAAAGACGAAAATGTTGTTGACCCATCGTATTGCGTTGTGGGATGTGGTCCAGTCTTGTTGTCGGCAAGGAAGTCGTGATGATACCATTCGAGCAGTCGAGATCAATGATTTTAATTCCTTTTTAAAAAAATATCCTAATATTAATGCCATTTTTTGTAATGGGAAAAAGTCTTATCAACTTTTTAAGCAATATTATGATTCTTCCAATATCCCTTGTGAATATTTGCCCTCCAGTAGCCCTCTGAACACACAAACATTTGATTTTAAAAAGAAAAGATGGATGAAGATTGTATAGTATATACTTTAATTGAAAGTTATTGAGTACACTTGTATTTATCTTTGATCCTTTGACATGGGAACCCATCATTTTTTTCCATATTTATCAGAATTATTGAATCTGTTGTACGTCATCGCGGTTGTTCCGGTTCTTTTTTATTATTTGCGGAGGCTAACCAAAAGAGAACTCACCCATAAATGGCTTATTCTGGTGATTTATATTGCTATCTTTTACTCTTATTTTGACATTGTTCAAAACATTTCTCGAGATGGTGATCATCAAGAGTACTACGAAAACGGTGTTCTCAAAAATCAAGGTGCCTTTATTAATGGTGGGCGCGAAGGCGTTCATCGATTTTATCGTGAGGATGGAACACTGGGAGCGGAATGGTCCTTTAGAAACAATAAAGCCCATGGCCTGGCCAAAGCCTATTATCCAACCGGGGAACTCAAAGTTCTTGCCCCCTATAAAAACGGTAAACGGGAGGGAGTTGCGAAAATATTTTATCCGACAGGGGAACTCCTGGTGGAATCCTTTTTTAAAAATGATATTCTGATTAACCGAAAGACTTATGATGAGGATGGTATTTTAGTAAAGGAAGAAAATTTTTGAGGAAGTCAAAATAAGATTAGAACACTTTCCCTTCCTAGAAACACAGTCTAATCATTGGTTGTTTTCCCTACGATGTTACCTTTTTACCTAGCATTCGATTAAAGAATCTAAATATTTTATATATTTTTATTTAAATAAAAATATAACTTGTTACTTATAAATAAGTTAGTACACTTCAGGAAAGCGCTTTCTTAAAGTGCCTCTGAAGCCATTGACATTTGTTAATTATATGTTTTACTTTAAATATCTATGTGCTTTTTTCGAAAACAATATGATTTATGAATCTATTAGGCTAAATGTTTTATGAAGAATATATTAGAAACTAAGGTAGAGAATTTTGGCAAAAGATTTTTTATAGTTATTTTCCTATTGTTTACCGGCTCCATGGTTAAGCCGGTTTTTTTATTTGCCCAAGTTAATCCTCCAGCTGAAGGAGAATTTGTCCGTGGCGATTTTGATGGGGTTCAAGGTGTTAACATAACGGATGCCATTCGGATTTTACAGTTTCTTTTTCTAACTGGAACTCCTCCTCAATGTTCGGATGCTGCCGATGCTAATGATGACGGTAAAGTGAACTTAACTGATGCTATATATACCTTAAATTTTTTTTTTCTTGGAGGGAGGCCGATCCCTCCACCAAACTCATTTCCGGGAAAAGATCTGACTCCCGATGGTTTAGAATGTAATGGTGGGATAGATCTTTGTTTAAACGGGGAGGTATCACCTGGAGCTTTCCCTTGTGCTTGTGGAAATCAAAGTCAGATCATTAGTCCCAATCTCAACGAAGGACCAATTTTCTGTTGCAAAGGCAAAGTTCAATCGCAACCTTGTTCTCCTTTTAATGGATTTATACGCGGGAATGCCTTTGAGGATACGGTTGTTGATATTAATGATGTGTATTTTATTATAAATTTTCTTCATTTTGGGGGGCCTGCTCCTGCATGCATGGATGCAGCTGATGCCAATGATGATGGGAAGGTTGATGACGAGGATGCGGCCTATCTGTTAGCTTTTCTTCCCCCAAATCAAGGGCCACCACCACTACCACCTTTTCCTGAAGCTGGAACTGATCTCACTCCTGATAGTTTAACGTGTGGGGATTCAGCTGATCTGTGTCCTTTTGGTCGGATCAATAATGGCATTCAATGCTCTTGCAACGGTCAATATATTGAAACAATCAGTAAGAAAAACGCCCCTCCAATTTACTGTTGTTATGATCGGGTGCAATCTCAACCATGCCAATTAAAGGCTTATTCAGAAGCACCCCGATCCCAAGAAGATGGGAGACCCCCAGCCAATGACATTATGGCCTGTACCGTTGACCCTACAACTCTTCAGGGATGTGAGCCTTATGAAAAAGATTATCAAGAATTAAAAATAACAACCGCGGCACATCAGCAGCTCAATCCTTCCGCTTATTTATGGAGTCCGCGAGGACCCGTGCTAGAACCTGGGAAAGATGATGTGGCCTTTTTGGCTTGGGAAGAATCCATTAATGGTGACAAGAAAGTTTATTGGTGTGATTTACGAAAGACACAAACCCCTCAAGATTGTGAGAAAAATAAAATCTTAGCAGGGGTTGGATATAACCCGTCCCTAGGAGGCACGCAAAGTAGAGCCTATTTATTATGGGAAGATGGACAGCAGGTTGTGGGTTGTGATCTCTCTTTGAGGCCGGATGATAATTACTCTTGCTACGTCAATTCTAAAAAAGCGAACCCTTATTATATTTTTTATCAAAGCCCCATGGTAAATGGGGTCATGAAGGATGGGACCCATCAAGCTCATTTGACTCCGTTAAGTAAGTATGGCTATGCTCTTTGGAGAGATGCCGCTATAGATGCAAACCAAATTTTGCAATATAGCCTGCAATCTTGCCATATTGATTCCTCTGTTCAAGAATATGATGATACTAAGAATGGTTTATGTGCCGGTAATGGGGCAGCCTGTCTATTGACTAATCCTGTATGTTTGGATAAATCGTCGTGTGTTCCTATTCATCACCGGGATGTTTCCTTTCAGTGCCCACCGACAGTCGCGGCGGAAGGGATCATTAATCTTCCTCACCCGGGGGATATTTCTCCAGATGGGGCAATGGTCTATGCCATTCAAAAGGGCGGAGGATATTCGATTTATTCGACAAGTAAGGCCACAGCCATCAGCGAAAATTTGAATTTAGTTGATTCTCCTCAAGTATTGACTCTAAAAGACTCTACAGGCAAATCATTGAATTATGCTGTCTGGAAAATTTCTGATCCCGGAATGGGAGTTAGGATTTTCATAAAATTGATTAAGGAGGATACGCTCCAAAGTCGCCCGGTCAAGTATCAGGTTGATTATCGTGGTCAGTATTCGGATGTGAATGGCCAGCCGCTTTTCTGTAATGACCCAGGTAATCTATGTATCATCTGGGATAAAAGTATAGGTCCTTTAGAAAGCGCGGGGACTCGGTCGGATATCAGTAACGGTGGTAATTTTATTAATGAGTTATATAAATGTAACCTCCTGGGGCCAAGATTTATTATTATAGATTCGGATGATTATGGTCCGCTGGGAGGACTTTGTACATCGAGGGTTCTTGAATAAAATGAAGACCTATTTTATTAACAAGGTTATTTTTTTAATTTTAGGGTGTCTCCTTTTAATGCCTAAAATGGCTTTAGCGGATTCTACCTGTGAGTCGGTTCATCTTAGTGGCGCCCCGGGTAACTCTGCCTTGGATATCACCTTTGTCTTTGATGGACTTTTCCCTTGCTTAACGTGTGGCTTTGCAAAATCGAATAACTACATAGAGCTTGAGGCGCAGATCAAAGATTTTGTGGCCTATATGCGGGCAACACCACCATTTAATGAAATGATTGATTCCAAGGTGAATATTCGTTATGTCAAAACCGATGGCATCAATAATTTGAGTTGTTGTAATACGAAATTTTCTATCAATGATAAAGCCTGTAATCATGCCAAGGTGGTGGATTTGGCGGCTGTCTGTCCCGATACGGATGAAATCGTTGTTTTTTCAGCTCATGGCACGGATGATGGTAAAGATAAAGAAAAGGATTCAAGACTATGTTCAGGCCATGAGGGAATCGGAGCGGCTGGACAACATGCAGTTATCTATCTTCGTCCCGATGGTTCACGCAAGGTGTCCCAGCTCATTGCTCATGAACTTGGTCATACCTGTGCCTTTTTGGCAGATGAATCACCGGATAATCGAGATGATATCGGGAGTATCTTCAATACGTTTGCCGCTGCTAATTTTGAAGACACCCTTCAATGCCCAGCGTGGAATGCAGTCTTGGGGAGCCAATGTATTAAAATAGAACCCGCTAAAGTCATTAAAGAAGGCGTAACCACGGAAAGTTATCGTGACGCGGAAAATGACTTAATGAGTCATGGAGCTACTCCAGGTCCGGTTGATGCCATGGTCTTTCGCAGTGCCATGGAGCGTTATGTGAGTTATGTCAAAGAGCCGATCAGTATTGAACTTCATAAAGCAGCCGAGGATTTCCTCACCAAAAGATTTAAGGAACTCAATCCAGACTGGCTGAATGGGGATATCCCAGCGGACTTCCATACCAATCTTTTTCTTTCGGATGATAAGGATAAAGAAAAAATCACGGTTATTACGAATATTGTCGCCGCAGAGTTATTGTCGGATTATAGGGGAACACTTACAGTTTATACTTGCCATGATTATTGGATTGATGGGGCGGTTCCTAAGCTTTCTATAAAATTTAAAGATCTTTCAACCAGCCACGACAAAGGGAACAACAGGCTGAATGCCAATCTGACCGCCGACGTGAAATTCCAAGGACACGGGTCACTGAGTGCCAACGGGACCATTACCTATACTGACATTTTGTCTCATATCCCGCAGACTATGAGCTGTCAAGATTTGGTTAAAGTTTCGTGGGATGCGGACATCCCTGGCGTGAATTTTAATGCAGGTTTAAATTTTAAAAATGGCCCCTTAGGGATTATTAAAGTTGAACCGCACATTAATAGCATTGGTATCTTAGCAAAAAAGGATGTTGCGTTTAATATTCACATCAAATTTAGTGAAGGGGTGGACGGTTTACAAAATTTGATCACTTTTATAAAACCCATTTTTGATGTGAATCATTTTATAAAATCATATGATTATGTGAGCCTCATCAATAATCAGGCCAATTCCTTTAAGGATCAGCTTAATAAATCTCTGGAAGTTTTTGGTCTGTCATTAAAGGTTTCGTTGGATGCCTTTCGTGTGAGTGAGCTCGTTGGAACAGGACGACCTTTAAATATGTTTGCAGACTTTTATGCCCAGGATATGTCCCCGGGGGCGAATTTAACCAATGGGTTTGAGATTGATGATAACACTCTAAGACTTTCTGGTCCGATTTCCTTTAACACCCCGTTAGTTTCTAACAAAGATCAATGTGTCAAAAATTACCCGCTCATTTTTAACGCGGATGATTACAGCAGTTTTAATCGAGTAATAGGCGCGGTTTCCCCACAACCAGCTATCCCTTTGGCTTCCATGAGAATCCCGCAAATGATTGTCAACTGGGCCTCTGCTTCGCTCTGGAATAATGGATTTTTATGTGCTGCAAAAGAAATGCCCATTGAAAGTGCCCCTGATTTTTTGGCTTTTTTAATACCGGGTGACATTACCATTCCTAAGATTAAATTTAATGTTATTGCCACCAAGCCGCCTTTTCTTGATTTTTCTACGTTGCAAGACCGTGATGGAGATGGAAAGATTGATCTTTTTCATGACATAACGGCCGAGGCCGAGGTGCTTGTCAACATGGACATTGAGGAAGTAAGGGTTTCCTCCGATGGCACACCGTTAGACGAGACGCGAAAGATGAATCATCTCGTTGGTGTCGGACAGCTATTTTTACCTTTTCTCGTTGAGGAACGCGACATTGACAAGCCGCCAGAAGAAGGATTTTCATTTGCAAAAAGCGTTTTAAAGGTGGACACCGATAAGATGATCGTCAAAGTCAAAGAAAATTCATTTAAATGTACAACGGATGGCAGTCAAAAGGGAGAGGTATGTTCCTCGGCAGAATCTTTTATCGATACTTATCCAATCCTTCTCGAACCTTTGATTAAGGATCTTTTGGCAACTGGAATTAATCGGGGATTAGATGAGGTCCCACTCAATTTTACCCGCGATATTGATTTAAATTTTGGCGTCATTGGCACGGATTACTTTTCTCCGGGTGTTAATATGAATTTTGGACAATACATTGCCCGGGTTATGGCTAGAGATATCGTTGGAAAGTGGGCCGATTTCGATTTTGAATTCGTTCCCAAATGCGGCCCTGATGAATACTGCGGACTACCTGACCCAGCCAAGATTGTTTCTGTCGAGGAGGTTTTCTATAAAACATATACCCCGTCATTAGAGCAAAATGTGTCATTTGCAAAATGTGATGGTGTAAGATGCAAGTGTCTTAATGAACCAACGCGAGAAAGTGCGGCCTGTATTCATGATTTAATGACAACAGAAGGAGACCTTTATCATTATGTGAAAGTAGGCTACTATTCTACGGATCAAGTTTCTTATGATTTTAATTTACATAGTTGGAATCCTTATAAACCCAATGTTAAAGAGAAATATTATGTCTATTTAGCGGAATTGCCAACTTACAAGCATTTACAAGATAATAATTTTTTTGATGAGGTCGATTCCGTCCATCGCGATATCCACAAATTGACGATGGATGCCACCCAAATTGTTGCCTTTAGAGCGAAAACACCTAAAGGGGTGGAGCAAAAATTAAAATGTATGGCCGCCGTCATCTTGGACCAATCTCCAGATATGTTTACTTACCAGATACGACCGGTTCTCGTTAATGTGGAACCGCATTTACGCTCTGACTTTAATGACCTTTATACCGTATGTGCTAACGAAGACCATGTGGATGAATATCACAACCTTATTTTTCCGGATATAGGTTACAGCAGTTCTTCTATTACAGGTCAGTAGACACAATAATGTAAATAGATTAAAATAGGGATACAAAATTATTAAATTTTAAATTGGTTTTTTTCTGTTCTACAACAGTAATTTCTAAAAAGTGATAAAACGAATTCTTTTATTTTTTATTATTCCTATTCTGGTAGGGATCTTTTCCCTAGGATCCACTCCTCAAGAACTCCCTTCTCCCGTTAATAAAATTCAGCATGTCATATTAATCAGCATAGACGGTTTACGTTCGGATGCGATTCGAGAGTTAACCCCGCAAGGTGCGCCCACTTTTCATTATATTATCAACCACGGAGCAACGACACTGAATGCACGTACCGATCCAGATAATACGGTAACATTACCAAATCATACATCGATGTTAACAGGATTAGGTGTTAACGGCAAAGATGGGCACAATTATGTGTATAATGATGCCGGCGAACAGACCATTCACGATGTCAAAGGACGTTACGTTCCGTCGGTCTTTGATGTGGTGCATGATAATGGCCTGCGCACCGCGCTTTTTTCCGCCAAAGACAAATTTAGACTTTATGCCGTATCCTATGGGGCTAATGGCATTTATTATGAAAAAAGTTATTTTTACCAGGGTAAACAAAAAATTGATGCGTATAAACTGAGTTCCTACCATGATGAGGCCCTGGTGGATGTCTTTTTAGAAGAATTAACAAAAAATTTACCCAGTTTTGTCTTCCTTCATTTATCGGGGACGGACAATGTAGGGCATCATTTTCATTGGGATGTTTCCCCGGGTTCGATTTATTTAAAAGAAGTCCAGAGAATAGACACGATCATTGGTAGAATTCTAAAAGTGATTCAAAGTAATGAACAATTATCGGCATCAACCGCCGTGATCATTACCTCTGACCACGGAGGGCACGGGAATGATCACCAAGATATTCAAGACCCACTCGACTTTACGATTCCTTTTATGGTGTGGGGCCCCGGAGTTGCTCAAGGATTCGAATTGTATGGAATCAATCCACAGACCCGCAAAAATCCTCGTCAAGAACAAATCCCTTATGGCGTCGAAGGCCAACCGATTCGTAACGGCGATGCGGCGAATCTGGCGCTATCGTTGTTAGGACTTCCCGCCATTCCTGGCTCCATCATTAACCTAAAGCAAGATCTTAACGTTTTTCCTCCGCAATCTCATATGGTAAAATACGAGAAGTGAAAACCACGCCTTCATTCTATACATTTTTGCCTCAGCCTTCTTTAGATCGTCGCAGAAAGTGTTTTCGCAAAATGGTATTGAACCATTGCCTTGGAAGAATTAAAGATGTTATACTTCCTTTAGATTTAATTTATAGTAAAATTGCCTCTTCATAGATTCGACATCAAACAGGCGATTTGCTTAGTGTCATTGTACGAAATTTTTTTTGACTGAGACTTATGATGAAAGCAAAAGTTAAAATTTATTCTCCCATTTTGTTTCTAGTAAGCTTTTTCTTTTTTCTAATTTGGTCTCATAATACAAGTTATGCGCAAATCTTCACTGAAAAAAACACTCCCGAATTAGCCAGAGTTTTATATTTGGCAACCTCAGATCAAGAGATTGTTGGCATCCTCATTGAATTAACCCCATCAGAATTATCAGAACAAAAAAAGCAATCCATTAAGAAGAAAAGTTTTGGCGATCTGAGGCGCGAGTCTGCGCAGACCTTGACCGAGATTAAGCAGAACGTGGAACTCTCCAATAAAAGTTTAGCCGCCAAATTTAAAAATCTAGGTTATGCCCAACAAACGTCTGCTTGTCATCTCTCGAAAAAATCTCAAGTCGGCAATATAAAAAATTTCAAGACATATAAACATTTTAATATTATCGCCCTCCGTGCTGAAGCAGGAGAAATTAAACGACTTATTGAGGATTTATCTCAAGATCCGAATGTGAAGCATATTTATTATGATGCTGAGATAGCACCCCCAAAACCCGAAGATGCCTCTTCTGATCAGGGAGGCGGGGTCAGCAGCACGGATATTCAAGCCCAATTGGACAAAGGGATAACATTTGGATTAGAGAAAATTCGAGCGCGTGATCTTTGGAATCAGGGGATTACGGGTCAGGGGATTATTGTGGCCAGCATTGATTCGGGGGTTGATATAAATCATCCTGCGTTAATAGGGAAAATGGCATCAATAGGGAATGGGGCCTTAGGTTGGTATGATGCGAATGTTAATGCTAAAACTGGTCTACCAGAACCGAACCCCATTGACCTTAATGGTCATGGGACACATACCATTGGTACCATGGTAGGAGGAGAAGTGGAATGGACAACTGGTCACAAGATTGCAATCGGTGTGGCGCCGGGTGCAAAATACTATTCAGTTAGAGTATGGGGCGGATTGCCTGCACAAGATTCTATTTATCTTGAGGCGGCTAATTGGCTGATGGATCCGGATGATAATCCTAATACGCTTGATCATCCTCACGTCGTAAATAATTCGTGGAGTATGAGTTCTGTCGGTAATACTTCGGAATTTTTTAGAGATAAAGTCATTCTTTGGAAAAGTATTGGAATTGTTCCAATTTTTTCCGCAGGCAATCTCGGGGAATCCGGACCAAGTTCAACTTCCGCACCAGGAAATTATCCGGAATCGATCAATGTCGGTTCGACCAATAAGGATGATATCATTGCGAGTTCAAGCAGTCGAGGGCCGATTACTTATGATGGATTAGCCTGGATAAAACCGGATCTCTCAGCCCCGGGAGTTCATGTTATTTCAGCCCGTGCCTCCGGGACCGGATTATCTACAAACGCAGTTGGCGACAACCAGAATCTTTATATTGAATCTGGAACAAGTATGGCCGCTCCGCATGTAGCCGGATCCTGTGCGCTTTTATTACAAAAATTCCCGAAGCCCTTGATTTCTGATGTGGAAAGCAGGTTGGAATACGGAAGTATAGATTTAGGAATCCCCGGCAAAGATAATACTTATGGGTATGGAAGAATTGATGTTGTCAATGCAGTGCAGAAACAACCAGGACATTATATTGAAGTGCTTCCTAATATAAGCGGGGAAGTATCTGGTGTTGGGGCCAGTAAATTTCAGTCGGGAGAAACTGTGTCTATTGGCTTTATGTTGAGAAATCGATGGCTTCCCAGTACGGGAGTTGTGGCCACGTTGGTAACAAGCGATCAAAAAATTAATCTGATACAAGATAGAGTGAATATAGGGGATATGCTGGAAGAAGAACGTCGGGATGTTTTACCGGGACAAGGCTTTCTTTTGAAAATACCCGACGATATTAAGTCAAAATATACAATACCTTTAGTCATTCGTATATCAGCATCTGAGAATTATCTGTTGGAAATACCCATTGAGTTGATTGTTTTTCCACCTAAGAATTTTAGCAATGCAATCCAAAGAACAATCTCCAATATTGATTCTGACGGTGTGGATGAGATTATCGAGGTATCGGGAGATAGTACTCTATTTAATTACTCAAAAACTTTGACTGTCGGGTTTATAAAATTGATTTTTGCTGGGTACGAAAATTTGATTTTTGAACAATTTTTAGGTCCGTTCGGTGATCAAATGTTACATGTCTATAATGTCAAAAATGATCGTCCCAATCCCGTTTATGGATGGCCAAAATCTATTCAAAGCAAGTCAAAAGCCGGTGCTGTCGTGGGAGAGGTCATTCAATCGAATCCGGGTCCGGAAATAGTTTACATCTCCAACCCCATCCCCGACCCCAGCATCAACCCCATCTTCAACCCCATGAAGTGGCAGAATAATAAACTTTTTATATTCGGATACGATGGAACCGTTCTTCTTGAACAAGTCATTGAATCTGACCAGCCTTTATATGTTCATTCTCTAGTTCTCGCAGATTTAAATGGAGATAAAGAAAATGAAATTATTATGTCTTGTAAGAAGTTAGTTCAAAAGGATAGTTCAGCGAGAGCTGGGCTGGATGATCAATTCGCTTCCTTTATTTACATTTTTAAACAAGATGGGACTATCTATTCTTCTGCTTGGCCAAAGATAATTGAAGATGAAAGGTCAATGATTGGATTAAATCATGGTGGATTTAATCATATAAAGATCACCCACTTGGCCGTTGGTGATGTCGGTGGCAATGGAGCTTTAGAAATCGTTTATTCCTCAATCATCGGGTCAACAACCGGTGGTGATGCGCCTTACTCTGTTGTATTTAATCCTATATCATCAAGAATTTTTATTTTTAACGATGCTGGTTCTGAATTGCGCGGATGGGAAGGAGGAAAATTGCTTTCGGATCCGGATGGAGAAGATCTGGGAATCACTCCTCCAGTGCTTGCAGATTTAGATCAAAATAAAACATTAGAGATTATTGTCACTACTCAAGGAAACAGCCATCCTACACTTCTACCTGTTCTGCGAATTTATAATTTTGACGGAAGACTCTTGAAAAAACAATCTCATTGTGCTTCCGGTCGATATTCAACAGCCGTTGGCGATCTCTTCAATCAAGATGGAAATTTAGAAATAGTTTCTTCTTGTATTTTTGACAAAGATGGGAATGTATTGGATTATTCTGTTCGCCAGAATGATAGTGAAGTTGCTCTGGCTGACGTTGATAACGATGGATCGGTTGAAATTATAGGGGGAGGAAGGGATGGTGGAATACATTCTGCCAAATATGATATCACGCCTAATCTCTTTTATGTCGAAGCAGAAGGATGGCCAAAATTTGTCGATTCAGCGGATGCGGTTCTGACAAATTATTTCCCCTCCATTGGAAATTTTGATGGCGATAGCAATATCGAGATTTTAGTTGGTGGTTACCTTCTTGAAATCCCGTATAATCGTCAACAAGCAAGAATTGAGTGGCCCATGTTTCGATCTGACGAAAAACATTCCAACGTTTATAGAAAAAAGTTTATTCGCGGCAACGCTAACAACGATGATAGAGTGGATATTTCCGATGCTATCTATATTTTAAATTATTTGTTTAATACGGCTGCTTTAAATAAGCCTCCGGTTAATGTAGAGAGCTTGGATATAAACGATAATGGGATCATTAACATCTCTGATGCCATCAATTTGCTGCAATTTCTTTTCACCAATGGCCCTCCCCCAGCACCACCTTATCCCGATCCCGGTGTTGATCCAATCCCTTAAGAGATTAAGAAAGTTAAGCTCAACTTTCCTATCTTTATCATCTGTAACGGCAATGCGGCGAATCTGGTGCTTAAGCTTTTAGGACTACCAGCGATTCCAGGTTCTACGATTAACAGTCGGCAAGATTTAAATGTTTTCCAATCAAAATAAGTGAAATCTCCTCGATTTTATTTGAAATTTACTTTATTTTTTTACAGCGTCTAGTGCCACGGGTTTACCCGTTGGCACAGACGCAGTACTTGCCCGTGGCGTTGGCCTTGGCAACGTGCCACGGGCAAGTGGCGACCCGAAGGGTCGTCCCTTGACTGAGAAAACGTTTTCTAAAAAATTGCCTTATCAGCTTGTTTTTTTCAAAATAATATGACATACTTTTTTTGTAGTGAAAAATTCATTTGACGAAAAGGCAAACTTACCGCAAGGTAAGGGCGCAAAGTCATCGGGTCCTAAAATAGGATTGCCAGACTGCCGAATCAAAAAGATTTTATACTTATTACGGCTATCTCATTTTAGGAGATAGCTTTTTTATTTGAAGTAAAAGGACAAAAAACTAAGAGGAACTGATAACCACAAAATTTTATAAAAAGGATGATAAGTATGAAAAAAATAATTATTTTTTGTGTCCTATTTCTTTTGGAGTGTTTTATTTTAACGAGTTTCGTCTTTGCCCAGAATGCTAATTATGCTGAACAGGAATGGCATTACAAAGTTTCAAAGCCTGGGACCTCACCTCGATACACAGATCCTCCGATAGGCTGTCCCTCTGAATTCGAAATTCAGGCTGTGTTGGGGGATGTTGATCATGATGGCTATCCCGAGGTTGTATTTGTAAGATGCAATCAGGTCAATGTCCTTGAAGATATTGGTTTTGATCGTGATTTAGCCAATGTCATTTGGTCATATCCAACGGATGTGGTTGATTATTTCTTAGAGGTCCCGATTGCTGAAATCGAAGATATGGACCAAGATGGGTTGCTGGAAATCGTGGCTCCGATCAATAAAGGTTTTGTGGTTTTAAAACCATGGGATAAGAATGGGACTCTGGTAGAGAAACCAGAAGATGCTTTGTTATGGAAATATCAGAACACATCAGCTCCTCCCGAACATTTTTATCATTATGCTATTGGTGATGTCAATAATGATAGTTTCTCAGATGTCATTTCTATTGAAAGAATGTTTAATCATCAAGTTCGGGTTACGGCTGTTGGGGGAAAAGAACACACTGTTATATGGGAATATTTAACCTCTGGGGAAGCCACTAACTTAATACCACCCACATTATTTGATATGGATAATGATGGACATTTGGATGTCATTATCCAATTTGATAATACCGTTGAGGTCCTCAAAGTTTTCCCTAACACTAATCCCATTAGGGTTATGAATTGGATTTGTCTGATACCCAAATTACGCGTTTTAAGTGAAGGTTTATCCGCGGCTGATCTGGATAACAATGGGACACCGGAACTCATTGTCAAAGCAGCATGGGCGGATGTGGGAGTTGTTGTTGACGCGCGAATTTACATTCTCACGGTAAGGGATGGACAGCTTGATGTCATGCTAGATTATGACCATCCCTATAATAATAATTTTAGTCCTAATTCCGAAGCTATAGGAGACGTTGATAATGATGGTAAAGATTTAGAAATTGCGGTCTCCAATCAATCTGAGGCGTACATTATTAACAATCAAGGGCAATTATTGTGGCGGACAGAATATTCTCATCAATATTACTCCAATCCAACTTTGGCTGATTTGGATAAGGATGGGGATCTTGAATTAGTTATCGTAGATAGTGCAAAGATCAATGGTGAATGGGTTGATCGGTTGTTGATCTTTGATCCGGTCTTAGATCCTCTCAATCCAGAGAACCATGTTAATCCAGTATATGAAGCAATTATAACATCAAATGGTAGCGGGTATGGAACCCCTGTTATAGGAGATTTGAATGGAGACGGGTTACTAGAAATCGTCTTTAATACGGTCGAGAACAAAGATAATATTATTGGAGCGTTATGGAGCTATAGAGCTAATTTATCCTTAGAAGAACCTAATAAAGTTGTTTGGCAGACTATCCAAGCAAATAACCATAAGACCAATCTTGGCGAACACGGTCGATTAAAACCTAATCAAAATGAACCAAAGAATAAATCCTTTCAACGGGGCGATGTTAATGACGATGGAAGACTTGATCTTTCTGATCCAATATCCCTCCTTAATTTTGTTTACCGAGGAGGAGCCACCCCAGGGTGTTTAGATGCTGCTGATTTTAATAATGATGGGAATCTTGATACAAAAAATGATACCAGGGATACTGTAACTTTGCTGAATTATTTTTTTCTAGGTGGCCCAGTTTTACCTGATCCTTTTATGACATGTGGAATTGATACAAGTACATCTCTTGGTTGTTCAAGATATCCATTATGTCCGGGGAATTAAAAATAGAATACGTGTATTTAATTTTAACGAGGGATTCTCCACCTTTGGATCATGGGTAATTGATTACTAAATAGAGAGTATATTTTTCTGAAGAGAGCTTAGAGAGAATAAAATTTCTTACATATTCAAAAAGCCAACCGTTAATCATTCCTTCCCAATTATCCTTTTGACTATTAATACCTTTTGTGATACTTTATGGCGTTATGGCGATGATTAAGGAGCGCATATCTCGCATTCAAGATGATATCCATCAGATTTGTCAAAAATTAGGAAGAAAGCCACAAGACGTCACGCTGGTCGGCGTTACGAAGTACGCTTCACCAGATCAAATCCAAGAGGCTATTGCCGCTGGATTAAAACATATTGCTGAGAATAAAGTTCAAGAGGCTGTCCAAAAGTTTCCGCAATTTTCGGGTGTGACTAAACATTTCATCGGTCACCTACAGGCCAATAAGGTGAAAACGGCATTACAGCTCGTTGATTTAATTCAATCCATTGATAATTTAAAACTCGCTCAAGAGATTCAAAAGCAGGCAGCAAAATTAAATCGTCAGGTCGATATTCTAATCCAGGTGAATACCTCTGGTGAAAAGCAAAAATTCGGGATTGATCCGCAGAAGACCTTGCGATTCATCGAAGAGATTTCTCAGTTAGACTATATTCGAGTTCTGGGCCTCATGACCATGGCTCCATTGACAGATAATGAAAAAATTATTCATGATTGTTTTGGTTTTTTAAGAAAAATTCGTGATGAGGTCGCTAAACATTTTTTCGGCTCATCAAAAGTTCAAATGAAAAATTTATCGATGGGGATGACGGATGATTATAAAATTGCGCTGGAGGAAGGATCGAACATGGTGAGGATTGGAAGGGCGATATTTGGGGAATAGTGTTATGTGTTAAGTGTCATGTATCATGTTGAAAGCTATACCCATAACACATAACACGTGACACATGACACAGTGTATGAGGTTTTTATGCGAATAACAATCGGAATCATCGGCGGTGGCAATATGGGACAAGCGATTGCCAGCCGTATTTGCAAAAAATATAAAGTATTAGTTTGTGAAAAGGATTCCACAAAACAGGATCAGTTGAAACGTAAATTGCATTTGCCTGTTAAGGATTTGGATGCCGTTGTCTGTCAATCCAAAATCATTATCTTAGCTGTCAAACCGCAGGATTTTGATGTCGTTTTAGCCGAGGTGAAAGGGAATATTACAAAAAATCAATTAGTGATTTCGATCGCCGCAGGAATCACGACTTCCTATATTGAAAAAAGTTTAGGAGACGAGATTCGAGTTGTCCGCACCATGCCCAATATGCCCGCGCAGATCGGTGAGGGGATCACCGCCGTTTGTCGAGGAAAGAGTGCAACATCTCAAGATGTAAAACTGACTGCTCAAATTTTCACCTTTATCGGAAAAACAGTCATTGTTGATGAAAACCTCATTGATGCGATTACGGCTGTTTCCGGTAGTGGCCCGGCATACGTTTTTCTTGTTGTTGAATGTTTGCTGAGAGCGGCTCAGACGCTGGGCTTGAACGAATCCATCACTCAGGAATTAGTCAACACTACTGTTTTAGGGAGTGTCCATCTTTTAAACCAAAGTAAAGAAGACGCTGCACAACTACGAGCAAAAGTGACATCCAAAGGCGGTACCACTCAAGCAGCAATGGATGTTTTCTTTGCGCATAAGATTGAGGAAATATTTGCTGAGGCTTTACAGGCAGCAAGGAAACGGGCAGAGGAGTTAGCAAAAAAATAAAAAGGATCAAAGGATTTAAGGAATTGGAGGCAAATCATGGCCAAAGTCGGCGTAATCGGAGGTAGCGGCCTTTACGAAATGGAGGGTCTGCAAAACGTGGATCAGGTTTCCTTGTTGACTCCCTTTGGAGAACCTTCCGGAAATTTTATCACTGGAGAATTAGAAGGGATTGAGGTTGTGTTTCTTCCTCGTCATGGAAAGGGTCATAAGATCAGTCCCAGTGAAATCAATTACCGTGCCAACATTTTTGCAATGAAAAAGTTAAGGGTGGATGCCATTATTTCGGTTTCCGCTTGTGGGAGTTTAAAAGAGCATCTCAAGCCAATGGATTTTGTTGTACCCAATCAATTTATTGATCGCACACATAAAAGGCAATCTACTTTTTTTACCGAAGGAATTGTGGTGCATGTGGCCTTTGCGGATCCAGTCTCTCCTGAAGTTGCTCGTATTCTTGTTGATTCTGCTAAAGAATTGGGATTAATAGCACATGAGGGAGGAACGTATATTACGATGGAGGGGCCGCAATTCTCAACAAAAGCCGAATCTAATCTTTATCGCAGTTGGGGAATAGATATTATCGGAATGACAAATGTTACCGAGGCGAAATTGGCTCGAGAAGCGGAAATATCTTATGCGACTTTGGCGGCAGTTACGGATTTTGATTGCTGGCACCCAGAGCATGACAGTGTCACGGTTGAAATGATTTTGAACAATTTGAATAAAAATGTAGGCAATGCCAAGAAAATTTTAAAGTCAGTGATCCCTAAAGTCGGACGATTGGAAAGTTTTAGCGCTCAGGGTGCGTTAAAATATGCGATCGTAACACCTAAACATCTTATTCCTGAGAATAAAAAGACAGAGTTGGAGATTATTATTGGGAAGTATATGGTGTAACGCAGATGATCACAGATGGGAAAACACAGATGATCGCAGATGCTGAGATCTTTGATTATCTGTGTTTAAAAGAAATAACTAAAAATGGATTACCAAAAAACTCTCAACCTGCCGCAAACCAATTTTTCCATGAAGGCCAATTTGACGCAACGAGAACCACTGCTGTTGGCCAAGTGGGAGAAGGAGAAATTCTATTCAAAAATTCGTCAAAAATCCAAAGGAAGAAAAAAATTCATTCTCCACGACGGTCCTCCGTATGCGAATGGACATATTCATATTGGTCACGCTTTAAATAAAATTCTTAAAGATATCATTGTTAAATTCCGTACGATGCAAGGTTGCGATAGCCATTACATTCCGGGTTGGGATTGTCACGGCCTCCCGATTGAACACCAATTATTCAAAGAATTGAAAAAGACAAAATACGAAGTCAATTGTGTTGACTTTCGAAAGAAGGCTTATGATTATGCGATGAAATTTGTCCATATACAGCGGGACGAATTCAAACGTTTAGGTGTTTTTGGTGATTGGGATAATCCGTATTTAACTTTGACCCCTGAATATGAATACTGGATTTTACAATCGTTAGCCAGTCTTAATCGTCAAGGATATATTTATCGTGGTTTAAAGCCGGTGAATTGGTGTTTCAACTGTGAAACTGCTTTGGCTGAGGCGGAAGTCGAATACGAAGACCATACTTCGCCGTCGGTTTATGTGAAGTTTAAATTGAATAATCCCCACAAGATCTTGGGACTGCCGAAGGGAAAACCCTTGTATTTGTTAATTTGGACCACGACACCTTGGACTTTACTTGCGAACATAGCAGTGGCAGTGCATCCTGAGTACAAATATCGGATTATAGATACTGGAAAAGAAATCGTGATTGTTGAGGCATCGTTGATGGAAGCGGTTTTAGCCAAAGGGGGCATTAAAGATTTTAAAGTAATTAAGGAAGTAGAAGGCGGTGCTTTAAAAGATTTGGTTTATACACATCCCTTTAATATTAGGGAAGAGTGTCGAGTGATTACCGTTGATTACGTTACGAGAGAAGACGGAACAGGCTTGGTCCACACCGCTCCTGGTCACGGTCAGGAAGACTTTGAGGCGGGTTTAGCCAATCAATTGGAAGTTCTTATGCCGGTTAACTCGCAAGGATTGTTTACGGAATTAGCGGGGAAATTTGCTGGGCAACATGTCTTTAAGGCGAATGAACATATCATCGAAGATCTTGAAGCACGTGGGCTTCTTTTTGCCTCCGAAAATATTACTCATTCGTATCCACATTGCTGGCGATGTAAAAAACCGGTGATTTTCCGTGCAACGGAACAGTGGTTTATGAAAATTGATCATAAAAATTTGCGCGGTAAACTCAAAGACACAATCAAACGCGAGGTTCGTTGGATTCCGGAAACAGGGCAGGAACGGATTTTAGGCATGGTCAATACCCGTCCGGATTGGTGTTTATCGCGTCAACGTTACTGGGGAGTTCCGATCCCGGCTTTGGCATGCAGAGGATGTGGTGGTAAACATAAGCTGTTCACGGAAGTGATTGAACATTTTGCTAACATTGTCCGTAAAGAAGGAACCAATACATGGTTTGAAAAGGGAATTAAAGATTTCATTCCCAAAAATTTTCGTTGTCCTGATTGCAAAAAAGATGATTTTCAAAAAACCGCGGATATTTTAGATGTCTGGTTTGATTCCGGAGTGAGTCATCAGGCGGTGGTGAAGGCGATGATGAAACAGGAACTCCCCATCGATATGTACCTGGAAGGATCGGACCAACATCGCGGTTGGTTTCAATCGTCTCTTATTCCTGCGATGGCTATAGAAGGGAAATCACCGTTTCGTGAGGTGTTAACGCACGGTTTTGTCGTTGATGGCCAAGGACGAAAGATGTCAAAGTCACTGGGTAATGTCATTGCACCTCAAGATGTCATTAAGAATAACGGTGCCGATATCTTAAGATTGTGGGTTGCGTCTAGTAGTTATCCTGAAGATATCCGGTTATCGAGCGAGATTTTAGATCGTCTTGTTGATGCTTATCGAAAGATTCGTAATACGATTCGATTCCTGTTAGGAAACTTAACTGGTTTTGCTCCCTCCCATGATCAGGTGGATTATGACGAACTTTTAGAAATCGATCAGTGGGCTTTATCTCGCTTGAGCTCGACGATCGATTCGATCAAAAATGCTTATCATGAATATGAATTTGTAAAAGTCTATAAAATGTTATATTCTTTTTGTAATGAAGACTTATCTAGCTTTTATCTTGACATCCTCAAAGATCGGCTGTATACTTTCCCCGCTAAATCGCGGTCAAGACGCTCAGCTCAGACTGTTCTTTACCATATCTTGAATCATCTTGTGGGGCTGTTAGCTCCTATTTTAAGTTTTACGGCGGAGGAAATTTTTGAAGTGATGCCTAAGAATGACAGCCTGGGGCATATTGAAAGTGTGCATCTTTTAGATTGGCTGGATATCCCTGATCAATGGCATAACACTACAGTGGATGACAAATATAAGCGTTTGCTGGAATTTCGCCCCTTTGTTACGAAGGCGTTAGATGAAAAGCGCCGCGTAGGAGAAATTGGAGGTTCTTTAGAAGCTAAGATTATCGTGAAGACAGCCAGTCAACAGAATTTTGGTTATTTTATGGAATTTAAAGAAGAGTTACCTTTTATTCTTATTGTTTCCCAAGTGGAAATAAAGAAAATGGATGAGATTGCGCAAGCGGTGGGTGATTCCTTCCCTGAAACAGAGATTATTGTGGAAAAGGCGGAAGGGGAAAAATGCAGTCGTTGCTGGAATTATAGCGTTCACGTTGGTCAAGATGTGGAACATCCTACTTTATGTGATCGATGCGTGAGAAATGTCAGAGAGATTGGTGAATTGCAGATCAATTAATTGTCAAAGCAAAGGAGTGGTTTGAATGGCAGAGAACAAATTAGATAAAAAGCAGTTGGGAATTTATAGAAAAATTCTTTTGAAAATTAAAGAAGACATTGTCCACGACATAAAAAATATGTCAGCAGTCAATTCTCCCCAAAAGGATACCTCGGGTGATATTGTTGGACATGCTCTGCATATGGCGGATGTCGCGACCGACATGTATGATAAAGAATTTAATTTAGGACTCGCCTCGAATGATCGCGAAGTGCTTCACCGCGTCGAGGTTGCTTTAAAGCGCATCGAAGATAAAACTTATGGCCTGTGTTTGGAATGTAAAAAATCAATCCCGCAAGCGCGTCTTAAGGCTATTCCTTATACCGAAACATGTTTAAAGTGCCAAGAGAGATTAGAGAAAAGTAGTTAAAATGAGCCCTCGGGGAGCCCTTCGACAGGCTCAAGATGCTTTTGAAGATGCTGAGCGAAGTCGAAGCATTTTTCCCGACCCCTCAAATAATTTCATTCTCAATATTACTGACTTTCCTATAATTAATGTTAGTCAGCCCTAGCTTACCTTAAAACAAATTTTAGATGAAGCTGGGACACCGCGAAGCAGTGCCGCTGCGCAGGCAGTCCTAGTTTCTTTTTAAAAAATTTTTCAGCAAAGCAAGGGCAATACTGGACTTCGCTTATCGTTAATAAATTGAACGAGGGTCCTACTATTTATGCGAAGGCCTGTAGATCATCTATTTTTTTGTTGCTTACGATGAAACCAACTCAGTCCGATCCTTACCACTCGCAATTTGATATTTTTTTGGCTTTAATCACTGTTTCACTTGTTATTTTTCTCGATCGATTATCCAAAATATTCTTCTCGCAACTCCTTTCCGTGGGAGAGTCTTGGCCCCTTATTCGTAATGTCTTACATATGACGTTAGTTCATAATACCGGAATAGCCTTTGGTATGTTTAAAAATCAAGGAATTGTCTTTATCATTATTCCGGTGATTGCCGTCATTATGCTCATCTTCAATATTTTTTATTATCGCAATAACAAAGATTTGAGCAGAACTTATATTGTTGCTTTTTCGTTGATCCTCGGTGGAGCCATAGGTAATCTCATTGATAGGATTTACTATGGTTATGTGATTGATTTTATAGATCTGCGAGTTTGGCCGGTCTTTAATATCGCGGATAGTGCGATTACGATAGGCGCCATTTTGATCGCGATCAAATGTATTCAATTCTCCAATAAACCGTCATCCGCATCTTAACGCAAATATCCATTTCTTTTTATGTTACCCGTCATCTGTAAAATAGGTCCTTTCACAATTTACTCTTATGGCCTAATGATGGCCGTCAGTGCCATTGTCTGCTCGATCCTTTTAAGTCGTGATGCCCGAGTTAAAGGGATTTCTTTGGAAGTTGTTTATGATTTTATTTTTTGGATGGTCTTAACGGGTATTTTAGGAGCAAGGATTTTTTATATCCTGCTTAACTTTGAATTTTTTCGACGGAATCCTAGTGAAATCGTGATGCTCCAAAATGGCGGTCTGGCCTGGCAAGGGGGATTGATTGTCTCAACCCTAATTGCTTTTTATTTTATCAAACGAAAACGTCTTCCGACTTGGATGTTTCTTGATTTAGTTGCCCCCTATATTGCTCTTGGACAAGCCATCGGCAGGATCGGGTGTTTCTTGAATGGGTGTTGTTATGGCAAACCAGTTTCGTGGGGGATTTATTTCCCGGTGCATCAGGCGCATTTACATCCAACTCAATTATATTCCGCCGTGAGTTTGACCGTGATTTTTTTCATTCTTAAGGCGTTTCAAAAATATGCGAAGATTCCTGGGCAAGTTCTAATTCTTTATTTTGTTTTGGCATCCCTAGAAAGATTCATTGTTGAGTTTTTCCGTGCGGATCATAAGATATCATTCTTGGGATTAAGTGAATTTCAGGTAGTGAGCATGGGTATCTTCTTGGTTGCTATTTTGGCTAATTTTTGTCTCAAAGCAAAGAGAAAAAGCGGTTGATGTTATGCCTACTCATGTCCTTAAGGTCGATGAAGAAAATAGTCGATTGCGATTAGATATTTTTTTGGCCAAAAATCTTACCGATATCCCTTCACGTAGTTTCGTTAAGAAATTATTTGATGCCGGATCCATCACCGTTAATCATAGGAACGTGAAGTCCCATTATAAAGTCACTTTCGGGGATGAGGTTGTGGTCACGTGGTCCGATGAAGAATTTTCGCAAAAGTATATCGAAGCGGAGAAAATTGATCTCGATATCTTTTATGAAGACGGGCAGATTCTGGTCATTAACAAACCGGCCGGCATGCTTGTCCATCCTGCTCAAGGCAAGAATTCCGGAACACTTGTCAATGCTTTGCTTTATTATGGGAAAAATCTTTCTGAGATCAACCTAACCTCTGGCCCGGGGATTGTTCATCGTCTGGATCAGGAAACATCCGGCCTGTTGTTGATTGCCAAGGATAATAAAACTCATGTGCAATTGGCCCAGCAATTTGAACGCCGCTTGGTGAAAAAACGCTATGTAGCGCTTGTGGAAGGTTCCATTGAGTTTGATGAAGGCGTGATCGATGCGCCCTTAGGACGACACCCTCGTCATCGGAATAAAAAAGCGGTCCAGTTTCATGAGTTAGCCAAGGCTGCTACCACGTTTTACAGAGTTTTAAAACGGCATAAATATTCCACGATGGTGGCCCTATTGCCCCAAACAGGCCGGACTCATCAGTTGCGGGTTCATATGGCCTATTTAGGGCATCCTATTTTAGGCGATGAAAAATACGGGAGAAAATATTCTTTCCCGCGCTTGGCGTTACATGCCCAATCGATAGGTTTTTTCCATCCTCAAACCTCTGCCTATCTTGAATTCTGGTCCACCTTACCCGAGGAGTTCCATATCAAAGAAGAAACACAGGCCAAAGGACCTAACAAAAATTGAGAATAGTCTTTACTTACCTTAAAAATTTTTTATAATACTTCTAAGAAATAGGTTAAGTCACCGAAAAAGGGAGAAATAGCGTTATGAATAATTCAGGGAAAGTTTTAACGGTTTTTCTTATCATTATTTTTGTTTTGATGTTTTCATTAGCGGCTATTTCGATTTTTTTATACCAAAAAGAGATGGAGCTAAGAAAAACAGCGGAAGTCAGCTTAGAGCAAGTCAAAATGTCCGAAGCCAAACTTCAAGCGGATTTCAAAGAGTCTCAAAAGCAACTTCATCTTCTTGAAGCAAAAAATAAAGAATCTAATGAAAAAATCGATAGTTTAATGGATGAATTAGAGCTAGAAAAAGGATTACGCGAAGAGGTCAAAGAAGAGAATAATACTTTGAAGGATGCTCTCAATAAGGAGAGTCAAGAAAAGAATCAAGTGAAGGAACAGTTGACCAAACAGTTGAAAGAATCAGAACAGAAAGTTGCCGACTTAGAACAGAAATTCCAAGCAGAAATTCAGCGTAGCAGTGAATTAGAGAAAAAAAATCAGGAGTCCGAGAAATTTTCCAAGGAGCTTCAAGAAAAAATTCAGAATTCTCAAGCTACGGGGATAGGGGAGTCGGCTCCACCGGGAACAGCAAAGAATCAACAGGAGGTTCAACTAGATAAAATTGTTGTTACTCCAGAGGCGAATCAGGGCAATATGGAAGGACGGGTCTTAACCGTCGATAAAGATGCTGAATTTATTATTTTTAATTTAGGACAACAAGATGGTGTCACGGAAGGTGATGTTATGTCTATCTATCGGGCCGATCAATATCTTGGTGATGTGAAAGTCTCCCGCGTCCAGCCGGAGATGGCGGCTGCTGATTTTGTCCCACCTTTAACGAGTCAGACAGTGCAAAAAGATGATCGGGTATTTCATAAAAAATAAAAATGAATGCAATTACGGATTAGAGTTTGGTGGTTTAGTGCATTAACCACGATTCGCTTTCTTCCCTCAGTTATTATTCATAATCAAGTCAAAAATTATTCATCAAAATGAATTTAAAAATTAAAGCGGTTCATTCATTAAAAGGGAATATTCCGCTACCTTCATCTAAGTCTTATTCTATCCGCGCCTTTATTATTGCCGCTTGTGGAGGTACATCGAAAGTAGTTAATCCTTCGGATTGCGATGATGCCCTCGTGGGTATGCATTTGGCAAAAGCTTTGGGCGCGCGTCTCAGTGAAATTAAGAAGCACACATGGAAAGTCGAGGCCTTTAAAAAAATTTTAAAAGTAGACACGATCAATGTGAAAGAATCGGGAACGGTTCTTCGATTACTTTTACCCCTTTTATCGTTGTGGGGGAAAAAATCGCTGGTCGTAGGAGAAAGAACTCTTCGAGAACGACCCAATAGATATTTGGTTGAGACATTGCGAAAAATGGGCGTGGATATTCAAGGGACCGGTGAAAAAGAAAGTGTCCCGATTAAAATTAAAGGAGGCAAATTGCATGGTGGTCGAATTGAAATTGATGGCAGTTTAAGCTCGCAATTTATCTCCGCATTGCTTATTGCTTGTCCCCTGCTTGAGGAGGACACCCAATTGATCATTACAGGCAGAAAAATTGTCTCTATTGAATATATCAAGATGACGCAACAAGTTCTTAAGTCGAGTGGGGTT
>JAHFGK010000122.1 GCA_023247475.1 Candidatus Omnitrophota bacterium
TTAATGATAACGTCTGATTATTTAAAGCACGAAGCTGTTCAAAATCTTCTCGTATTTGGTTAAAATTTTAAAAGTATATTCGGTTGCAACGAATACACTTCAGCTCATATCCTAAAGTCGTTTTCAAAAAAAACAATCCTCCACATTCGCAATGAATCTCAATTGAATTTTGGGTTTTAGTTGATTTCGTCATAAGTAAAAAGGTCCCAAATAATGATGAAAATCATTTTCATCATTATTTTAAAAAATATATACCCCTACTATTGGCATTTCTCGCATATCCCGAAAATTTTAAAATTATGTTTTTTCGGGGTAAAACCGTGTTGCTTGGCTAGCTTATCCTGAAAATCCTCTAGTCCGCCATTATCAATGTAGATGTACGTCCCACAGAGCATACAAACCATATGGTTATGGTGTTCACATCCATTTTTGCATTTAAACTGTTTGATACTATAACCGAAGTCAATTTCGGTCCCCATGCCCTCGTTGTTGACAATCTTAATTGTTTTGTACGTGTTTGTTTTGGGCCAAAACGAATTACTCATGACCTTCTCAGCTGACTTTTTAATTTTACTCAATTTGAACTCCATCGTTAATACTGAAAATGTTTTCAAGTTTATCGAAAAGAATTAACTGCACTCGTTACATAAACCAAATATCTCAAGTCGATGTTTCTGAGGGGTAAAATTGCTTTTTTGGGATAACTGCGCACTTAAATTTTTAATGTTCTCATCGAAGACTTCAAAGTTGCTACCGCATTTGGTACATATAAAATGTGCGTGGTATTCGCGGCCAAGTTTTCGTTCGTAACGCCTGACCCCATCATCGAAATCCACCATTTCCCCTAAGCCGCTGGAAAGAATCAACTTCAAAGTCCGATATACCGTTGTAAAACCTACCTCAGGATATTCCTGGCGTATAAGGTGAAAAAGATCTTCTGCACTGACATGTTTCTTAGTATTGAGAAAGGTTCTCAATATGTATTCACGCTTCTGCGAATGCTTAAGCCCTTTCTCTTGAATGTATTCCTCAAAAATTAATATTTCTTTTTCCATAGTGTAAATTCGATTATCGACCGTAAATAAGTCATCAAATAACTTATTTCGCGTTATACTATCAATGCGCTGCAATGTTGTCAAGAAAAATTTATAAATAAGTTAATAGTTGACGTATTTCTCAAAGGGGATTTCAAGTCAAATATAAAACTCTAAATCGAGGACAACTGAATGGACTAATAAATCAACAATTTTTTCAACTGCGATATTTGTTTCTTCGTTTTCGATAAGAATTAAATCAGCTTTCCCTTCGGAAAACCGATTTTCACCAACATTAATAACTAAGGTTTTATTAGGGCGATTAAGCGATTTTAATATCTCCAATTCAGTGTCATCAATGTCGGTAATGCTCGTAATGAGAATGAGACCAGCATCTGTTAGAATATGTGCCAACTCCCCCAATTGTTGGATATGTTGAAGTTTCGCGATGGTTTTATCTTCTGAGCCGGATCCGGTCGTTAATAATTCGTTAGAAATTCCTAGAAAGTAGGTGAATTTGCCTACTTCAAATAGTTTTTCCTCCAAGGCTCGGGCAATGCGTTGTTTACCGGTATCAACTTGCCCGGTAATGATAAGAAGAGCAGATTTATGTTGGTATTTGAACGCTCTTTTTTCCAGAGTGATCGAGCTTCTCACCCAACTGAATTCCCGCCTTTTGATATGCTCGGTTAATGCGGTCTTTTCATCATACACTGGAGCCAAAATAATGCCTCCCCCAGCGATTTCATAATTATCGGCAATTACAAATCGGCCTGTTTCTGAGATAACACTGACTTCATCAAAGGCCACGGGCTTAAACGTTTCCAAAATGCATTCCGCCACATCATGACGGTCAATCTGCAGTTTATTGGTAACCGAGGAGAGTTCCGACGCGTCAAGGACATTAATGATTTCGGATAAGACAACAGGAACATGCTGCGTTACGATTTTCAGCTTATACATTTTTCCTTTAACTAACGGTTGTTTTCCCATCCAAAAAATATTAGCTCTAAATTTGGTGCTGACATGTGGCCATCGCTCATTGACTTTGCACATAATTTCTCCAGAACGTATATAAATTTGTGTGCCCAGAGTAAATCCCGTACTTTGCCCAGCAGATACTTCTTGTTGTATTGGGACATTAAACCCTTCAATTGATTGAATTCGACTTCGCTTTTTTGAAGGGAGAAATATAACATCGTCACCGACATTGATTGTTCCTGTTTCTACTCGCCCAGCAACAATCCGCCGATCATCCCCTTCTTCCGTGAATTTGTAAATGTCCTGAACCGGAAAGCGAAATTCCTGTTGGAATTTAGGCGCAGTTTTTGTAAAGTTGTCAATCGCTTTCAAAACATAAGTGTCCTTATACCACGACATCCACTTAGAAAGCGAAACGATATTATCCCCTTCGCGTGCGGCAATCGGAATAAAATAGGCAGGCTCAAGGTTTATTTCGCTTAAGAAAGCAAGGAATTCATTCTTAATCTGGTTAAAAACTTCCTCGCTGTATTTCACGAGATCCATTTTGTTAACGCACACCGCGATGTTCTTAATTCCAAGAAACGACAACATATAACCATGACGTTTCGAATTTTCCTTGATCCCTTCATGCGCATCAATCACAAGAAGAGCCGCCTCTGCCCGAGAAGCTCCTGTCACCATATTCTTTAAAAATTCAATGTGCCCCGGAGCGTCAATAATAATGTAGTCACGTTTTTTTGATTTAAAAAAGCATCGGGCTGTATCAATAGTAATCCCTTGAGTTCGTTCGTCCTTGAGGGCATCCAGCAAAAAGGCGTATTCAAACGGCTTGGCATTGCGTTCGCAATTAGCCTTCACTGTCTCAAGTTTCCCTTCCGGCAAAGATCCTGTATCCGCCAGCAACCGACCAATAAGAGTACTTTTCCCATGGTCAACATGGCCAACAATGACAACATTCATCTGTTCGCGTTTAGTTTCCATATTATCGCTGATTACATGTACCCGGCTCGTCTTAAGGTCTCTAATCCTCCCCAATCCTCTTTATCCTGGGCGCGGCCCGAGCGTTCGGCGATATTAACAAATTTGCCGGTACGGAGTTCTTCTACAATGTCATGAACATTCTTGGCGGTAGATTCAACTGGAAAGGTGCATGGATAGCAACCTAAAGACCGATAACGTTTCCCATCACCACGGTCAAAATAAAGAGAAACAACGGGGATATTTTCCCGTTCGATATATTCCCAAATATTTAATTCTGTCCAATCCAAAAGCGGATGAATTCGCACATGTGTCCCGGGTGCAAAATCGTTTTTGAATTGATTCCAAAGCTCAGGCGGTTGATTCCCCACATCCCAATCACTGTTTTTATCTCGTGGCTAAAAATACCGTTCTTTGGAACGGCTACCTTCTTCATCCGCCCGCGCTCCAACAATGATCCCGGTGTAAGGCTCGGTATTTTTATCAATTTCATATTGACCCGTTTGGTGATTTAAGCGATATCGCGGCCAGTCTCCCGCCAACGTATGTTTTAAAGCTTCTGTCTTTAAAGCCTTGCAGCAACTTAAACGATCCAATTTGCCATCGGGAAAAGTTTGTTTGGCTTCCAACGCAGCTTTATTTTGCCCAACAATCATATTGAGTTCCCATTTTTTAGCTAATTCATCCCGATACTTAATCATTTCGGGAATTTTGAAATTGGTATCGATATGAACTAATGGAAACGGGACATGACCGAAAAAGGCTTTTCGCGCAAGCCACAGTAAAACGGTGCTGTCTTTCCCTATCGACCAAAGCATCGCCAAGCTTTTAAATCCGCGATAAGCTTCACGCAGGATAAAAGCACTTTGGGCTTCTAAACCATCTAATTTGTCCATAGTTCTGTTCATATTCGCCTCTATGTCTTTTTGCTTCTGTCCCCTTTCCATTTCGGATTATTATGCAATCCGCACTCTTTTGATTCCGGGTTTTCCCACCACCAACGGCCCGCCCGAATATCTTCACCGGGTTTGATGGCACGTGTACAGCAGGAGCAACTGATACTGATAAACCTTTTAGCATGCAGTGGATTAACATCCACATTATGTTCCTTAATATATTGACGCACATCTTCCAATGACCAGTCGATCAAGGGATTGATTTTAATTTTCTTATTTATTGTATCCCATTCAAAAGTTTCTAAATTGCTGCGGGTAATAGATTGTTCTCGTCGTAAACCAGTCAT
The DNA here is from genome assembly GCA_023247475.1 of Candidatus Omnitrophota bacterium. Classification (GTDB taxonomy): domain Bacteria; phylum Omnitrophota; class Gorgyraeia; order Zapsychrales; family JAHFGK01; genus JAHFGK01. The sequence continues at coordinate 4,240 of JAHFGK010000122.1, forward strand.
CCAAGCATCCACATTTGCTAAAGCCCTTCTTAAAGGTTCCACTTTACGGATACCACAGCACATCTTGCGATTCTCAACACTTTCATAAAATAAATTGATACCGTACTTCTGCACCATCTCTTCAACAGCTTTTGTATCCGGATAGTACACTTTAAAAGTCATAGGATAGCGCTTTTGAGTCTTCGCCAAGAGTTCATACGTCTCCGAAAAAAGTCGTCCAGTATCCAAAGTAAAAATCTCAATTTGTGGGGCGACCTTTGCGATGATATCGGTAATAACCTGATCCTCTTCACCCAGGCTGGAGGCAAAATTCACTCCTTTGCCGAAACTTTTATACGCAAATGCAATAATTTCTTCAGCAGAAAATCCTTTGGTCTTTTCAACGAATTCTTTAATTTTATTTTTTTGATCCATCTCTATGCCTCGAAATACTGCTCCATTGAGAAGTATCGTTCGCCCGTATCGGGCAGAATAACGACAATCCTTTGTCCTGGCCGCAACTTTTCGGCAACTTTTAGGGCCGCAACCATAACGGCTCCACCCGAAATCCCAACACTTAAACCCTCTTCCCTTCCCAACCGTCGTGTCATTTGGAATGCATCTTTATCTGCAACTGTGATCACTTCATCAATAATTTTACGATTGAGAATTTGTGGAATGAATCCTGCCCCAATCCCCTGAATATTATGTCGTCCTAATGGCTGACCCGATAATATCGCACTGGTCTTAGGTTCCACGGCCACAATCTTGACATGGGGGATTTCTTCTTTTAATACCTCACCAGTGCCCGTTATTGTACCACCCGTTCCCACACCCGCAATAAAAACATCTAATTTACCATCACAGGCCTCAAGAATCTCCCGCGCCGTTGTCTGACGGTGAATTAAAGGGTTCGCTTTATTTTCAAATTGATGAGGGACAAAACTATTAGTGATTTTTTTTGCCAATTCATCGCATTTTTTAATTGCCCCTTTGATCCCTTCTTTGGCGGGGGTCAAAACAACTTCCGCGCCATAAAGTCGTAACAAATAAACTCTCTCTAGACTCATCGCCTCTGGCATCGTTAATACACAACGATACCCTTTCACCGCACAAATCATGGCAAGACCAATCCCGGTATTACCGCTGGTCGGCTCAATAACCGTCGCTCCTTTTTTGAGAAAACCTTTTTTCTCCGCATCCTCAATCATGGATAAACATGGACGATCTTTGACGCTTCCTCCTGGGTTAAATGATTCTAATTTTCCTAATATCTCTACCCTTTCGCCAGGGAGTGTGATTTTGTTTAGTCTAACCAACGGGGTATCCCCAATTAATTCTGTGACATCATTAACAATTCTTGCTTTCTGTTTCATACAACTTATCCTTTTTGCTAGGACTGAGCCTTTTTATTCGGTAAAAAATCGATGTGATAAAATAACTCAAAGCTTTCGCTCAAATCGTGTACATGGGAATTTTGGTCAAACTTCGTTCTCGTTTACTAATATCTTCAAAATTAATGCTGCCCATAAAATTTTGCAGAATCTGATCCGCTTCCTGCCATATTGATCCCATCACATCAAATTTTTTAAATCTTGCGGTTTGCTTGGATGGGGTCAATTGGGCCTCCGTGAAACCTTTGACCACCTCACTTACCCTTATCTGTTTCGGTGATTTTGCGAGCACATACCCTCCTTTATTCCCACGAATGCTTTCAACATAACCAAGCTGTTTTAATTGAATAAGTATATGCGGTAAAAAATTTATTGGAATCTGCTGATTGGTCGCTATCGTGTTAATGGACACTGGTGCTTTTTTAGGCCAATACAAAGCCAATTCTAGCAAGGCACGACAGGCATAATCTGTTTTTGCGGAAATTTTCATAATATCAATATATTGCTCCCTATTTTTATAATCATAACTAAATCTATCATATAAGTAATGATAACACGCGATTAAAATTTTGTCAAGGGTAAATTTGCGACCCTTGGGCCTATAAACGCTATTTTTGTATTTTTCATGGATTACGTTGAATCCGCATGATTTATGAGTATAATAAAGGCTAGCATGATATTCATTGAGTGATAGATTGGAGGAAGGTACGATGAAATTCAAGACTTTGCTGTTATTTCTATTTTTTCTGTTTGTCCTTGGGGATAAGGTATACTCCGCGGAAGATGCGACTCTTTATGCGACAGCCATCAAACAGGCCAAAGCAGGCAATTCCGATTTTGCCTTTATGCAATACCGTTCTATATTAATAGGGTTCCCGAATTCAAAATACAGGGAATATGCTTTGTTTGCGACAGGAGAATATTATTTTTCTTTCCCTAAATATGAGGAAGCGAAAAACGCCTTCACTACACTTGTAACCGACTATCCAAATTTTAAAGGCAAATTATTTGCCATGGCATATCTTTTTAAAATGGCGGAACTAAAAAAAGATATGGCGTTTAAAGAAAAAATACGGAAAGAAATTATCAATCTACAACAAGTCAGTTTAATCTTCCGAAAAAGCAAAGAATATAAATACCATTCCCCAATGAATCGGACATTTAAAGCGATTTTTTATATTGACATGATCGAGTTTTATTCTGAAGGAGAGTTATTTGCAAGAATTTTTTATTAAATCACTACGCTGTTTTTTTCTTACCATACTTTTCTTAGTCCTTCTTTTCACACTTACAATCAACATCCTTCTGTCCGTATTTAAGGACAAAATAAACCAATTAGCAAATCATAATTTTACTTATAAAATTTCCATCACCAATATTTTTTATATATTTCCCGGTTGGATATATTTTAAAAATATTGAAGTTGCGCGACCTAACTCTTCTTTATCGCAACAGTCTTTTCATATCCCCACCATTTTAGCCAAATTTTCGTTGGTGAACTTGGTAACGAAACGGCAAGTGCTGATTCCGAATATTTTATTATCTCACCCCAAGATTAACTATTTTGCGTTTCA
>JAHFGK010000123.1 GCA_023247475.1 Candidatus Omnitrophota bacterium
TTATACTTAATCATGGTTAAACCGGAGACGTAATTGACCACTTCCCAGGGTGGGAATGCCATTAATCGCACAATCAAAATAGTCAAGAAACCCCGTTGATTCAGTTTTTCTTCAAATTCCTTTGCCTTGTCCTTAATGAGTTTTTCTACATAATGCCGTCCCAAAAGCCGGGAAATATAAAATGTGGCTGTGCACCCCAAGATGCAGCCCAAGAGGATTACTAAAGATCCTATCCAAAAACCGAAAATGGCTCCACCGGCCAGTGTTAACAAAAGAATCGGCGGCAACAAAAAAATCGTATTGAGAATGTACAACCCTACGTAAACCCAAAATGCCCCCGGCCCAAAGCTTAAAACAAATTCTTTAATTTCTTCGATTCTCTTTTTTTTGTGAAATTCTTGAACTGAAAGAGGTTTTTGGGAAGATTCAACAGAGACCGACCCAGCTGCATCTAAGCGAAGAGATTGCCCTGGAGAAACAGATGGCCGATCTTCTTGCGACCATCCGAGGCCAACAACAAAGGTCAATAAGAGGAATGGAAAAAATACTTTTTTCAGCACAAGGTTTGCTCTTAAGGTAAGATTGAATTCTAATTCGTGTCCCGGGGTAAGTTATAAATTCTTCTTAATTGCCGTTAAAATCATGTCGGATTTAGAGCGGTCGCCCACAATTCCGACGCGGATCTTCACTTTGGTGACTTTTTCGGTCATCGCATTGATATCAGTGGTGACTTTTTCACCGCTGGCCATCTCCGCAATGACTTTTCCTTTCAAATGGTCATAGTTGTCCTCAATAACCGCCAATTTAAGCTCCTGCATTGCCCGCAGTATGGCAGAATGAACCTGTGTAACATTGGCATTAAAATTTTGTTCCAAGGCTCCCTTCACCCACGCATAGCCGCCAGCTCCGGCAGCAGCGCCAACTAACAAAGCAAAACAACCTGTTTGGGTAATAACAAAAAGCCCTAAACAAGCGATGAAGATGATCTGTTTAAATAATTTTTTCATGAATTAACTCCTTTCTTAGGTGTTGAAAACTATTTCGGTTCTGGATAAAAAAATCCTGAATCGCCCTTTTCAATCCATCCAAATCCATCTTTGTATGAACACCACTTATAAACGATGTTTCCAAATCTGCCGGCGGCCAATAAATTTCTTGTGCCAATAAATGCCGAAATAAAGATTTATACAAATCGGCATTGGAAGCCGCTTGAGCTTGGCTATAATTATAAACAGATTCTTTAGAAAAGCGAAGACTAAACATGGATTTGTAGGATAAGATATGTGCAGAGATTTTGTTTTCCGTAAAGAAATTGTTTAACGCCACAACGAACTGCTCGGATTTCTGGTTTAAGTTTTCATAAAACGATTTTGTTAAAAATTTCAAAGTCGCCAGCCCCGCGCGCATAACAATCGGGTTTCCCGAAAACGTTCCAGCTTGATAAACTCCACCTAAAGGTGCCAAACATTCCATAATATCTTTTCTTCCACCGTATGCCCCGACCGGAAAACCACCGCCGATGATTTTTCCTAAACAGGTTAGGTCAGGATAAATATCCACCTCCGATTGAAGGCCACCGGGAAAACTACGAAACCCGGTTATGATTTCATCAAAGATCAAAAGAATCCCATATTTACGGGTCAAATCGCGCAGCGTCTTCAAAAATTCCTTTTGTGCCGGAATAACACCCATGTTGCCCGCAACCGGTTCAATAATCACACAGGCAATGTCTTTTTTAAAACGCTCAAGAGTTTCAGCTAGAACTGACGTATTATTATAGGGAAGACTAACAGTTGTATCGATATGACTTTGCGGAATTCCCAAACTCGAAGATTGGCTTAACGTAGCCACCCCGGATCCGGCTTTGATCAAAAAGTCATCAAAGTGACCGTGGTAACAGCCGTCGAATTTAACAACAATATTTTTTCTGGTAAACCCGCGCGCCAACCGTACCGCACTCATCGTGGCCTCGGTTCCAGAATTGACAAAACGAATCAGTTCAATGGAAGGAATACACTTAGTGATGTACTGGGCGATTTCAATTTCGGGTTTGGTTGTCGCGCCGAAACCGATTCCTTTATTAACACGTTTGCGTGCGGCTAAAACAACGTTACGGTGGGCGTGCCCCAAAATCGCCGCACCCCAAGCCAGACAATAGTCGGTATAAGCATTTCCGTCAACATCATAAATCTTCGATCCCCGGCCGTAATCGATAATCAAAGGGTTCCCACCCACGGCTTTAAAGGATCGCACGGGACTGTTGACCCCGCCTACCATGACTTGTTGGGCTTCTTTAAATAATTTTTCGGAATTAATTTTTTTCATTTATACAAAGCACACGACACAAGGCACAGGAGCACAAGTACACACGGATACAGGTACACAATCATGTGCTCGGGTGCTCCTGCGTACTTGTGTACCTGTCCGTGTGCACTCAAATAGCAAATACTAAACAGCCTATGTCTTTCGCTTATAAACAATTTCCATGCTCTTATATTCTTTGCCGCTTTGGTCGTTGGTGTAACACTCAAAAATATAATTGTCTTGATCAATGATCTTGGTTTCCCAGCGGAACTTCATCTGTCCTCTCAAAGGACACATAAAGTCTCCGGATTCGGTTAAAATTTTACTGGCAGGGTCATATATTCCTTTGGCAATCATCATGCCAGTCCCCATACTATCAAACCAGGTGGAGACATATTCCTTCGTGGCATTATCGAATCCGGTCACTTCTTGGCCCACGAAAGACTCGCCCATGTGCGTGCCTTGCACGGTCTGTTCAACAAACCGGCCGTCCATGATCCATTTTGCTTGGGCAGTACCGGTGGCTTCTTCGGGAGCGGCTTCCGAGCTCATCCAGGATTTGATGGAATACTCCCAGTCCCCGACCAATTGATCCAATATTTTATGATTTTCGTTAGGTGTTGCGTATTCTTTCCATTTGGCCATCATCTCTTCACTCATACCGGCTTTTCCCTGCTGTTGATCTCCCATGGGCATTGCTTTATCTACCATCGGCGCCGACGTTTTGGATGAATCTTCTTTTGATGCCGCTTCCTTGGACAAAGCCAAAGACCCCGAGCCCATGACCATAGCCGTTACTCCTGTGATGACCATTGCTTTTGCTAAACTCCCTTTCATCGCTGCTCCTCCTTTGTTTGGTTGATTGATTTGTTTTCTAATTCACTTTTGCGCTCATAGCTTCTTGAATGAATTGGGTGTAATCTTTATAACATTTTTGATAAAAGGACTGTGCCTTTAAACCCTTGCGCCATTTTGTAATGCTCGGATAATTGTCTAAACTGATTTGCGCCAGCTCACAGGGATCGAGCACTGCAAGAAGATTAATGTCCGCGAGGCTGAACTCTTCGCCGGCCAGGTAAGGATTTTGCGAGAGTTGTTTTTCCAGTATGGGAAAATATTTATCTAAAAATTCGAGTCCGACCTTGATGGATTCCTGGTCGGCCTTCTGGCCTGTCATCGGGGCAAAGACACGGTTGAAAAGAACACGGCCCAACGCCATCGCCACATGAATAGCGACATAATCCATCCAGGCATCGATGACCGCCCGCTTTTTTGCATCCTGCGGGTAAATCGGCGAGTTGTTGGTTGAAGCCAGGTACCGGTTGATGGCATTGCTTTCGAATAATTTCAGCCCGTCTATTTCCATGGCCGGAACTTTTCCCGCCGGGAAAGAATTCAGATATTCCGGGGCGCGGTTTTCGCCGTTGATCGGGTTGGTTTGCACCCAATCGTACTCAAGATTTAAATAATTAAGGCAGTAACGCACCTTGCTGACATTAAAAGAAAGTCCGATTCCGTAAAGTTTAATCATCTCCTCCTCCTTTGTTAATAATGCTACTTTTTTATTCCTAATTCCAATTCGGCAGACGTCTGCCGAATTGCCTTAACCGCTAAAAATCCTCTCTCCCCTCACTTGGGGCCGTCCCCGTTGTTGCCGTTGTTGCCCCCGTTGTTGCCCGTTGTTGGCTTATTCCTGGCTTATTCCCGATCACTTCGTGGTAATGGTTCCAACTGAATTTACGCCGGCCGGCTTAAATCTGCTGTTTCGCGCAATAAAGGCAATAAAGGGGTCACACCTAATTTTTAATTAGGTGACCCAATTTTATCCTTCATCTTCACTGTTGTTATTTTTTTAAGCTTATCCTTTCCGCATATTTGTTTTTTCGAAGTTTTGCATAACCGGCTTTTGTTACTTCAGCGGAATACTCGATCGTGTTGCCCGCAACTTGATAACTGGGCATATCGGTTGTCCCTATCGGATCAATGATGTGGTCCCTGACAAATTGGACGTTTAAGGCTCCCAGTGTTGCTAAATCGCTGGTTTTAGCTTTCCGCTTTGCTTCATAGTCATCGGCGAAATTGAAACTGAACTTGACCGAAACTATTTCCTTGCTCTCGAATTCTTTGAGGATCTTTTCATCCTCTAGCCGGAAGTGTTCTTTTATTCTCGCTTGCTCCTGTTGCTCGGCGGCGATTTGTTTATTCCAGGCGGCATTGGCCTGAACGGCATAAATGGCGGCGCATACAATAACGATGATGATAAAAAAAATAAAGTTCCTTTTTTCTTTTATGGTGAATTCGGATTTGCCCTTCAAGTCTTGCTTCAGCAGACGAGCCGCGGAAACAAATCCAATTAAATAACGCTGCGCCATCGAAAGAAGTATCAAACCAATGATAATGCCTAGCCCAGTTAAGTTCCCTCCGCCTCCGGTCATGATGGCTATACCATCCGCAGTCAGCACAAAAAAACCTAGGAACAAAAGCACTGTACCGAGGATCAAACTAATTACCGCCTGCCAGATCGCAACGGCCACTTTAATTGATATTTTCTTATCCATTCATTCCTCTAATTAAATTACAAACCCTCCTCACAGGGCGATTTTAGCGTAATTCGGGACACATCCTATTTAAATTATTGCGTAATTTATTAATTGGGATGTGTCCCGAATTAAAAACGCGAATTAAACGCTCTTTAGTCGGACACACGTACACATTGGACGCATGTGCACTGGTGATCCCTGTTCCCTCACACCTTCCCCCACCGAAAACACCCCACCAAATGGTCATTCACCATCCCCATCGCCTGCATGTGGGCGTAGATGACGGTGGGGCCTAAAAATTTGAATCCACGGCGTTTGAGGTCATCGCTTAATTTCTCCGCGATTTCAGTTTTGGCCGGCAAATCTTTGATTGTCTTCCAGCGGTTACGAATCGGTTTGTTGCCGACAAAACCCCATATATATTTAGAAAATGTTCCGAATTCTTTTTGCACTTGTAAAAAGGCGCGGGCGTTATTGATCGCGGCCGCAATCTTAGCGCGGTTACGGATAATGCCGGGGTTTTGAAGGAGCTTGACAACTTTTTTTGCGTCAAACTTCGCGACCTTTCGCGGATCAAAACCGGCAAAGGCCTTACGGTAATTTTCACGTTTATGTAACACAATCTGCCAACTCAATCCGGCCTGGGCGGATTCCAAAACCAAAAATTCAAAAATCTTCTGATCATCAAAAAGCGGCACGCCCCATTCGATGTCGTGGTACTCTTGCATCAGGGTATCGCCGTCTTTAATCGGCCAACAAGATCTTTTGGATTTAGGCATAGTTCGATTTTCAGATTAGTTTTAATTCCCGATAATTTTAGTACGGCTCCTTCGAAATGTCTATGATTTGTTTTCGACGGATAAGGTTACACGTATTATTGGGAAAGGGATAATTAGGATGTGTCCCGATTTAAAAAATTCTTTTTGAAGAGGAAGGCCCCATTCAAAAGACCAAAGGCCATTAACAACAATGTTGAGGGTTCGGGGACAGGAGAGAGTCCACGTTGGGAATCTCCAGAATAGACCAACCAGCCTTCCTGGGGGGCATAACTCGTAAAGAATTGTAAATTGCCGGAAGGCACATCCTCACCTAAATAGTTTTTATCAGCAAAAAATTCTAAATAACGTTCATTAGAGGCAGGCCTTTCGAATAACCAATCATCTAACCCGCCAGATCCCAAAGCAAAAAATACCGGTGCGTGTGCTGTCTCTACCTGAAAGTAACTCGCCGGAGAGCCTTCTACCCATTGAACATCATAATTATATTCCCACACATTGGCTAACCCGGTCGGAATGTTGTCTTGAACCGAACTGGGCAGGAAAGATTTTGGTTTGTTTTCGGCCTTACCTTTGATTTTCAATTTATTGCTGGGGCCGTAGAGACTATCCAACCCCTTATTCTCCTCATCTCCGAGATCAAGCTTTGTTCCGTGAAGAGTCGCATCCGATTGCATCACCGCACCGGTTTTATTCTGCTCCGGGGTGTAATGATCCAAACCTGCCGTATGACCAAACTCATGTAAGGCAATATTATGCGTAATCCGCTTTTTGACTTCCTCGGTCGCTCCCGGAGGATCGCTGGCAATAAACACATCCGAGGACTCAATCTTATCTGCTTTCCCGTTACCATTTAAATTCCAAATACTATTGGCAAAACCGCGCTCGGAGCCGCCTCCCCGCCGGTTAATGATCTCAGCGGTGGTCTCAAAATACACACTGATCGTGCATTTTTTCTTTTCGGATTTCTGCAGCTCAGGATATTTCGAAATATCGGGAGCGGGATCTTGATTAAATTTCTGAATTTCTTGATTAAGTTTATTTAAATCGATGGGCGTTTCCGGCGGATTTCCAGACTGTACCTCCAGGGTGGTCCCTTTATCGGCTAAAGCGGTTTTCCATTTATTGAGGGCTTCTTTGACCTCTTGATCACGATTGTTGCCGGTCGGATCGGTTTGCACATAGACCTTGTAGATCTTTTTGTCCAACTTAGGATTCCCGCCATTGACGGCATCCGTAAGGGCTTGATAACTGTAGGCAGAAGAGGAGGAAAAAATAAGAGAGGTAATCATTAAGCTTTGAAAAATATAGATTCTCATTCCTGCCTTCCTTTTAATGGAGCCCCACGCGCATGCGCGTGGTCTTCTGGGCGTCGGGATAAAAGACTGCATGCATTTTCGCTCTTTTAAAACTTTATGTCAAGTGGTTAATTACGGCCATGTCAAGCCAAAATTAAAATGTCCTAGTTCTACCAAAATAAAAATGTCCTAGTTTTTTAAACTTCCTTTTAACTTAAAACCAATCCGCCAAATGTGATCCTTGGGAAGAATATAACCTCT
>JAHFGK010000124.1 GCA_023247475.1 Candidatus Omnitrophota bacterium
TTCTTTTTTCCACAATGGCAGGCCATTGCTAAGTACGAAGGATTTGATCCCAATGAAAGGGCTTCCGATGACAGAGAATATGATACAACAATAGGATTGAACTATTTTTTGATTGATAAAAAAACGAAGTTACAACTCAATTACATTCATAAAAATGTGCTCAGAGGAACTGATGATAATCAAGTCATTGGAGCTGCCCAATATGCATTTTAAGTTAAGCTTATTTTGCAGGCCTTCGATAGACTGCAGGATACGAAGGGCAACGATTATTAATGAACAAGGACAAAATAATTATTTCGGACAGCAGATCATTTGGGATGTAAGATCCCTCTTTAACTTTCCAAAAGCTTGCCAAACTACGGAAACGTTGTATACTATTTCTTGATGATCCAAAAAGCGAAAACCTGTGCTCTGGTGCTCATGTGACTTGTGACCATTTATTGTTTAAGGAGTAGCAACCATGCCTTGTTCCGACAGTTCCTCCAGCATCGCTTTAAAATTAGACGGCGAAGAAAAATTTGTTTCCTTTGATTTTGCCAAAATCACCTGCGGGCGGGAAATTACCGCAGGCACCAGTTATTCGAAATACTGCGCCGGCCGCACACTCGAAGAGATTATTGCCATTCCGTACACTCAAGCCGTCATTGACCTTAAACTCACCCAGGAAGAAGAGCAGTATGTCCTGTATCTAGAATGGGACGCACTGCGTTCTGCGATTGCCCAATATTTAGGAATTGATGATCCGCAAATCGAGCGTGAACGTTGTTTGATTACTTCCGTTGAACAAAATGAAAAGGGAATAGAGATCGCCGAGGTCATTCTTCCACCGAAGAGCATGCCGAAGATTTTGCCGTGCAGTTTGGGAGATCATAATTCCGGGGATAGGGTATAGGGGTTAGGGATTAGAGATTAAAAAGATATTTTGAGGAAATAAAAAAGGCTCTTAAGCAACGTTGATCTTAAGAGCTTTTTATTTTTGAAAATTCTTTCCTAACCCCTGATCCCTATACCCTACCTGCTTTTTAAGTTGCTTCCTTTCCCTGCGCCATCAGCAATTTACCCGAACGTACCATTTCAATCACACCGTACTTCCTCATCAAGTTTTCAAACTCATCCAATTCTTCCGTCACACCGCTTTGGGCGATAATCAACGCATTGTCGGTAACATCCACAATCTTGGCGTGATATTTTTTGCTGTGTTTGACCACAGCAGTCTTGGAAGCCGGCGTGGCTTTGACTTTAATTAAAGCCAACTCGTGGTCAATGGAGTGGGTGGGATCGTGTTCGCTAGCGTGTAGGACATCCACCAATTTATTCAAATTCTTAATAATCTGATCCAATGTCGCCAAGTCTCCCTTGGCGGTGATGGTCATACGGGAATATTTTGGATTAATCGATGCGGAAACCACCAGCGAATCAATATTAAATCCCCGTCGGGCAAAAACTAAAGCCACCCGCACCAACACGCCGGGCTTGTTGGCCACCAGCATGCTGAGGATGTGAGTATCTTTACTTTTTTGTGTTGAGTCAGTCATTTCTATTAATCTCAAATAGTGATAAGGGATAAGAAGTAAGTGGTAAGTAAAAGATTAATGTAATTTTTGATAAAGTCCATTTAACATCTTTCCTACTTGATCTGCTAATTCACTTAACCTCACAAACTGTTGAAAAGAATAATATTCTAAATCTTTAGACAAAATTAGGTGATATTTTGTTTCTTCTAGAGATCCTTGAGCAATGTCTAAAAATCTTAGAAAATCTTTCGTAGTCTTTTTATATCCCTCCGCAATGTTGGCACACACCGAAACTGCTGAACGTCTGATTTGTGTAATCAACCCAAACTTTTCTTCATCGGGAAATTCCTTTGTGATTTTATAAATTTCTAACACTAATTCATGTCCTCTTTCCCACACTACTAGATCTTGAAATGTTTTAATCATTTTCCCACCCCTTTCATAATTGGGGTAAATTTGGGATACGTTCTAAACATTACCACTTACCACTTATCACTTGCCACTATTCTTAAGTACTTCCCGTTGGTTTCTCCAACTTCTGCGTCTGCGGCGGCGGTTCGATAATCATATGATACGCTGACTTTCCCGCTGGGATCATCGGGAACACATTGTCTTCCTTAATAACTTCCGCCCAAATGACAGCAGGGCCGGGATAGTTCATCGCTTCCGTCATCACATCATGACAGTGTTCAACTTTATGAATATGAAATCCCTTGATCCCGTAAGACTCAGCGAGTTTCACAAAATTCGGATTTCCTTCGAGGTCCACACCCGAAAGACGATTGTCAAAAAATAATTCCTGCCATTGTCGCACCATACCTAAATATTTATTGTCGATGATTAAAACCTTCACCGGCAACTTGTTCACAAAGACAGTTGCGAGTTCATACAGTGTCATCTGAAATCCACCGTCGCCGACGATGGCCACCACCAAATCTTTCGGTCTACCGAATTGCGCACCAATGGCGGCGGGAAAACCGAATCCCATTGTTCCCGCACCTCCGGAGGTAATCCAATTGTCGCAATAATCCGTCAAATAAAATTGCGCTGCCCACATCTGATGTTGGCCCACGTCGGTGGTGACAATCGCTTTACCCTGCGTGACTTTGTAACATTCATGAATCACATATTGAGCGGTCAGACCCTTATCGTGGCTATATTTCAGCGGCCACTGCTTACGGTAGTAAGCGAGTTCTTCGATCCACTCCTTCGTATCGAGCGGTTCAACATAATCGATTAATTCTTCCACAACTTCCCTGGCGCTGCCGATAATATAAGCGTCGGGTTTGACGATTTTATTGATCTCCGCCGGATCCACCTCGATGTGAAGTTTTTTGGCATTCACACAAAACTCGGCGTTGTTGCCGTTAATGCGATCATCCCACCGTGAACCAATCGAACAAATCAAATCACAATTGATCACCGCCTTATTCGCATAAGCCGTCCCGTGCATCCCCAACATCCCCAAAGAAAGAGGATGCGTCTCGGCAAAAGCACCCTTACCCAAAAGGGTGTTCGTCACCGGTGCGTGTAATTTTTCCGCTAATCGTTTGACGGCCTTGCCGGCATGCGAAATCACCGCGCCATGACCAATCAAAAGTAAAGGTTTTTTCGAACCTTTAAAGGCGTTGGCGAATTTGATTAAATCTTTTTTACTTGGTTTCCCCGGGACTTTATATCCAGGGATATCCATTTCCGGATCAAGAGTATCGCCGGTGAAGGGAGCGGAAGTAATGTCCTTAGGTAAATCAACTAAAACCGGACCCGGTCTTCCAGTCTGGCAAATATGCCACGCCTCTTTGATCACACGAGGGATATCATTCGTCTTTTTGACCAAGTAACTATGTTTGACCACCGGCATCGTCACACCGAAAATATCCGCTTCTTGAAAGGCATCTTTCCCGAGCATCGCGGTAATCGTTTGCCCCGTTAACACGATGATGGGAACCGAGTCCATATGGGATGTCATAATACCAGTGACGGTATTGGTCGCGCCAGGACCGCTGGTCACCAAAGCCACGCCGGGTTTACCCGTTGCACGCGCATACCCGTCGGCCATATGGGTTCCGCCTTGTTCATGACGAACCAAAATCAATTTTATTTTCGAACCCACTAAGGCGTCAAAAATTGGAATAGCCGCGCCGCCCGACAGACCAAAAATATATTCGACGCCAAAATTTTCTAAACAGCGGATCAAGGCCTCGGCGCCGTTCATCTTTTTTGGCTCTTTGGGAGCTTCTGTTTTTGGTTTTTCCGGTGTTGTCATTTTTATAACCCGCTCTTTAACAATTATTTAAAAGTATTGGATGAGTTTAAATAGTAACAAAACGGTCGCTGATTTTCAAGTTTTATTTAACAGCTTGTGTCCCTTACTTAATAATCATCTTGAATTTTATACGAAAATCTACTATGATTTAAAAGCTATTTAACCCTGAGGAAACGCCGTGATTCAACCCATTACGAGTTTAACACCCACCCAAAGACCCGTCAAGGCTGTTGGTCTTATTTCCGGTGGCCTGGACAGTACCATTGCCGCTAAAATCGTTCACGATTTAGGCGTGGAGGTGGAAGGAATTTATTTTGCGATGCCGTGGGGATGTTGTGATAAAGGAAAAGCCCAACAGGCTGCGGATCGTCTCGGCATTAAATTAATTATTTTACAACTCGATGAACGCTATTTAGAAACGGTACGAAAACCAAAATACGGTTACGGCAGCGCCCTTAATCCTTGTGTGGATTGTCGTATTCATATGTTTTCGCGCGCGGCGCAATATATGAACGCAGTTGGCGCGGATTTTGTTTTTACCGGGGAAGTTCTCGGCCAACGGCCAATGTCCCAAATGCGAAAGAGTTTACAGTGGATTGAACGCGATAGTGGCCTGGAGGGGAGGCTGTTGCGTCCATTAAGTGCGCAGCTTCTTAAACCCACCATTCCCGAACAGCAAGGATTAATTGACCGCGAAAAATTATTGCAGATTTCGGGGCGTTCCCGAAAAGAACAGATTCATCTTGCCCAAGGATTTGGAATTACCGATTATCCCGCCGCAGCAGGAGGGTGTCTTTTGACCGAGCAACCTTTTGCCCAACGGATGAAAGATATTTTTCAATACGGTTACCGGAATTTTCGCGAAACAATTGCCTTAAAATGGGGAAGACACTTTCGTATCAACAAAGATTTTAAAGCCATTGTCGGGCGGGATGAAGAAGAAAATGCGGCGCTTATCCATTACGCTCATTCGGATGATTACATTATGCAGCTTAGCAAAAATGACGGACCGACCCTGATTCTTAAAGGCTACCATCCTTCCGCGGAAATTTTCTCCCTCGCGGCCGGCTTAGTGCAACACTTTTCTCGCTACAAAAATAATGAGCTGGTTGACGTCCGCTACTGGCCAGTCAACAATAAAAATGATATTCACCTCATTCAAGCGCAACGACTGACAGAAAACGAAATCGAACCATTACGGATTTAATCCCAACTCCGATGATCACTGAAAAAGATATTCTAAACGCCTTAAGCCAAATCATCGATCCCGACTTTAATAAAGACATCGTCTCCTTGGGATTCATCAAGAATATTAAAATCGAAGGAAAGGCTGTTTCCTTCGATATCGAACTGACAACCCCCGCCTGTCCGGTGCGCACCGAGTTTCAAACGAAAGCCGAAGCGGCGGTGAAATCTCTTGCTGGTGTCGAGCGCGTAAGCGTCCAGTTAACGTCGCGTGTTCCTCAACAACAAAATATTATGGCCAATGTCCCCACCACAATAACCAACGTGCGTTCCATCATTGCGATATCGTCGTGTAAAGGAGGGGTTGGCAAATCCACTGTTGCCGCGCATTTGGCGTTGGAGTTGGCTCAACGCGGATTTAAAGTTGGTTTAGTGGATGCCGATATCTATGGTCCGTCGATACCGACCCTTTTTAATTTGCAAAACATAAGCGTCTACGTCAACGAAAAGCAACAGCTGATCCCTATTGAAAAATTTAAGTTGAAAATCATGTCGTTCGGATTTCTCTTAGGCGACGCCCCGGCGGTTATGCGCGGTCCTATCGTCACCCGTTATATCCAACAAATTCTCCACAACACCGCGTGGGGAGATCTCGATTATTTGTTTGTTGATATGCCCCCCGGGACCGGGGATGTGCAAATCACCATTACCCAATCCGTTCGCTTAAGCGGGGCGGTCATTGTGACCACGCGACAGTCGTTATCCTTAGTGGATGTGGCGCGGGGGATTCTCATGTTCGAGAAAGTGGATGTCCCCATTTTAGGGATGATTGAAAATATGTCGTATTTTATCTGTGACAATTGTGATAAGAAGCATTACATCTTTGGCGGCCCCACCAACACAAATTTACAAGATCGGTTTGGCATTGATACGTTGGCGGAAATTCCTTTACTGCCCCAATTAACCCTGACCATCCACCAGCCCATTACGAATGATTTTATCGTGCAGGCGGTGGATAAAATGGTACGGGCGTTAGGGAAAACCAGTATTATGCAAAAACAAGTTCCCGAAATCCGCCACGATGAAGCACACGTTTATCTTCAATGGCCGGACGGGACTAAACTGACCGTCGGCAACCGGGATTTACGATTAAGTTGTCGCTGTGCACTGTGTGTTAATGAAATAACCGGAGAGCAAATTTTTAAAGAAGAGAATATTCGCGCCGACATTATGCCGAAAAAAATCACGCCGTTAGGCAATTACGCGATTGGCATTGATTGGAACGACGGCCATTCCTCGGGGATTTATCCGTATAAGATGATCAAAGGATTAGCTACACTTTCTACTCCCAAACCAACCTCGTAAACCAGCGTTCAGCGTGGAATGACGAGTTCCAGGATCGTGTTGAAGATTGGATTAAAGAAGAGGAAAAAAATATTTAGGGAATCCGCGAAAAGATAGAAGGGGTAGAGAGTCGGTTCGAAGATGAACGCAAGAAAATCTCTTGAAACTTTCGCGACAAAAGAGGAGGAAAAGATGAGTTACAGAGTGGGAGTCACGTGCTTTTTATTGGTCTCTGGAGCAGTTGTTTTTTCCGGGTGTGCCGGAACCATAGAAGCGATAAACAACCGGGAGATGTCTATCTCCGCGCAAATGTCAGAGACGATATTTACCGATCCCGAGAGTCTCGCCAAGAACAACAGTATTTTTGTCCGGGTCACCAATACCTCGGATTTTCAGGAGATAGACTTCGCGGATTTATTAAAAAGCAAACTTTCTTCCAAAGGGTATGTCGTGACCAATGATGTGAGTAAAGCAGGCCATATTATTCAGGCCAATCTTCTTTATATGGGCGCGCAAAAGCAGGGTTTGACCGCCGAGGGCATGCTTGTCGGAGGCTTCGGCGGAGGGTTGGCAGGTTCTAACGTCAGAGGCGGCTGGAGAGGCCCTGTTGCCGGAGGAGTGGCAGGCACCCTTGTTGGTTCTGTCATCGGGGGAGTCGTGGGGTCGATGATCCATATCGATACTTATTTAGGGGCGCTCGACATTCAGATTAAAGAAAAAGTCGATGGGGGAGTGAAAGGCACGATGAAGACCAATGCCACCTACGGCTCCGCAACCAGCTTTACGTCGGAGAGGCAAGTCGACTCAGCACATCAGGAATATAGGACGCGCATCGTAGTTACGGCAAAACAGACGAATA
>JAHFGK010000125.1 GCA_023247475.1 Candidatus Omnitrophota bacterium
TGTCTACACCATCCTTCTTCCGGTGAAGAATAAATTCCTCGAAGCTGGATTCTCATATTCTGATGACAATAAAGAAATAGTATCGAAAATGAAGGAGATATTATTGAGCATCAAAGAAACCGAATGATTGTCCGATTAATTTTTGAGAGGATGCTTTTTTTAAAATAAACTCAGAACATAACTTTTGACAATATCTCCAACCCGACATCAGTTCAACAAAACGAGTGTAGTTGACCAATTCTGGAAACTCTCTTTTAAGATTTTGACAAACGTGTTTCAGATAATAATCCTTGAACGTTCGAAACCCGGAAAAATGAAAATGCATGACGATCGTCATGATCTCGCTTAAACATAAACTGCCAGGCTTGATTCTTTTGGCCAAACCGTTGGTGATTTGAAATTTTTTCCAAGACCGAAGAAATGCTTTACAAAAATTATCAATCTCATAAAATAGTTCCAGTAACATTAGGGCCTCCTTGTGTTTGTTGTGTTTTGTGGCACAACTATTTATATCACTGGATGTCCTTCTTTTTTATCTGAAATTTAACTTTCTTATGTCGAACTCACGTTAATATATCTTGACTGGTAGATTTAGAATGTTATATTGAAAATAAATATGTCCAAAGAGAAGTCATGTTTTTAATGTCCAATGAGATGGGTGTAATTTACAAACTAAAATCAGAGATTGTAGATTTTATCGTTAACGAGAAGAAGACAACACCTCGGCTGAGTTGTCGGGAGATGGTTAGCATTGTGGAACAAAAATTTCAAATCAAGGTTTCTAAATCTTCGGTCAACGACATATTTAAACAGTTTGAACTTAGCGGCCCATTAGGAAGAAAACCATTAGTAGATAAAAATTTACGGAAGTTTCAAATTCCAGAAGAGAAAAAAAATCAGTTGTTTAAATCTGCATTATCTGATCAATCAACGAAGACCAAAGAAGAGGAGAAAAGAGATAAAATAAGTGAAGATAAGAAACCCGAGAATAGCATTCTCTCCCACTTGGCTTACTCCGCAGATCAAACCAAAATTGAGAATATTCATCCTAAAAATAATTTTTCAAAAGAAAAAGAGTTGTCTAGACTTTCTGTAAACCATGAAAAGGAAACAGGTACTGATATTTTATATGATGGATTAGGGTCTTATTTTTTAAAAGCGGCAGAGTGGGAACTAGACAATACGTCAATTCTTGGTAAATTAATTAAAAAGTATATTGATCCAGATTATGAAAATGATATTGATCAGACAAGTGAAATTTTGTTGTTTTTATTAGTCTTTGGGATTCAAGATTTAAAAGAAATTAATTTTTATAAACAAAAAGGATTATGGGTCGTTAATGATCTAGAAAATAGTATTGACGTGCAACGCATTCATGCCTTAGTTAATAGTATTAAAAATATTAAAAACTTCTCATTAAAATTTTTCACTGAAATTCTTTATATTTTTTCAGAAATTGCCTATTTAAAAATTTTTTTAGAAGATAAAACAGAGCTTTTCCTTGATCCACAATACCATACCTTATGGACTCAAACTGAAATATTTGATTCATTGCCAACTAAAAAAGCGATTTTCAATATCACCCATTTGTTGATTACTAACAATGAGCCGTTTATTCTTTATAGAATCCCAGAAAAAGAGAAATTTTCCAGTCAGATATTTCACTTGATTGCCGCGTTTGAAAATTTAGCGGGAAAAGGGATATCTCAAATTACAATGTATAATGAAAATATCGATGAGGTTGTTCGTTTTCACTCGATTCCGGCAATAAAACGTTTTTTCATATTAGGCGGATGGATGGAGCAACAGGAAATAAAGAATAATCTGCAAAAAAAGATAGAATTTCAATATCTTGGTAAATATTTTGGGTTTGAGGTAAGCTTTGCTGAAAAATCGTTGGATCTTCAGGACACTCTGATTTCGAAACAAAAAGTACCCGTTCGGGCGATATTTTTAAGAAAATTCTCTCAAAAAAAGTATGATGACGAGGTCATTTTTACTAATCTTCCAAACGATATTGTTCCTGCAAGAGAAGTGGCAATGAAATATCTAAGCTTAACAGGACAGAGTTTCTGGGGACAAGATGAGATTAGGGGCATTGCTTCTAAAGAGCGAAAGGAACATTATGAAAATACAAAAATTTCGGGTGATTTTTTTCGAAACGCTTTAGAGGCAACAGGTAAGACACCAGCAAATAGTAATATTTTTGATATTTGGGATGTTGTATTTATTTTATTATTAGGTTTAAATAAGTATTGTCAAAGACACTTTTTCCCGAGCCAAAGTGCGAAATTAGATCTAAGCTCTATGCAAAATCGATTTTATAGCCTTCCCGGTTATATTAGGAAGAATAACGAAGAAATAGAGGTTATTTTAAAGGCCCCTCCAACATATAGTTTTCGTAAAGAGGCGCAATATGCTGTCAATAAATTAAATCAAAGGATGATTAAAAATCATGACGGATTAAGGCTAAAGATGACAATTGGGTGAGGTTCTCGTAAAAAAGTTCATAGAAATTGTTCCTTGACGAGACAGCATTGGTATGCTATATTTTCAACGCAGTTAAATTAATATATTATTAATGCCTAAATAAAAGCGGGTCAACTTGACTACAATTAATCAAATTATTCGTAAAATTTTAGATTGGTTGACAGCCATTCCATTAAAAAGAGTGAGTTATTGTTATTCCATTATTAAAAAATTGTAATTTAAGCCTCCTAAGAATTCTAGGGGGTTTTTTATTACGTAGTAAAGTTTTAGAAAATAGAGTCAGTTTGCACCGATAAGGTGCTTATGTCTCAGGAAACATATTTTTTTATGAATGTTTATAAAACTATATGATTACTGAGAGCAGCAAGATAAAACTTGCTGATAGATAAAGCCCTGCAGTCGAATTCCTTCTCAATGGTTGTTAGGGATAAGGGCTGATATCATCTTTTAAACACAGAAGGTGGGAAACGATGCGGCAAAAAAACGGAAGAATAAATAAAAAAGGTCAAAGCTTAATAGAATATGCCGTTGTCGTGGCCTTAGTCTCAGCTGCAATGATTGCAATGAGTACCTATGTGTTTCGTTCAGTACAAGCAACCCAAAAGATGGTAGAACAGGAATTCTCAAATAATTAGTATAGGATGTAAGATGGTATCATCCAGTTTAGAATTAGAAAGTTTTATTTTAAGGAGGAGATGATAATGTTGAAAAACAAAAAAGGTCAATCAACCTTAGAGTACATAGTTTTAGTGACAGCTGTCGTAGCTGCTCTATTGGTATTTTTAGGCCCATCAGGCATATTCCAAAGCAGGTTAACGAATTCGCTTGATATTACGACAAATAGTATGGAAAATATGGCGGCTCGTTTCGCAGCTTCTCGTCCGTTATCACCCTAATTTAAGTTAATTTTTCAGGAGGTGACAATAAATGTTTAGAATCTTAAATAGAAATAAAAAAGGTCAAAATACAGCAGAATATGCGCTTTTAATTTCTTTGGTTGTTGCTGCAATTATTGCTATGCAGACATATGCACAAAGATCTTTGCAGGCCAGAATTCGTGATGCTGGGCAATATTTAACAGCAGGAACGAGCGGATTAGGGTCAACAGACCAATATGAGCCTTATTATCTCTCAACACAATATGACGTTACGCGAAATTCCGTCGAGAATGTTCGTTTGGATAATACTATTAATGGTACAGCCATGGATAGCGAGACCAATAGAACTCGTGGAGCAGGCGGTTTCCAAAAATCAGTTTATTCTGGAATTGCCACTCCATAATTTGCGTAACCAGCTTTTACTTTTGTAAATGCTAATTTTGTAATAAGGAGGATATATCAATGTTTAAATTCTTAAGGAAGATTAAAGGGCAAAGCACGTTGGAATATGCCGTTTTAATCATCATTATTATTGGTGCTCTTTTGTCCATCCAGGTATACATAAAAAGAGGCCTGCAAGGACGTTTGAAAAGTGCGACCGATGATGTTGGTGATCAGTTTTCAGTAGGCAATACAAATTATATTGAAACTAAGAGAACGTTCAGCAATACCAACGAAAGCTTTATCAATGGTAACACGGCTTCAACGTTGTTACAGGCCGAAACAACAAACACCACCATGAATTCCGCTGTTATGAATGTGCAACAGGAATTCTGGGGAAAACAATAATAGTCCGTTTAGTTTAACCAATATGGCTTACCTGGAGATCTTCTTCGGGTAAGCCATATTTATTACATAAGGTTTTTGAGGTTGTCCGGATAATAAGTAGCTCCAAGATATATAAAGTTTGTTCAATCAAAATTGAGTTTAAGCGAAAAATTCGAGAATTTTTTATGGCTAGACCGCTACTTACCATGAATAAGGCGCAAGTTATTACAGAATATTCGATCACATTTGCTTTGGTCTTAGCTATTGTGGCGTCGATGACTGTATTTGTAAAACGTGTCTTACAAGCCCGCATTCGTGATACCCGCAATAAAGTGACAGAGATATTACAGGCGCAATATAATGGCCCGGGTAAAGTCCCTTATGAGTATGAACCGTATTATACTGAAACAGCTACTCAAGCTATAACAAGTTATAATGAAAACCAGAATCTTATTGGTGGTCCGCTAGGAACATCCGGGCAATTTGTAAAAGATTTTAATTTGATAGTAACGCCACAAACAAATAGTGTACAATTACCACCGAAAGACGCTGATTAATTTAATTATTTCTATAATATTCAGTTATCTCATTGTGGTAAACTCTTAGGGGAAAAGTACGTGTTTTCTATTTATATTACACAGTCTAAGGCGCAGAGCCTTTTAGAATATGTTATTTTGTTGGGTGTTGTGGCGACGGTTTTATTTGCTATGTTTACTGGTGTTAAACGCGGAATCCAAGGGGTCATCAGAATAACGGCAGATCAGGTCGGAAATCAACAAAATGCCGAACAGATTGTGACTCCAACGAGCGGATATCTTACAGAATCGTATAGTCTAACAAGAACAAATAATAACAAAGAAAACCGTGAATTGGTCGGTAATTTCGGATATTTTTATAATGACGCATCAAATACGACATCCAATTCATTGATCAATTTAGGTTTTACGAATAGAAATTAAAAGGAATTTCTAATGCATAAAATCAAAGGACAATCTGCTCTCGAGTATACAATATTAGTCATCATTATTCTCGGGGCTTTTGTAGCTACAAGCAGCTATATTAAAAGGGGGATTCAAGGGCGATGGAAATCTTCCATCGATGATTTGGGCGATCAATATGATCCGCGGTATTCAGATGTAGATATAAATTATACTTTAGATTCAAATCAAGAGATGAAAATCATAACGTTGCCCGCTCCAGGAGGTGTATGGACACAAAGAACAGATACATCGAATGCTCTTGAATCAAAAAAAGGGAGTAGCATTATCTCGCCGTATTGATTAGCTCTTGGATTTTGTTCATGCAAAAGAAAAGAAAATTTTTATCCTTCCCTCACGCTCAAACAGCTATGGAATTAGCTGTCTTTGGAGCGATCCTTATTTTTATTTTAGGGATTATGATTCGGTATTCTCTTAATTTTAATTATGCACAAAGGCAATCTTTGATCGCGATGCGAATGGCAATGTCAGAGTCTTTTAAATCAGCGGAAGCCGGCAGAGCGACAAGGAATGTCTCTACGGTTATGTTCGTCGAAGACAGAACAACAGCTGATCTTAATAAATTTGG
Organism: Candidatus Omnitrophota bacterium; assembly: GCA_023247475.1. Classification (GTDB taxonomy): domain Bacteria; phylum Omnitrophota; class Gorgyraeia; order Zapsychrales; family JAHFGK01; genus JAHFGK01. The sequence goes on from JAHFGK010000125.1 coordinate 5,703, forward strand.
CTCTGCTTCCAGGGCCCCTTTTGTTGCTGCTGCGACAGCGATTTTTTCTAAAAATTTACTCATGCCTGTCGATTTCGGCGATGAACAAGATTTACCGGTCATGGACATATACATTAATGGAAAACATTTTGTCTTTTCCGTCGCTGGATTTAAAGAGTACGATTTAACTTCTCCCTCTCCCCCGGCTAATAATGTCGCGCGAGGTGTCCCTAATATTAATTTTAGATGGAATGTCGAATGGGATCGTTCTTGTGGTGGACGTGGCTGCCGGAAGCTGTTTACAGTAAATCCCAATATGCCAACAAATAATCATTGGGATCCAAATTGTCTTCCGTGTTTTGATTTGTATCGTGATGGATTTACCGGCGGGCCGGATGACGTGACCCAGCAAAGCGATCGAGATATTTTTGCCTGGCAATGGCGCATGATCAATGGAGTGGTTTCAAAAGATGATACGGGAGTTAATCTGGACAAGGGGATCAATACTTCTGTAGATCTCGATGGAGATCTGAAGGAAGAATTGATTCTTGATTATCAAAAGAGTGGTGCCATCATTACAATGGTTCGTGTTTTAGACTTCCAGGAAGGGGATATCGATTCTACTTATAATGATTTTACTGGTCCACCGGAGAAAAGGCCGGGATTAAAAGACGATATCCAGATTTATACTTATGCGCGAGATGGAACGTATTTATTAGTGGAAGAAGGAAAGCAAGGGGCCGATCAGGTTGTAAAGAGCACACAGAAAAGAAATGTGCGGGATATTGTTCAGCGAGCTGTGCAGCTAAGCAATAACACCGGAAGAGTTTGTAATAATCCGACCTGGAATCCGGATGTCGATGTCTGCGTTAATAGCAATATAGAGTGTTTTAATTCAGCCAATATCTATCAAACATGTTATGCCACCGATTCAAAAGTTCTTTATGTCCGAAGCCGTATAGGCGATCTTCGCGGACGTAAATGGATCACTAATTTAGGGACGAGGGGGTTTTAACAAATATGCAATTAAAGGATTATCGTAAATGCAGTATAAGCGGGTTAAACAATAGAAATGGTCGCAAGAAGTATTTTTTTGGTCAAGTGACCGTCGAATTTACCTTATGCACTGTTATTGTTTTGGTTTTGATGTACGGATGCATCAAAGCCTTGCGGTGGATTGGGTTAACTTTGGCAGAGAGAAGGGACGCTTTTGATAAAACGTTAATTGCGGATATTAATGTAGAACATTGGCCCGGCACTGCTAGTCCACTAAAACAGTTGAATCCGAATTTTTATAAAGAGAGAAAGATGGGCTTGGTTTTCGATAACTGGTAAAAGCTACCGATGAAATTATTAGAATTTATCTCATAAATAACTTTTAACGAAGTTCATCTCCGATAAAATATTTCTAGGAGGTGAGCTTATGGATCTTAAAGACGAGCAATGGGCAATCATAGAACCATTAATACCAA
>JAHFGK010000126.1 GCA_023247475.1 Candidatus Omnitrophota bacterium
CACGTCGAACCATTCAAAAATAGTATTATCTATACCGAGGAACAAAATCGTGATATTTATTTTCCCCTTTTGGAAAGTCAAGTGCGTAACACCATCATTGAGCGATTTCTTTTTGATGGTAACTTAAAGATCGCGGCTGCGGAAAAGGCTGATCTTACTCTGCAAGGAGAGTTAAAATCGTATGAACGACAATCATTAAGGATTACGGAGAATGAAGATACTCAGGAATATAGAATTCATGTGGTTGTGTCCTTGACGCTTAAGGATAATAAAAAAGATACGATTCTGTGGGAAGAATCTGGCTTTGTGGGGGAGACTACTTACTTTGTCACTGGCCCGAACGCTAAATCAGAAACGGCAGCCGTCGACGATGCGGTCAAGGATTTAGCCCGTCGAGTTGTAGAACGAACAATTGAGGATTGGTAAATGAGCGTTTGTCTTGCGGAGTCGTCCCCTTTTGGGTATCCGAAAGACAAGACGACGTCAAGTCAACGACGCGAATCGGGATTATCACTAGAAAATTTTTATTTTCTTTCGAAACATTTCTAAATTGGCAGTTCAATGACCTATCTTTTCATTGGCGAGGATAGTCTTAAAAAAGATGCAAAAATAGCCGAAATCAAAAAGACAGTCCTTCCTTCTTATGATGCCCTCAATTTTGATTATGAAGTTTTATACGGTGCAAAATTAGATTTGCTTACCTTGCAAAAATCTCTCAAAGCCTTGCCCGCCTTAAGTAAACAAAGGCTCGTTGTGATTAAAGAGGGCCATCGACTCAGTTCACAACTTAAAGAATTTTTAGCCAGCTTTATTCAAACCCAACCTAATCATGTGACCTTAATTTTGGATTTTGATGAATTGGAGTTAACCGCTTCATTTGTTCAATCGATTCGAGCTTGTGTTAAGATGGTGCAATTTCCGGTGGAGGTCAAAAGCAATGTCTTTGATATGACACGGGCGATTGCCATGCACAAAGACACGGAGGCATTATCTATTTTATCGAGTTTACTTTTCTATGGAGAGCATCCGTTAAAGATTATGGGTGCATTGGTATGGTTTTGGGGAAAATCGCGTGATCAATTATCTTCCCAACGATTTAAAAAGGGCTTGCAGGCACTTCAGGAGGCGGATTTAAATATCAAACGCAGTCGACTTAAACCGGAATACGCTTTAGAGTTGTTGGTCGTGAAGTTGTCTACCCGCTAAGATTTTTAGGAAACGGTGGAATTTCAGATGTTAATTGCGAATACTGGCCAGTAGTCGAGCGAATCGGGATTTTCGACGAGAAGCGGTATTTTTATGTAAAACATTACGTTTGGCAGCCTTATCGATTTTTTTGTAAAGCATTTTAAGGTTAGTTTGTGCCTCTGTCGAATTTTTACTTTGGACAGAAACTAAAAATTTCTTAATTGTTTTCTTTAAATCAGTTTTAATGTCAAGATTATGTAATTTTCTTTGCCGATTTTTCTTTAACTCTTTGATAGGCGACATGCGTTGTGGCACTTCCATCACCCCTTTCTTTAGTAGCACAGATGATCTGTGTCCTTAAATTAAGGACTCAAATATAGCAAAGAGGACACTTAATGTCAATTGATAATTCATACCACCGAGATTCCCACCGAGCGATCATCAAATCAACGTTTATTATTTCTTTGGGCACATTAAGTTCGCGTATTTTAGGGTTCCTACGCGATATCATTTTGGCCAAGTTACTGGGAACAGGAATTCGCGCGGACGCGTTTTTTGTGGCACTTCGGATTCCTAATTTATTTAGAGATTTGGTAGGAGAGGGCGCCACTAATGCTGCTGTTGTTCCTGTTTTTTCTGAATATCTCGTTAAAAAGGAAAAGGAAGAGGTATGGCAATTTGTCAGTGTGGTTTTTGTCTTGGGATTTATGATTTTGAGCCTCATCACCGTTTTAGGAATTATTCTAGCCCCGGTGATTGTGCGTGTCATCGCGCCGGGTTTTATCGTTCATCCAGAAAAATTGCTGCTGACGATTACATTGACGAAAATTATGTTTCCGTATCTTATTCTTATTGGATTGACGGCGTATAGTATGGCCATTTTGTATTCGTTTCGTTTATTTCTCGCTCCAGCTTTTAGTCCTTGCCTTTTGAATATCGCTATCATTGGGAGTGCTTGGATTGCTTCCAAGAATAGTCATGATCCCGTTTATATTCTAGCCATCGGTGTATTAGTAGGCGGGATTTTGCAGTTATTGCTGCAGCTAGGTCCGATGTCCAAAACAGGAATTAAATTTCAAATTCCGAAAACATTGCGTCATCCCGGTGCGAAAAGAATAGGGCAATTACTGATTCCTCGTCTGGTGGGAGCAGGGGTGTATGAACTCAATGTCCTTGTTGATACCTTTTGTGCATCGTTAGCAACAATTGTGGGGGCCGGGGGTATTGCAGCGATTTATTACGCCAATCGCATTATTCAATTTCCTCTGGGAGTTTTTAGTTTAGCGTTGGCTTCAGCAATTTTGCCGACCATGTCGGGACTAGCCTCACAAAATGATATTGAACGGTTTAAAAGGACACTCATTTTTTCCCTGGAAAATATTTTCTTTATTCTGTTTCCAGCCAGTGTGATGACGATGGTGTTATCCCATCCCATCATTCGGATTTTTTTTGAGCGAGGAGAATTTAATCAATATTCAACGGCGATTACGTCTTTGGCATTATTTTATTATGCGATTGGTTTGTTTAGTTTTGGCGGCGTAAAAATATTGGTCACCGCCTTTTATGCCTTACAAGATACCAAAACGCCGGTGATAACGGCCGCTGGATGTTTGACGTTAAATGTGGTCCTTAATTTTATTTTAATGTATCCCTTAAAAGTGGGGGGGATTGCGTTGGCCAGTTCTATTTCGGCCACGGCGAATTTTTTATTTTTATTTTATTTGCTCAATCGGCGGTTGCAGGGGTTGCACGATGGAGTATTAGTTTATATTGGTAAAGTCCTATTAGCAACGATGATTATGAGTGGAACTGTTGTTTGGGCTTGGGATAACCTTCAGTTTCCTTGGCAGGGAAGTTACGCAGAAATGATAAAAGTAGTGATGATTGGATTGGTTGGCTTTTTTATATATGCTTTCCTATGTTATGCTCTGAAAGTTGAGCAAACAGAGAAGATTTCTCAATGGGTAATCGAGAAAATTAGAAAGTAATAAAAAGAAATAGGATGAATATCAGAAATAAAATTAAAACGCTTCCTCTAACGAGTGGTGTTTATTTGATGAAAGATACCTCGAGGAAGGTTTTGTATGTCGGCAAGGCGGTCTCTTTACGTAAACGCGTGCAATCGTATTTCCGCGAAGCAGCCCCTGCAAGGGGTCGATCTTCCCGTACCTTATCGAAAACGGATTGGTTGGTTTCGGAAATTCAGGATATTGATTACATCTCTACCCATAGTGAAGCCGAGGCTTTGATTTTAGAGGCCAGTCTCATTAAGCAATATAAGCCTAAGTACAATGTCGAACTGCGAGATGATAAAAGTTACCCCCTTATTGAAATTACGGGTGAAGAATTCCCGCGGATTTCGGTAGCTCGACCGCGCATAAAGAAAAAAAATGCCAAATATTACGGCCCCTATGTCAATGCAAAACTCATTCGGGAAGCACTGACGATTATCCGGAAAATTTTTCATTTCCGAACGTGTGATCCTTTCCCTCATAAAGAATGTCTGGATTATCACATCGGCCTTTGCGATGCACCCTGTATTAGGAATATCAGTAAAGAAGAATACGCCAAGAATATTCGCCATGTTTGTCTCATCCTGGAGGGGAAGAAAGATGAGTTGTACAATAATCTCAAAAAAGAAATGGAAGAGTTAGTTCGCGCCCAGAGGTTTGAAGAAGCAGCGAAAATACGCGATCAAATCCGCGCGATCGGTTCGCTTTATTCCGGGACGAAAGATATCAATTACTATAAAGAAGCGGAACAATTGGAACGTTTGCTTGGCCTACCGAAGCGTCCGGAGAGAATCGAAGCTTTCGATATCTCTAATATTATGGGCCATCAGGCCGTCGGTTCCTTGGTTTCTTTTTTAAACGGCAAACCAGATAAGAATAATTATCGTCGGTTTCGGATCAAAACAGTGGAAGGAATCGATGATTTCAAAATGATTGCTGAGATTGTTCGCCGACGGTATCAAAGACTTAAAAAGGAAGGATTGCTTTATCCCGATCTCATTGTGATTGACGGAGGCAAAGGACAATTGGCGGCGGCCGTAGAGGAATTGGAAAAAATCGGGGCGGATATTCCCATTATTTCTTTAGCTAAGCAACAGGAAGAAATTTTTTTGCCTAAAAAAAAGAATCCAGTTAAGTTGCCTTTGGATTCGTTAGGGTTACAGTTATTACAACGTATTCGCGATGAAGCTCATCGGTTTGCGATTTCATATCATCGAAAGTTGAGAGTGAAACATGCCTTGGGAAAGGAGAGTGTGTAACTATGAAATCAGAGAAACTTACGCCGTTCCAATGGAAAGTTTTTAAGGCCACTCTAGAAATTCCAATAGGAGAGACCAGGACCTATAAATGGATCGCTCAAAAGATTGGCTGTCCTCAAGCGGTGCGCGCGGTCGGTCAGGCCTTAAGAAGAAATCCTTACCCGTTAATTATTCCATGTCATCGGGTGATTCAATCCAATGGTTCTTTAGGGGGATATGCTGGTCGATATGGGAAACGGAAAGAACAACTGTTAAAGTTAGAGAAAGAGATAGCTGTCCGCACTAAAATAGTGAAATAGAAAATTGATCCCTCGCTTTGCTCGGGATTAACTCCGATAATAACTTTCGTTCATCCTTTGATAAACTCAGGATGAACCCTGAGCGAAGTCGAATGGGTTCACTTTGTTCCGTAAGTTGTATCGTTATTAAAAAATAGACTTTTTATTGTTTTACAAAGTGTGTTTAGGGTAAAATGAACTGAGTAAATTAGAAACCCAAGAGAGGAATCCTATGAAAATCAGAGATTTATTCCGATTAATGGTTGAGAAAGAAGCCTCGGATTTATTTTTACGTATCAATACTTTCCCGCGGGCAAGGATTCACGGGAAAGTTCAAACCATTGGTTCGGAGGTCATTACCAAAGAAGATATGATCGCAACCAGCAATCTTCTCTTGGCAACGGAAGAGCGAAAAAGGCGCTATACCCAGAATTTAGACATTGATTTTGTCCATACCGAACCAGAGGTTGGACGTTTTCGGATTAATATTTTCACTCAACGGGGTACACCATCGATCGTGGCGCGGCATGTGCATATGCATGTTAAAACGTTTGAAGAACTCAATTTACCGGCCGAGCTTTTAAGGAAATTCTGTGAGGAATCGATGGGACTCGTTTTAATGTGTGGACCTGCCGGCAGTGGAAAATCGACCGCTATCGCCAGCATGATTGAATATATCAATCAACATAGGGAAAAGCACATCGTTACTATCGAAGATCCTATTGAATTTTTGTTTAAAGACCAAAAGTGCATTATCAATCAAAGGGAATTGGGTATAGATGTGCACTCGTATCCCTTGGCTTTAAAGCATGTCACTCAACAAAGTCCGGATGTTATCTTTATTGGGAACACCCGCGATATGGAAACGATGAGCGCTGCTATCTCGGCCACCGAGTTAGGAACATTTGTGATCACAACGTTTCATACCATTAATGCGATTCAAACGATTGTGCGTATGGTCAATTTTTTCCCACCGCACTTGCACGATGAGATTCGCATGCAGCTTTCTCTAATTTTAAAAGGGGTCGTTTCGTTAAGGTTATTACCGCGCAAAGATGGTCAAGGGCGTATCCCGGCGTATGAAACATTAGTGGTCACCCCCACCATCTCTCGTCTCATTCGAGAAGGTGATGTCAAAGAAATTCAAAATTTTATTGATGAGGGAGAATTGTTTGGTATGCAGTCGTTTAAGAAATCTTTGGTCAATCTTGTGCAACAGGGCCTGGTGGATGAAGAAGAAGCGCGTAGCGTGGCGGACAGCAAAGACGAATTTAATCTTGAGCTCAAAGGGATCAAGCAATTTTTAAAATGAACCTCCCTGCAGTAATCTGATGCGGGAAGTTCATTCTTCTGAAGCCTGCTTTCGGTGAGGCGAAGGAGAATAAATTTCCCACAACAAAAAATAAAAGAGGTGGTAGGGCAGAAAGCAATATTGCAATTGGTCCCGCCTATGTTATAATACCCCCCTCGAAAATAAAATTATTTTAATATTAGTCTTATTTTATATTTAAAATTATGCTTAACGATATAAAAGGAAAAATTGAAAAATTAGATGAACGGCTCCAGCAATTAAGGGGGTTTCTTTGACCTTTCCAGAAAGTTGGAGTCTATTAAGTCTATTCAAGATAAGATGAATGAGCCGAAGTTTTGGGATGATATGGAAACTTCCAATAAATTACTAAGTGAATTAAAAAATCTCAAATCTTGGGTGGAGCCGTTTCAGAAAACGGTGAAGAAGTTAGATGAAGTTAAAGAATTAACCGAGCTTTCGTCCGAAGATGAAGATCTTTTACGACAGATTGAAAAGGAGTTGGGTGATCTTGAAAAGGAAGTTAATGAGCTGGAGTTTAAGTCTTTCTTAAGTGGACCGTTTGACCGCAATAATGTTATCTTAAGTATCAATGCCGGTGCGGGTGGGACGGAATCTTGCGATTGGGCTAATATGCTTTTGCGGATGTACATGCGCTGGGCGGATAATAAGAATTTTAAAGTAAAAATGTTGGATATTCTGTCAGGCGAAGAGGCCGGGATCAAAAATGTGACGTTACGTATCGAAGGCGAAATGGTCTACGGTCTTTTGAAATCCGAAAAAGGAGTTCATCGTTTGGTTCGAATTTCTCCTTTTGATGCGAATAAACGTCGACACACCTCGTTTGCTTCCGTGGATGTTATTCCGGAAATTGAAGATGATATCGAAGTGGATGTAAAACCCGAGGATTTACGGATTGATATTTTTCGTGCTTCTGGACCCGGAGGGCAAAGCGTCAATACATCGGATTCGGCCATTCGTATGACTCATATTCCGACGGGGATTGTCGTCCAATGCCAAAATGAGCGT
>JAHFGK010000127.1 GCA_023247475.1 Candidatus Omnitrophota bacterium
AGAAAATTTAAATCTGAAAATTAAAAATTCATCACGGAAAGAAGAAAAGGAGGTTGTCTATGGCTTTTACATTACCTAAATTGCCTTACGGTTATGATGCCCTCGAGCCAAACATCGATGCCAAAACGATGGAAATTCACCATGGCAAGCATCATAACGCTTATGTGACTAATCTCAACAATGCGATCACCGGCAAAGCAAACCTGGAATCAAAAAGTATTGAAGAGTTGATTTCGAAAATTTCCGCTGTCCCCGAAGACATCCGCACTGCTGTTCGCAACAACGGTGGCGGCCATGCGAATCACTCCTCATTTTGGACTTTACTTACCTCCAAAAGTGAAGGCAAACCATCCGGTGAATTAGCCGAGGCCATTAACAAAAATTTTAGCAGCTTCGATGCCTTCAAAGAACAATTCACCAAAGCCGCCACCACCCGTTTCGGTAGTGGTTGGGCCTGGCTTTGTGTACGGGATGGAAAATTGGTTATCGGTTCCACCCCCAATCAAGATAATCCTCTTATGGATGTTTCCGACTTTAAAGGGATTCCTCTCTTAGGTCTCGATGTTTGGGAGCACGCCTATTATCTCAAATACCAAAACCGTCGTCCTGATTATATTGCTGCCTTCTGGAACATTATCAACTGGGATACGGTTGCCGAACGATTCAATGCCGCCAAAAAAGAGTTAGCAAAAGTTTAAAATCAACCCTAAATTCGGGCCCCTTGGCTTAAAAGCATAATTCAACCACGGGGCCCACCATTTCTTGCCAATTTTTAAAAAAAATTTCCAAAATTCGCCACTTTAACCTTGACAAAGCCTTGCCCAAAAGATACTATATCTAGTGGTTGTTTAAAAATGAAACCTATATCTTGTGTTTTTCTCGAGGAGAAATTAATATTGAAGTCAGTGCACGGGCCGGTGGTTTATCGAGGCAAAACATTTAGCTTTTTTCATCAACCTTCCCAATTACTGATTTACATATAAAAAATTTAAATGTTTTTTTCTAGAACTATTACAAAAATAGGAGGAACGGCATCATGTCTCATGAATCAACCGCTGAATCCGAGATGAAAGTTCAAAAGCGAAACGGACAAGTTGTTGCCTTCAATGTACTGCGTATTAAACACGCCATTGCCAATGCCTTAAAGGAATTTAACGGTCTTCCCCGAGAAGCGGATTTGCCCGAGGATGCCCACGCGGATGTGGACAAAGTCACTGGTTGCGTTGTATCGGTTCTAAAAAGCCGTAGCAACAATAAGGAATTTTTAACTGTCGAAGAAATTCAGGATGAAGCCATTCGTCAGCTCTATGAAAACGGTTTCAAGCAAGTCGGTGAACTTTATGCCAATTATCGTAAACGACAAGCAACCAAGCGTTCCATTTTTGAATTGTATACAACCATCAAACGCGACGGTCGGGTGGTTTCCTTCAAACCCGAAAAAATTACCATTGCGATTGCCAAGGCTTTCCAAGCGAAAAACAAGGGCGAACTGACAGACCGATTGTTAGATATTGCCCGTAAACTTTCCGATAATGTCGTTGCCGAAATCCGTCGTCAATGGCCTGAAGGACGATCCATTCATATTGAGGAGATTCAGGACATTGTAGAAAAAACTCTGATGACCGCCGGCCACCATGACATCGCTAAACGATATATTCTCTATCGCGAAGACCGTGCCAAAGTTCGTCAACGGGAAGCCCAAACCGTCGATGCATCTTTGGATTGGGTCAACCAAATTCGGGTCAAAACCGATTCGGGCCAGGAACGCTATTTAAATATCAATGAATTACGCTTTAAAATTAAAACGTGTTGTCAGGGGCTGAAGAATGTTTCTTTGGATAAGATCCTGCGTGAATCCCTCAAAAATTATTTTGATGGGATAACCGAAGACAAAATCGATCTTTCCAATATTATGGCCGCCAAATCGCTTTTGGAAGTTGACCCGGAATATAGTCTAGCGGCGGCGCGTCTGTTACTTCTAAAAGAATATCGTGAAGCGTTGGGCCGGGAAATCAGTTTCGAAGGAATCAAAACGGAATATCCGATCTGTTTTGCCAACTTTATTCGTAAGACGGTCGAATTGGAGTTACTCAGTCCCCAACTTTTAGAATTCGATTTGCCTAAATTAGGACACGCGCTCGATTCCCGACGAGATTTTCTTTTTAAATACATGGGGCTGCAGACCCTGTACGACCGTTATTTCCTTCATTGGGAAGAACGCCGTTTAGAGTTACCGCAAATTTTCTGGATGCGGGTGGCGATGGGATTGGCGCTCAATGAAGGTAAAGAAAAAAATGATCGCGCTATTGAATTTTACAATATCCTTTCAACATTCCGATTTACTTCCTCAACACCCACCCTTTTTAATTCTGGGACACACCATCCTCAACTATCATCCTGTTTCTTGACCACCATTGAAGACGATCTCTTTCACATCTTTAAGTGTGTTCAGGATGATGCCATGCTTTCTAAATGGAGTGGGGGGCTCGGTAATGATTGGACCAATGTCCGCGCTATGGGCGCGCGGATCAAAGGCACCAACGGCAAAAGCCAAGGCGTCATTCCTTTTTTAAAAGTCGCTAATGACACCGCCATTGCCGTCAATCAAGGCGGCAAACGTCAAGGAGCGATGTGTGCGTATCTGGAAACATGGCACTTGGATCTGGAAGAATTTCTGGAACTGCGCAAAAATACCGGTGATGATCGCCGGCGCACGCATGACATGCACACCGCTCACTGGATCCCAGATCTTTTCATGAAAAGGGTCAAACATAACGGCCAATGGACATTGTTTAGTCCCAACGAAACTCCAGATTTGCATCATCTCTATGGCCAAGCGTTTGAAAAACGCTACGCAGAATATGAACGAATGACGCAAGAAGGAAAAATCCGACAGTTTAAAGTTCTTTCGGCTATTCAGTTATGGCGCAAGATGCTCAGTATGCTTTTTGAAACCGGACATCCTTGGATTACTTGGAAAGATTCATCGAATATCCGTTCCCCACAAGATCATGTGGGGGTTATCCATAGTTCCAATTTATGCACGGAAATTTTACTCAACACCTCGAAAGACGAAACCGCCGTGTGCAATCTCGGCTCGATCAATTTGGCAGCGCATACCACTCCCGACGGCATTAATCATGAAAAGTTAAAAGAAACAATCGCAACCGCCATCCGCATGCTCGATAATGTTGTTGATATTAACTATTACCCAACGATCGAATCGAAGAACGCTAACCAAAGCCATCGTCCCGTTGGGCTAGGCCTCATGGGTTATCAGGACGCGCTTTTTATTCAGAATTTTAGTTACGCCTCCCCCGAGGCAGTTAAGTTTGCGGATGAAAGTATGGAGGCAATTTCCTATTATGCGATTCTGGCCTCCACCCAATTGGCGAAAGAACGAGGGACATATTCAACGTTTACGGGTTCTAAGTGGGATCGGGGCTTACTTCCGATCGACACCTTGGATCTACTGGAAAGCGAACGTGACGGACATTTGGATGTAGATCGCTCCGTTAAAATGGATTGGCTTTCCGTCCGCGGAGCCATTAAAAAATATGGCATGCGTAACAGTCTGGTGATGGCGATTGCCCCAACAGCCACCATCGGCAATATTGTCGGGGTGACCGCCTCGATTGAACCCATTTACAAAAATGTTTTTGTGAAAAGCAATTTATCGGGCGAATTTACCGTTGTGAATGAATACTTGGTGCGTGACTTTAAAGCATTAGGCGTGTGGGATCAACAGATGGTTGATGATTTGAAATATTTTGACGGTAGCGTACAGGAAATCCCACGCATTCCCGAAAACTTAAAACGTAAATACACAACGGCTTTTGAAATTGATTATGAATGGATTATCGAGCAGGCAAGCCGCCGACAAAAATGGATTGATATGGGTCAATCCTTAAATCTTTATCAAGCCAAACCTAGTGGGAAAAAGGTAAGTGATATGTACATGTTCGCGTGGGAGAAGGGACTGAAAACAACGTATTATTTACGCTCGATGGGCGCTACGCGTATTGAGAAAAGTACGCTCGATATTACAAAATATTCCAACGTTGTTGGCCAGCGTCACCGAGATGAGAAACCGAAAATTGCAGTACAACCACCTTCTTCGAATATTAATATATCAGTAGATGATAGTAGACCGCTCGTTACCAAAGAACCTAAAGATGATTGCGAAGCGTGTCAATAAATATTTATTTCAAATAGGAGGACAACATTATGTTAAACTTCAGGTTCGAAATTACTTCAGTATTAAAAATGCCTATCCCGCTTATTCCGGTTACTGCTTCAGTAGGTGGCGATGGTGGTTCCTGGGTTCTTAGTCCTATTGAAGCTCGTCAATAATAATACTTTCACCAGGAGGAATACCCATGAGCGAATTCAACACTAAAGAATGCAGTACGTCCAGTTCAACGATCCGCATGACCAAGGACCGAGTCTCGGTCGATAATAAGCGCATTATTAATAACGGCCGCACGACCGACGCCAATCAACTGGTGCCCATCAAATACCAATGGGCGTGGCATTATTATCTGGACGGTTGTGCCAATCACTGGATGCCCTCCGAGGTTTCAATGCAACGCGATATCGAGCAGTGGCGCAATCCAAAAGCCTTTACCGATAATGAGCGTCATATCATCAAACGCAATTTAGGATTTTTTTCAACCGCAGAGACTCTTGTTGGTAACAATATTGTTTTATCCATTTATAAACTCGTTGACAATCCCGAATGCCGTCAGTATCTTTTGCGCCAAGCCTTTGAAGAAGCGATTCACACGCATGCGTTCCAATACATTGTGGAGTCACTATCTTTAGATGAAGGCGAGATTTTCAACATGTACCGCGAAACCAAACAGATTTACGAAAAGGATGAATTTTCCATGAGCTGCACGCAAGGGATTTTGGATGAAAGCGTGGATTTGAAAACAAAAGAAGGCAAACAGAAATTTTTGAATAACTTGGTGAGTTTCTATGTCGTGACCGAAGGGATTTTCTTTTATAGCGGCTTTGTCACGATGCTTTCCTTCGGCCGACAAAACCGAATGCCCGGAACATGCGAGCAGATTCAATATATTTTACGCGATGAAAGTATTCATATGAATTTTGGGATTGAACTTATTAACACCATCATCGATGAAAACCCGGAAAGTTGGACACAGGAGTTCAAGGAATATTTACTTCAACGCATCAAACGCGCGGTTGAACTGGAAGTCAGCTACGCCCAAGAATGTTTACCCCAAGGAATCCTCGGCCTCAATGTCCAACTCCTTCGCGAATACGTCCAATACATCGCCGACCGCCGCCTTGAAAAACTTCGTCTGCCGAAACAATACGGCTCCAACAATCCGTTCCCGTGGATGAGCGAGGTAATTGATTTAAGGAAAGAGAAAAATTTCTTCGAATCCCGCGTCACCGAGTATCAAACCGGAGGAGCGCTGGAGTGGTGATGATAAAACGATAAATATTAGTAATTTTTAATGTTTCGACTTTTTCTTCCGTAATGAACTAATTCTTGCATGATCAGGAATATCTCTACCAGTTTCCTGATTACGAATTATTACTTCTATACCCGGAACATTTAACATTTGTGTCATTCTCCTTTCAGCAGTACCTACTTTCGACTTTCCATGAATAAAATCCATCTTTATCTCCTTTGATTTTAATTATTTTAACGATAATCAATAGTTAATATGTTCTCACGACTATCCCATTCAGGGATAAACCTTTTCGTCTGCGGAAAATCTATTCTACAATACTTTAAAAAAGAATGACCAGATATTGAACCAGTTGTTCTTTTAACTGAAAAAGATATACGAAAACTATTCTCTTCTGGTCTATTTATTGGTTTAATACCAATCTTCTTTTTATTCTTATCAACGTACAACAATACGTTCTCCTTACTGTTGAAGTATTTGTCTAAACAAGAAGAGTTTAATCCGATCTGGCCAGATTTTGTTATAGTAACTCTCGGATCTGAAAATCTACGTCCTTTTCTGGAATAAACTTCTAGCGGCATATGTAATCCTCCTCTCTTTAAAGTTTAATTTCTGTATATTGAATATACATAGGTTGTATCCTAATGTCAAGTCTTAAAAGCTATTTTTATAAGATCTGTTAATGTACAATAATCATTCACTCCAATTAAACAACGATATTTGCTTAAACTGTATTATCTTCAAGTGCTCGCCTTATTTTCGATATCTTACCGAATCATCTTCTTAATCAAATTTTTATTTTTCTCATTCCCTAACACACAATCTGGTGTCTAGTGTTTCAAATAAAATTAAGTGTGTAGCCCCGTTTCTGCTTGAACCATTGGGAATCTTCAACTCCCAACCGAACTGTTCGTACCCGTGGCTTCCACAAAGCTAACCTAAATTTATAAATTGACATCCTTGCTAACTTATGTTATCTTTCTCTATAGAAAGATAATAATTGTTAAGTAGGAGGGAGCGATGATTAAAGCCCAATTAGTCAATTTAGGTGCCCGGATTCCGGCTAACTTAAAAAGAGCTGTTTCCGACTACTGCGACCGTCACGGAATCAAACTCCAATTTTTTATCACGGAAGCGATCCAAGAAAAATTAGCGGAAATCGATCAGGAACAATTGGATAACAAAATTGTTGATGAACGGCTTAAAAATCCTCAATTTACCACCAAAGCTGACCTGCAAAAGTATATTCAAAGACGAAAACAACAGCGTTGATGTATACTGTCATTGTTGAACAGCGTGTCTACAAAGACTTCGATAGAATTCCATCTCCCGACTTAGACAAAATCTATGAGACCATTGAGAGTCTTGAAAACAACCCTCGTAAACCCGGTAGCCAAAAATTAAGAGGATATAAGAATCGTTACAGAATACGCCGGGGAGATTATCGTATCATTTACACAATTGATGATTCTGCCAAGATTGTTAATGTCTTTCTCGTTAAACATCGAAAGGATGCTTATCAAGATTGGTGATCGGCACGAATCTAAGGAGATGACTTAAGTGATTAACTTCCAACTAAGTCTT
>JAHFGK010000128.1 GCA_023247475.1 Candidatus Omnitrophota bacterium
ACTTCCCACACCAATCGCTTAACTACAGGACGCCAACGCAATTTTATGATCACTTTTTGTCAAAAAACAACCAGCCAGTTCTAACTTAAAATTCCCTTGCTTAATGGGGGGCATTACAGTCATTATGTCTAAAAAAGAATAATGTATGATATCAAAGCAAGAATATAATTACAAGTCTTGGGTCTTATTCTTAATTCCTATATTTTAGAAGCTATGTCCTAGAGGATAAACGTCGGTAGTCAAGGTTACTTCCGGATTCTTGGTGGGGTCTGCGGCAAGAGTGGGATCGTTTCGGTTCGTTATCGAAATCTGAACATAAGGAATTCCTGTGATAAAAGGATTGCTGATCGTTATACCATCTAAAATAATGTTTCCAATAAGAACACGCGTTGGATTAGCAGCAACACAGGCCCCAGGAGAAGCTCTTTGGCACTTAAATAGATCATTTTGGTTCTGATCAAAACAAACCCACGTATCATCGGCATAATTAGTGGGAGTCCCTGGAAAATCCTGTCTAAAACAATATCGAGCTGGTCCGGTTTGGAATGTCATCCCGCGGCCCGCAACACTTCCATTATCCCCGACCGCAAGATAAGCATTCTTCCCAACATCCAATAACATGGCGGCTGTCCGTTGTAAAACGACCCCACGGTTATTATTAATTCTTACCTCCACTTGTTTGGTCGCTTGTTGGATTGAAACCACTCCCAACATAACAATCCCGATTAAGATGTTTGAAAGAATTAACTCAACCAGACTTAAGCCGCTCTGATGATTGTGCCGATGGTTTTTTTTCCTAAAAGTTAATCGCATAACATATGAGTCTTATTGTTATCATTAATTTTTCTAATTATGAATATCTATTAACAGGGTTTTACCAAATAATATTTAAATCTACCCGACGCGTTCCCGAAGGGCCGGCACTGACTGTATAATTAACGGTATAAATACCATTTACAAAGTTATGGACACCCGGAGCCAAGGGATTGTTTACTGTGCTAAGATCGTTCCACAGTTCCGCATTAACGCTGGTATGCAGATCCTCCAAAATCTTTTGACCGTAATAGGCGGCTCCCACCGTTTGCGACGCGGTGTTAGTGCGTGTCACGAGATTCGACAGGGTTGAAAAAACTCCGATCGAAGTGATCATAAAGATCATCGTTGCGATGCTCACCTCAACGATTGAAAATGCTCTTACCTGTTTAAACATTTTACGTCTCTTCTATTATTGTGGACAAGTGCCTGAGGTACAGACATAGCTTGGATTGCTTGCTCCGCCCAGAGGAAAACTTAACGCAGCTTGGGTCACGGTCAACGTAAACACAGCAGATCCCCCGTTTCTCGCTGATGTACAGCTAAAAGTCCCCGGAGCGACTCCTGCACCTGTACAATTATATGTCATTCCATTCGGAATAATACTTAATCCTAAATTTGTACTAATGGCGGCGACATCGTAGCCTGCCCCAGCATTATTATCTGCTGGCCAGAAACGACCATTTTGGGCGCGATAGACCTGATTAGCGGAATAAAGCGCTAATAGTTGATTATTAACATCTCTCACGTGAGCTCGCTCAACCGCCTTAGTGTAATTGGGGATACCAAAACCGGCCATAATAGAAATAATAACAACAACGAGGATAAGTTCTGTTATCGTAAATCCTTTTTTCTCTTTCTTCCATCTAGAAAAATTAATAATCATCAGCGATCCCTCTTTATCACGATAAGCGATTCACAACCTCAAACAAAAATTACGACAATCACCACGATTGAATCTTTGTACAAATTGAACCAGCCCCTCCTGTGCAGCTAAGCGTTCCGGTTCTTTCCGTGATATGCAGTATATAATCATACGGAGATACTCCATTCCGTTGAATACTCGCAATCTCGCCATTCCCACCAACAGCCGGAGGACCAACTAAAATAGGATTATTAAAATTTTGTAAACCGGTTACAGTGATATCCAAATTGGCCATGGTGGTTGTGTATGTAACATTTTCTAATGCCCAACGCTTTTCTGCCTCTAAGATCGCCGTAAGGGCATTAATTCCCTCAGCAGATCTAACTTTTTCAACAACCATTTGATATCTAGGGACTGCTATAGCGGCTAAAATACTTATAATAACCAAAACAGCCATCATCTCAGCAAGAGTAAATGCATGTCCTCTTTTTCTGTTAGCAATCTTTGCTTCTTTAAAAAAATTCCTCATTTTTATTTCCATGATTGAATAAAAAATCTTGTAAAACGTTACTCCCAAAAATAAAATCTACTTTATATTTTTAAAGCCGGGCTGCGCTTTGGGATATCACCCAAGTCGCAACGCCGGCTTTTTAAACGAACTGATCTCCTTATTGAATGCCACCGAAAGCAGTAGTCCCATCTTTATCTATAACTACACCCGTGTTTCTCAACTGAATATAATCACCAGCCACACCACCATCACGTGTGGTTCTTACAGCCCGGATCGAGAACGTTGTAGCAGCAACACTTGTGAAAGAATAGGTGAAGTGGTTGTTCGGAGAGTTTGCTGGGTCCTCCATATCGAGGTTTGCAAAAGCGTTACACGTTGCATAAGAAGCTCTTTGCAAATAGCATCGTTCCATCGATTGACGCACGGCATTCAAACTGGCCAAAGCCTCCGTCGCTCTGGAATATTCAACGGTTTTGAAGAACTTTGGTAAAGCCAAACTAGCCAAAACACCAACAATAATGATAACGATGATAATTTCAAGCAGTGTAAAACCACTTTCTTTTTGATTACGTCTCATTTTAATCCTCCATTTAATGATCATTCTTTATCTTTTAATTCTCATTTTTCTGGTATTACGATCTATATTCATGGGTGCTTAACCTTTCATCACTCTCCTTTCTGTTTGAATCTTTATATCATGAAATTCTATTGTATCCCTTGGAATGCTGATGTCCCACTGCGTGTAATAATTGCGCCATTATCAAATAACTGGATATAATCCCCCCCACTCCCCCCATCACGAGTAGTTCTCTCTGCTCGAATGACAAATGTATTGGTGGTAGCTGGTGCTGGCCAGAAATATGTAAAATGATTATTGGAACTGAGGGCGGGATTCTCAATATCGAGATTTGTAAAAGCGTCACAACCACTATAAGTGCTTCTCTGTAGATAACAATGTTCCATTGACTGGCGAACGACATTGAGCCCGATGAAAGCTTCTACGGCCCTCGAATATTCAACAGTTTTCATAAATCGAGGCAATGCCAAGCTCGCTAAAATTCCTACGATAATAATCACAATGATAATTTCTAGCAAAGTAAACCCTCTTTCCCCTCTTGTTAATCGTGTAGAAATAATTTTCAAATTTATTTACTCCCTGCCAATTGTGTAAGGTTAAACATCGGTAAAAACATAGCCAAAACGATCGTACCTATTATAGCCCCCATAAAGACTAACATAAAAGGCTCAACCATGGTGCCAAATCTTTTCATAAATGCTTCCACCGAGGTTTGATAAAATTTAGAAACTTGTTTAAGCATCTTGCTTAACTCCCCTGTTTCTTCCCCTACCATGATCATCTGGATAGCCATCGCAGGAAAAAAATTGCTTTTTATCATCGGCCCTACCAGAAGTTCTCCTTCACGTACACCATTCTTAATATCGACTAAAATTAATTCGCAAGTTTTATTATCAACTAAACGCTGAACTATATCTAACGCATGCAATATTGGGACACCACTATCGACCAAGATCGCCATCTGTGATGCAAATCTCTCAACAACAATAAGTTTAATAACTTTTCCAAAGACCGGAGACTCAAATGCTATTTTTTCAAACTGTAATCTTCCTGTTTTAGTTGCCATATACTTTTTAAGCAAGAAAAGTATACCACCAATTACTCCAAAGAGCATCAAAAATTTTGATTTTATGAACCTGAATGTAGATAAAAGAACTTTGGTAATTAAAGGCAATTCGACCCCAAAAGAATTAAAGATAGATTCAAACCGGGGGCCAACAAAAAAAGCAAAAAAAGCAACCGCTCCCATAGCGACGCAAAATAGTATCGCGGGGTAAATCAAAGCGGAAATAATAGTTGAACTGAATGCGGCTTCCTGCTCCAAATAAAAGGCTAATTTCTCTAAAACAAGAGGCATGGTACCAGAAGCTTCTCCCACTTCAACAAGACTAACCCAAAACTGGCTAAATATTTTTGGGTGCTTAGCAAGACTTGAACTCAGCGACAGCCCCTGTTCCACATCACTCTTCATTTTGCTTAAAATCACAGAAAACTGCTTACTTTCCACTTGGGAGGCAATAACGTCAAGACTACGTAGGAGGGTAACCCCCGATTCGAGCATGGTAACCAGTTGACGAGAAAAGACAAGAAGGTCTTCCAGGGTAACCTTGTTATGTGTAAAATTACTTTGCTTCTTTTCTTTTTCTTTTGCTTTTTTAGGTTTTAGACCACCCGCTTCACTTTTTTCCTGGATAGTAACAATGAAATACCCCTGTTTCTGAAGTCGGTCGATTAGACTTTCTTGATCTGTCGAATCAGTTATATCAGTAATGGTTTGGCCTTTGGAATCTTTAATAACATATTTAAACTTCGGCATTTTGACCTCTTCTCTTCCTATTTCTTAAAAAATAGGACCTAATTCACGGTGATACTCATAATTTCATCAAAGCTAGTAATTCCAGCTTCCACCTTCTTTAATCCTGAGTCAAAAATTGTATCCATCCCATTTTTTCGAGCGGCGTCTTTGATTTGGATATAAGGAGCTTTATTTGTAATTAAATGGCGAATGGTATCATCAATATGTAATACTTCGGCAACGACAAGTCTTCCCTTATAACCCGTTTGATTGCATACCTCACAACCTTTGGCTCTATAAATGAGATCACTTTTAAATTTAATTCCTCCATGTTGGTCTGACTGTGGTTCATAAGGTTCTTTACATTTCGCACATAAGCGTCTTGCTAATCTTTGGGAAAGAACACAGCATAACGATGGCGTTAAAAGGTATGTTTCAATCCCGATATCCAAAAGACGAGTAACGGCTGAAGATGCATCGTTGGTGTGCAAGGTACTCAAGACGAAGTGTCCGGTTAAGGCCGCTCGAACACAAATTTGTGCTGTCTCCAGATCCCGGACCTCCCCCACCATGATAATATCCGGATCTTGACGTAAAAAAGAACGTAAAGCCGAAGCAAATGTCAATCCAATATCCGGTTTAACTTGGACCTGATTAATGCCCTCGACCTTAAATTCCACAGGATCTTCTGCCGTCAGAATATTCTTTCTCGGATCGAGAACTTCACTCAAAGACGCATAAAGAGTCGTTGATTTTCCACACCCCGTAGGCCCCGTTACAAAAAACAAACCATACGGAGCACTTAAAGCTTTACGAATAACCTCCAATTGCTTTTGATCAAAGCCTAAAGTGCTTAACTCCAGTTTAACGGCTTCCTTATCCAAAATACGCATAACAACCTTTTCACCCCAAACGGTTGGGATCGTTGAAATTCTCAGATCAACGACTCTTGTTTCCAATTTAGCAGAAATAGCCCCGTCTTGAGGCAGGCGCTTTTCAGCAATATCAAGTTTTGATAATATTTTGATACGAGAAACGATTGGTAAATGTAGATGTCGCGCCGGAGGAGGAATTTCGTAAAGACAACCATCAATACGATAACGCAGACTAATTCTGTCCTTAAAAGGTTCAATATGAATATCACTCGCTCTTTCATCAATGGCTTGTCGAATAATTAAATCAACAATTTTAATAACCGGGGCTTCTCCTGCTTTTGCTATTAATTTATCAAGACTAAGTTCAGCTTCAGTCACAGTATCATCTGTAATAGCTGAAGCGTCAGCTAAAGCACTTTTATTAAACTCATAGGAACTTTGAACGGCTTCTCCGAACATAGTGGCTCCTCGATCAGCCGCTGATTTCCCCTCGTAATAGAATTTGTCAATGGCTTTATTGATGTCTGTACGGGTCGCAATAATAAGATTAATTTCACAACCCGTCATCTTTTTGAGGTTGTCCAGCATAAGAAGATCAAGTGGATCGAAAACCGCAACTGTTAGAGAATTCATATTACGAGAAATCGGAAGGACAAAATTCTTTTTAGCAAATTCAAGAGGGATAAGCTTATCAAGATCCTGACCTTTTTGTGGAGTCAAAGAGTCAGAATTTAAAGACGAATATGGGATGAGGAGTTGGGTTCCTAAAGCGGAAACGATATCTTCCTCTTTAATAATTCCCAACTGAATGAGAACCTCTCCGATTCGACCTTTCTCATTTTTTTGGGCTGCGATAGCTTGCTTTAATTGACTTTCTGTGATGAGCCCTTGCTGAACTAATATTTCCCCTAATTTTAGACGTGCCACTGTTACAGCCCCTAGGTTTCAATGGTTTGATAATGCCTTTTCAATTTCTCGTTTACGAACATTCGGGACATCCTGTTCGCGAGTCATTGAACCATATTTCTTCGTTGTCAAACCAGGTCTTGTATCTTCATTAATAATGTGGGGGGTAATAAACAGTATTAATTCTCTATCAATAACAGTCTTGTCCTTATGACGAAATGCTGCCCCCACTAAGGGAATATCTCCCAGAACAGGTACTTTGGATATAGCTTCACTCGAATCTGTTCTTAACAGTCCGCCTAACATAACTGTATCCCCGCTGTGGACTTTCAGAATAGAATCTAACCCTCTTGTTTCTGGGTCTTTAAAAGTATGACCTTCAAATGTCTGGCCCGCTCTAGCTTGAATAGCCTTGGGTTCAATGGCCATCGTGATCTCGCCTGTTAACAAGTTAACTTGGGGAGTAACTTTTAAGAAGACTCCGGTTTCAACACGCTCGGCAGCAAGAGTCGTTGCGGCCGCCCCGCCTGATGCGCCAGAAGTCTGTGTCGTTGCTAGCCCGATGGCCTCTGATGAAGAAATCTTGATTTCAGCGGTTTCATTGTTTAAAGTAAGTATCCGAGGCCGGGCTAAATTCTTCGTATCCGTTTGAGTGT
>JAHFGK010000129.1 GCA_023247475.1 Candidatus Omnitrophota bacterium
ATGCTTGTAAAAATGGTGGAACCGGCGGCGGTGGCTGTGGGGATGTCCCAATTAACGATCAAGTATGTGAGAAAATAGACGAGGATGTATATTTTAATTTTAAAGGTTTTCTTAGTCGTTTGAATCTTTATTGCGTTAATAGTTCCTGTAACTGCCCTGACTATTGTAAAGAACATCCAGACATATGTGATGGTACTGCCCGGCCTGATACCGAAAATGACACATGGCTCCAAGAAGCATATTGTTTTAACTGGAATAATTTGAGTGAGGAAGAACAAGAAGATGCCTGTAAGGAAGATGGAACCGATTGCACAGAATCAATAAAGGATGCAGGAGATTTTTGTAAAAATAATCCTCAGATTTGCCAAGATCCCGCAGCAGATGAGGTTCAGCATTAAACGGACAATGACGATGAGACTCAAGATTCTATACATAACCATTTTCGTTTTCTTCCTTTCCTTTGCTTATATCCCAGTAACACAGCACCGGGTACCAATAACTCAAACCTTTTCAATAACTAACACCTACCCTGTCCCCCCACTGCCACACTCAAATTTCGTCCGCGCGGACGCAATTTAAGATTGCGCCAGCACAGGCGACCCCCACTTCAAACTCCTTGCCTAAAATCCCTCCAAAGTTTATAATACGCACCGTGATAGGAAGGTAATTTTATGGACTTTGAAACTGTATTTCGATTGATTATCGACAAATTTCAGAAGAATAATGTCCGCTTTGCCATTATCGGCGGGTTTGCCCTGCATATGGCGGGGTATACGCGAGCGACCCAAGACATTGATTTTCTTGTTGCTAAAGAAGATATGCCGAAAGTAAAAGAAATTATGGCGTCGTTTGGATATGAATTGCTTCACGAAAGCGAGGATGTCTCGAATTTCCACGGCAAAATGACCGAATTAGGCCGCGTGGATTTTTTACACGCACATCGCAAGTACACAAAAAAAATGTTGGAAAGAGCCCGAGAATATGATATTTTAAATAACGCCTATAAGGGCAAATTTGTTGGCCCCGAGGACTTGATCGGCCTTAAGGTTCAGTCCAGTTCTAACGATCCGGACAGGTACCATCGGGATATGGCAGATATCGAATTTCTAATTCGCGCCAATGCCGGGCAACTCAACATCGATTGGATCCGCGAATATTTTCAACTGTTTGACCGCGAAGATGAACTCAATGAAATCTTGATAAGGGTAAAAAATGTTAACCCGCAAAGAAAAACAAGAAATACACAAAGACGGACGTGATGGAAACCGTCGGATGGAATTTGCAATCCCAGCGAATCCATCCTTGAACGAAGTGACGAAAGAAAATTTTTTGTATCAACGTTCCTTAGATGAGTTCATTAAATATTTAAAGACCATTCAACAAGTCTTTTCTCCCATTGTCTTTTCCCGTAGAATAACTGCAACAAGAGTCAATAAGTTATAATTTTTGAAAGAGTAGAAGAGGGGGGAAGCCCCGATATCGGGGCTTCCCCCCTCTTTCTTTTTTAAATTGCATTTCTATTGGGACATTCATTTGCTATAATTTTTGAGGGGTCGGTATTTCCGATCCCGAAATCCTGAGCGCAGCCCCGACCAATGTCGGGGCGGAGTCGAACACATTCGACTCCGCTCAGTGTTCGACCCTGAATTGAAGCCTGATCAAAGAGAAAAGGCGATGGTATCAATCACTACTTTGGCGAAATCAGCTCGGCAAGATAAGGGCTGCCTTAGTTTCAATGTATATGAAGAGATCCACGATAAAAATTCGTTATTCTTTTTTGAGGAATGGGCTAGCCAGGCAGATATCGACAGGCATTTTCAGACAAAACACGTCAAAGATTTTATGACGAAATTCCCGAAATGGATTGTTGGCTCACCACAAATTCAGTTTTATCCTTGCCTTGATTCTAACAAATAATTTTGTGCGCGGACCATACAAGAGAAAATTGTTTGCTTTAATTTTCCGCAGTTATATGAAAGTTCACTACTTTGCACAGCATATTCTCTTGTTTTACTTCAAAGATCCATATTTTACCGGCGGGATATAAGCTGGCGGGAGCGAAGTCTAAAAAAACATAGATTTTAATAAGGGAATTTAGTCCCTTTTTTTCTATCGTCGTCTTTTTGATCTTATAGGATGTTAAATCATAGATGACAGGGAATTTCATTGGGTCTTCCCAGAGAAGGCGACCTGTGGCCGAATCACCATTTTGCCAGTAATCGAGTGTTTTTTTAACTGTATCCGTTGCCCGTTCAATTGCCTTTTTCTTAAGCATTACCGGTCGCAAGGCAAAACCGGTGACGGCAATGATAATAATGACTAGGATAAAAGATTTAAGTAGACGATCCATGATCAAAATATTATGATTATTAGATGGAAACCACTACTAAGTTAGCATTATATCATCCGTTAATTTTAATCGCAATTCTCTCCAAAAAATTTTTTATTCTCCTTCGCAAAAGAAATGATACTTATTTCTTTTGCTGCGGAGAAATTATTCCGCTCGGGAGAATATTCCTGCAAAGCAAGACTAATAGGTTTATTAGTTTTGCGTAGCAGAATAGGCCAATTCCTTAAATAAATAAAGAAAATTTATGAAATCCGTAATTATTTTAATCATCGTCGCGTTGTGTCTCGGAGGTTGTGATCGCATTTATCGGATCATTCAAAAAGAAGGAGCCGAGGAAAGGGATTTGCTGGGTGAGATTATCCCGTTTCAGCGCAATGCTAAGGTGGAAGAGGTTCAAAAGCTTTTGAACCTTTATGGCTATAAAATTGGCAAGATGGACGGGAAAATGGGCGTTAAAACACGCAGTGCCGTTGAGGCGTTTCAAAAAGATAACAATTTAAAGGTGAGTCGGTTTGTGGACAAAGCCACTTGGGACAAATTACAAGAATTGAGTCGGTTGGGGTTAGTTGAAAAAGGAGAATTAAATGTTAAAGGAATTCAGGCAGCGCTTAAAAATGCGGGTTTTGATCCCGGTTCTGCTGATGGGAAGATGGGGAATAAAACAAAAATAACCATTATACAATTTCAGCAAGCCCACGGTCTTAAGGCGGATGGGCGGGTGGGGTATAAAACATTAAACCTGCTTGCTCAGTATATTAAATAATGAAATTTAAATAATTGACAAGATAGTTATTTTACGAGAATATATGTTCAATAAATATTTTTTTGTCTCTATTCCTTCATGAAAATTCACGAATATCAAGCCATCGAGTTATTTAAAAAAGCCGGCATTCCCGTCGTCCCTGGCCAAATCGCCACAGAATTGGATGAGGCTGTTCAGGTAGCTGAAAAGATGGGATTTCCGGTTGTTTTAAAGGCACAGGTTCTCGTCGGCGGTCGAGGCAAAGCCGGGGGTGTGAAGGTTGTCAAAGATAAGCAAGAACTTAAAAAAGTATTCCCCCAAATTAGAAATTTAAAAATTAAAGGATACCGTGTTGAGCGTATCCTCATTGTCCCCACCGTTAAAATTAAAAAAGAATTTTATCTGGCCATAACCATTGACTATGCGAAAAGTGATGTGGTGGTGATTGCCAGTTCCGCCGGTGGGGTGGATATTGAAGAAACCGCCAAGCTTCATCCCGAACAAATTCATAAATTTTATCTCGATGGAAAAAAAGAAATCGATTCCCAGCGATGGAATCCTTTTATCAAGGCCGCTTTTCCTGAAACTTCTCAGCAAAATCAGATTTCTAAAGTCTTTCAGAATTTATTAACTCTTTTTTTTCAATATGATTGTTCTTTAGCGGAGATCAATCCTTTTGTGATCGATGAGAAAGGACACCCCTGCGCCTTGGATGCAAAAATTAATTTTGATGACAATGCGTTGTTTCGTCATCCAGAAATTCAGGCTTTAGCGGATACTAAATTCGAAGATCCGGATGAAACAGAAGCCAAACAGCACGGTCTAAGTTTTGTGAAGATGGACGGTAAGGTGGGCTGCATTGTCAATGGCGCGGGGCTGGCGATGGCAACAATGGATGTAATCAAATTGCTCGGCGGCGAGCCGGCCAACTTTTTAGATGTGGGAGGCAGTTCAAATCCGGAAAAAGTTCTCAATGCCCAGAAAATCATTTTAAAAAATTCGAATGTCAAAGTTATTTTAATTAATATCTTTGGTGGAATCACGCGTTGTGATGATATTGCTAACGGTATTATAGCGGCACAAAAAGAATTAAAGATTCCTGTCCCGCTGGTGGTTCGTCTGACGGGAACGAATGAAAAAGAAGCCAAGGCGATCTTAGCGCAAAATAAGATTAATACGTATCCGTCGATGCGGGAAGTGGTGAAAAAGGCTGTAGAACTAGCTAAATGAAATTGAATTAGGGGATTGGATATAGGATAGCGGCTATCGATAGGTGGACTTTAACGATACCCGAACCCCGAACCACGATTAAAATGAGTATCCTCATCAATCAAAACACTCGAGTCCTTGTTCAAGGCATCACCGGCCGCGACGGTTCATTCCATACCGAGCGAATGCTGGAATATGGAACAAAGGTCGTCGCTGGCGTTACGCCGGGTAAAGGCGGACAGGAAATTTTTGGTGTACCGGTTTTTAACACCGTGGCCGAAGCCAAGGAAAAAACAAAAGCCAATACTGCCGTTATTTATGTCCCCGCTAAATTTGCCAAAGATGCAATTTTGGAAGATATAAAGGCAGGAATAGATTTAATTATTTGCATTACCGAAGGAGTTCCGACGTTAGATATGGTAGAAGCGAAGGCGACCTTGAAGAATACGCGCACAAGATTTATTGGCCCAAATTGTCCGGGGCTGATTTCCCCCGGCAAATGCAAAGTTGGTATTATGCCAGGGCATATTCATAAACCCGGTCCCGTTGGTGTTATCTCTCGCAGCGGAACGTTGACTTATGAAGTCGTATATAATTTAACGTTGAACAACCTTGGCCAATCGAGTTGTGTTGGTTTGGGCGGTGACCCGATCATCGGCATGCGATTCGTGGATGCTTTGGAACTTTTTAATAGTGACCCGGAAACAAAAGGGATTGTGCTGGTCGGTGAAATCGGCGGCGGTGATGAACAACTGGCAGCTGAATATATTAAAGTGAATGTTAAAAAGCCTATCGTTAGTTTTATCGCCGGCAAAACCGCGCCCGAAGGCAAACGCATGGGGCATGCGGGGGCCATTATTTCTTCCGGTGATACAACCGCCGCGGCTAAAATCAAAGTCTTAACAGATGCTGGCGTCACCATTGTTGACTTCCCAGATGAAATTCCCACCGCTTTAAAGCAGAGATTAAAATAGAAATCTCTCCCCCACAGAGAACATTTGTTTTTTTGTTATTTAGATTCTGAAAAAAAAGAGGTCATCCCGCCATGGTAGGATCGAGTTTCACTTCTCAAACAAAAATTTTTTATTTTCAACTGACATCAGATGTCTATCCGGCTCATCCTTAATAATTTTTAATTTTAAACTGGCGTTCTTTGTGGTCTAGGATACAATAAAAATATCTCGAGAATTTTATGCTTCTTCGCACCCAAACCTCAACTACCTCCGTCACTGTGGCGAGTTTCCTTATGCGCGCCATATCTGCCGTAACGCTGTTTTTGATTTTGGGGATCACGGTGGTGATCAGCCTTCAATCAGGGCAACCAAAAGTCAGTTTTGCCTCGCTCAGCATAGAGTCTACTTCAAGCCCGACCTCCGTGATATCAGGAACGCCCCAGATGTTATCCACAGAAGATATTTTGTCAGACATTCAGAAAGCGATTCAGGATAATAATCTCAACGATGTTGTAAAGTATAAACCTATCTTTGATCAAATGCTGTATTTTGTGGAATTGGATAGCAAGCCGCTTTCTGTTTATTATGTTGATGCAATGAGAAAGGGGGCAAGTGTTTCTCAGGCAGGTTTGGCGACGAAGAATTATAAAATTACCCTTATCACTGAACATGACCAAATAAAATCCGCAGTTAAAAAGATTAATCCTTATTTAGTTTTTGATGATGATCTGTATGTTATCGCGAATGGGTTTTTTCTTCGAAAAGACCATTTGGGGCCAAGTGATTTATATAAAACTGAACAGTTGCCAGGCGTGAAGGCCGTGCACGCTGATAACTTCATGTTTCCCTTGCTTGACGAAGCCGTTCCTCTTATTGAAGCTGATAAGGTTTGGCAGCAAGATGCTTTCGGTAGTAATTGTGCCACCTCTCAAAAAGAATGTTTGACGGGCAAGGGGGTAAAGGTTGCTGTTGTTGATACGGGTGTGGACTACACCCACCCTGACTTTGACGATGATTTGGGAAATTGCACAAGGGAGAGGTTTCTTCGCAGAGAGTGTAAAAAAATTGTTGATGGATATGACGTTGCCAAAGATAATAACGATCCCATGGATGTCAATGGACATGGGACACATGTTGCAGGTATCGTTGCCGCAAATGGCGCGGTGAAAGGCATTGCTTATGATGCCCAGATATATGCGTATAAAGTGGCGGCTGAGATAAAAGATTTTGGAGTCGTTAGTTTAACTTTTTTCTCAAATGTCCTCAAGGCTGTTGAAAAAGCCTCTAATCTTAATGGAGATGGAGACCTCACCAATCATGTGGATGTAATCAATTTGAGCCTTGGCCTGGCCTCTTCTCCTGATGATTTTATGGCTGAAAGCATGGCCAGAGTGGTTGATATGGGCATTGTGGTAGTAGCGGCCATAGGCAATTTAGGTTATTCCGAAACATTCACAACCGCGAGCCCAGGAAATGAGGAGCACATGATTGGTGTGGGGGCCAGTTGTAAAACCAACCAAGTCGGTGTCCTCCGAGACCGTTTTGGTTTTCAAGGGTGCGATATGGGAGTATTTAAAGGCCAATCAGGATATCTCGCCTCCTTTAGTTCCAAGGGCCCCACTCCCCTGGGGACTCTCAAGCCGGATCTCCTTGCCCCTGGCCACTACATCTGTTCCACCAAGATCAGTGATACGAGCCAGGCAGATCCCTT
>JAHFGK010000130.1 GCA_023247475.1 Candidatus Omnitrophota bacterium
CGGCTGGTATGGGGTGAGTAATGAAATTCTTAATCTATTCCTACGCCAGTTTAAAGCATGGCACCAAGAGACCGAAGTAACCACTATTGCTTATAGCGTATGGGATGAAATTGGAATGGGGACGAAGTTGGGAAGTCGTGATTGGCTATCGCAGAAAGGTATCAGCTCTATTCCTGTTCCAGAAGGCGTAAAGCGGTTTATGCAATTGGTTGAAGGAGATTCGGGGCACCAACAAACTATTGTTGTTGCGCGTATTGCTGGCCTTGATACTTGGCGCTCTCCGCAAATTGAGCATAAAGAGGGTTTAAGGTTTATTGAAAATGTCAAATATTATATGCCCGATGTTGAACTCATAGCACAGGCACATCTGAATATCAAGGATGACCCATATCTTCTGGATCATAATTGGAAAGGGACATTGTTATTGCCTCTGGTTTTTGGGCTGGAGGCTATGATACAGGCAGGAGTCTTTCTGATGGGAAAAGAAAAAATAGACTTTATTAAGTTCAGAGATATTCATTTGGATAAACCCATTCCTGTTAATCAGGAGAGCGGAACAAAAGTCGAAATTCATGCTGAGGCTTTGGAAAAGAAAGACAGGGGGGCAATTCAAAAGATCAAGGTAGATATTCATTCAGAATTGACAGGCTATAAAGAGTCGCATTTTTCGGCGGTTATTGAGCTGGATGGAGAAATTTCCCAAAAGGATAGTCATTTCAAACCTAAACCAGAAAATATTCTTGATATTAATCCTCAAACAGACCTTTATGGGCCGGTCTTATTTCAAGGGAAGTTATTTCAATGCATCGAACAAATTCACCATCTCCACTACGACACTAATGACAACAATGGAGAATGTGTTTTTACATCAGCATATAACAAATCAATAGCAGGCTACTTCGAAAGTAATAAGAAATTTAACAACCAGTTTTTCACAGGAGACCCATTCTTTATTGATGCTGTACTGCAATCTATGCAATTAATCGTATCTCAGGATGCATGTTTGCCTCTTTTTGTCGGTGAAATTTTTATAGATTTGCCTATTGATACAAAAAGGAGTAATTTTGTTGGACATTCAACCGTGCGGAAGATTTCCGATACAGAGCTAAGAGGAGATGCTTCTATACGAGTCAAAGAGGACACCATTCTATTCGTTGATAACTGTCGTCTAAAAGTGTTAGACCATTCCCCAGAAAAACCGTCCGCCAATGACCTGGCGAATCCTACTCAGCGTGATCAGAGAATTATTGATGAGATGATCTCCAAGTTTTCCCGGGAGACAGATTTTCCCTATCCCGTTATTAAATGTCAGCATTGTGATGGCTTAAAGAACCTGAATAAAACTGAACGTCATCTGATTGAAATACCATTAATTAAGGCAACTGTTCAGGAGATGTTAACAAGAGAAAAACAGCAGTTTAATCCTGCGAATATTAAAATCGAATGGCTAAAATCCGGAAAACCGGTTGTCAAAAGGAAGAATCTAAATAGCATTAATGTTTCTTTATCGCATACCGCTAATTTACTGATATGCACTGCTGGAACCGATGAACAAGGGTGTGATATTGAAGTCATTGAAGATAGAAGTAAACAAGATTGGTTATTACTCCTTGGTAAGAAATATTCGAGTATTTTAGATAGATTGACGAACACCCTTGGAGATATAAACCTAAGTGGTACGACAATTTGGTCTGCGATTGAAGTGAATAAGAAGATTAGAAACACGCAATTAGATTTAAATCTGGAGAACGTTTCGAGCAATAGAATTATATTTAAGGATTTATTAACTCCCAACGGGTATATTATTACCTTTCCTATAAAATTAACTAGTCTTAGAAAGAGCGTAATTTCTTTTTATCAAGTAAGCCTAGATTTTACGAAATTTGATCAAAAGCCGGAGAAGCAATTCTTTCTTAATAAATTTGGCTTTAACGAAGAAGTATTCGGAATTCAAGTTGATTGCTCCGGTCCTCAACAACAGTTTGTTTTTTCTAAACAATTTCCAGTAACCTTTAGGACGAACAAATTATTAAGCCGAAGAGTATTTTTTACAAATTATTTTGAATGGATGGGAGAACTAAGAGAATACAGTATTCAACCAATTATGAGCGAATTGGCAAACCTTCTTGAAACAGGAGGTTGGGGTCTGGCAACAAATTGGGTAAAGTTAAGAATTTTAGGCGATTTAAAAGGGAATGATGTTGTTATTGGAAAGGTATGGATGGAAGAAGTCTCTGGTCAGAAAGAAAGCACCTTTGATTTATGTTTTGAATGGAGAAAAAAGGGATTAAATAAGCAATTTGAAAGAGTCGCTTTTTGCAAACAGCGAGTAACTTGGATCAAAATAACCGGACACGGACGAGGTAGAGTGGAAGGATTACCACAATCTATTAAAGGTTTTATGGATTCGATGAGACCTAGAACAAAAGATATTAAGCCATTAGAAAGATTGCACGAACCATTTAGACATTTAGACACAGGAGAGGAAATTAATGAGTTTAGTGGTAAGAAGTTATCGTTAATGAACCATGTCTTTGACACGACTTTAGAGAATTCTAATCTGGTCGGGAATGTCTATTTTGCTAATTATGCTGAATGGTTGGGCATTGTTAAGGATTTGTATTTCTATCAGATAATACCTGAATATTATAGGGGAATTGGTGATAGGGGTGAATTTATATGTCTTAATTGTGAGATTGATTATTTAAACGAAGCCATGCCGTTTGATAAAGTTTTTGTAATGATGAATTTGGATAAAGTTTATAATTTTGGGTTGGATTTAATTTTTGAATTCTTTTTACATAAAGATGGAAAACTAGATAAAAAACTGGCAGTCGCAAGAGACAGGGTTATTTGGATTAAACGTATAGGAAATTCTGTTGCAACGGCGCAGATGCCATCACAGTTTATTGAAAATTTTCAAGAAAAATTAAAATCAAGCTATTCTTTTTCGAATTCTAAAAGGTAATCATTAGATGATAAATATAAACTTATTTGCATTGGCCGGATTATCAGTATCGGTTGTATGTTTTTTATTGTCCTATTTCATTTTTCTCAATGCCAAGGGGCGATTACCTCGCCTATGGGCATTTTTTAACATATCTGTTGGTATATTTGGTTTCGGAACTTTCCTTGTTGGGATTTCAAAAACTTATGAACACGCATTTCTAAGCTGGAAAATCACTTTATTCGGAGTGTCTTATATTGCAATGTTTTTTTACCATGTTGTTTATGAATTTTGCCAATTAAATAATAAGAAACTGCTTAGGTTTGTATATTTTCACGGCATATTATTTTCTATTTTAGGCATAACAACGAATACGATATTTCATTCGATGAGGTATGCCTTCAATCAATTTTATTATTATAATGCGGGCATAGGTTTTAATGTTTTATTCTCTATTTGGCTGGTCATCGTTTTCAATGCTTTTATTAATTTGTTTTTGTATTTGAAAAGAACCAAAGGATTACGCTTAATACAAGGAAAATACCTGTTTTGGGGAATGTTGTTAGGTTTTTTGGGTGGGTCAACCACTTCTTTCCCCTCTTGGGAATTTGACATTTATCCTGCTTGGCATTTTTTTATTTGTGTTTATGCAGCTATTTGTACATACGCAATTTTAAAATATCAAATTCTGGATATCAATGTTGCGGTTACACGAATTAGTGTATTTGTCTTGGTATATTCTCTCGTTTTAGGAATACCTTTTGGTTTTGTTGTTTTAGGAAAATCATGGTTAATCAGTTTATTCGGAGAGAATTGGTTTTGGGCTCCGATGTTAGCTTTAGTAGTATTAGCAACCGCCGGACCGTTTATCTATTTGTATATCCAGAAAAAAGCCGAAGATAGGCTTTTGCAGGAACAGCGGAGATATCAAATGACTTTGCGGCAAGCCTCATCGGGGATGAGTAGGATTAAGGATCTAAAGAAATTACTTAATTTGATTGTTCATATTGTAACGCGGACAGTTCACCTTGAGCACAGTTCCATTTATTTATATGATCCGGTAGAAAAGAAATATCTTCTCGAGGCATCACGAAGCAAAAATCAATTAAAGCTAAATGGCGCCTTCGATCATAATTCACCATTTATAAAATATCTTTTAGAATCAAAGGAACCGCTTGTGTATGATGAAATAAAACAGCGCACGCAGGATTATAACGATTCGCGACTTGCGCAGATTGAATCGCATATGCGAGAATTAGATGCCGCAGTCGTCGTCCCCAGTTTTGTTGAAGAAAGATTGTTGGCATTAGTTGTTTTAGGGAAAAAACAATCAGGAAAGCTATACAGCGGGGATGACTTGGCGGTATTCTCAATTTTGGCTAACCAAGCGGCCTTGGCCATTGAAAATGCACAGTTCTATGAGGACGTCAAGCGCACCCAAGAACAGCTTTTTCAGGCAGAAAAAATGGCGACAATCGGAACCATGGCCGACGGCCTCTCACACCAGATCAACAATCGTCTACATGCCTTAGGATTTATCGCCGGCGATGCCTTGGATTCCTTAAAACTTAAAAATCCTGTGAATGCGTCTTCTGAAGTCAAAGAATTGGTCAATGAGGTCCAGCATGCGCTTGAAAAAATTCAGGAAAATGTTAAACAGGGAGGCGAGATTGTTCAAGGGCTTTTGAAATACACGCGAAAAGGCGAAGCCGGATTTACGTCCGTCGATTTAGACCAACTCATCAATGCCTCAATTGAGATGGCGCAATACAAAGTCAAGCTTGATCAGATTTTTATTGTTAAAGATTATCCGGAGGGTCTTCCAAAGATAAACGGTAACTTCACGCAATTGCAGGAGGTATTTTTTAACCTCATTGACAATGCCTACGATGCCATGATGCAGCGCAAAAGCGAAAAAAATGAAGAGAATTATCAGCCAAAGCTGACGATTTCGGCTGTCAAAAAAGAAGAAATGATGCAAGTCAGCGTCCTCGATAACGGCATGGGCGTCAAAGAGGAAGACCAGGACAAATTATTTACCCCCTTTTTCACAACCAAGCTCTCCAGCAAAAAAGGAACCGGACTGGGACTTTATGTGATTAAAAAAATCATCGAGGAGAATCACAAAGGCAAAGTACAGGTATCGTCTGAATATATGACGGGAACGCTCTTTACTATTCACTTGCCGGTTATAAGTTAAGAAAATATATCGAAGATTAAAGAATCAGACCATCCATCTCTCCGAAATTCATAAAATGTGTAATGACTGTAATGTCCTCCATTAGTCAAAGGTTTTTCATCAAAATATGAGTATTTTTTCTCTGGTAAGCTTATCTGTCTTAATTTGTTGTTCGGTTTTAGCTATAATTATATTAAAATTTGCTAGAAATCGAGTCCAACGGCTTTGGGGATTTTTTAATATAGCAGTTGCTTTTTGGGCAGCCGGAGTATTTGGTGCAGGAGTTTCATCTTCTCAAGAGCAGGCAATTGCATGGTGGAGATTTGCCTATACGTTTGGTACATTTGTCCCAGTCCTTTTTTACCATTTTTTATATGTTTTTTGTGAATTAAATAAAAAAAGATTCCTTTACGGAATATATTTTCTTGGTACTTTATTTACTCCTTTCGTTTATACTGAAAAATTCATAAACACCACTCTCCTATTATTTGATTCCATCTATTATCATAAAGCCACAAATTACTACAGTGTTTATATAGGCTTCGTTTGTCTTGTTGCCTTTCTTTCCTTTTGTGAATTATACAAGTATAAAAAGATTACTCAGGGAATTAAAAAGGTTCAGGCATCGTATTTATTCTGGAGTTTTTTATTGGGCTGGCTTGGCGGGATTAGTACATTTATTCCTACATATAATATTTCTATGTACCCCGCTTTTCACATTACTATCTGTTTTTATACTATTTTTATGACGTATACTATATTTAAATATCGCCTACTCGATTTAAAGGTTGTTGTTACGAGGACGGGTATTTTTGTTGCTGTATACAGCGTTGTTCTTGGCATCCCTTTTACGCTTGCTTTCGGTTGGCAAGAGAAACTTAAAACACTTATAGGTATTAATTGGTGGCTTGCTCCGCTTATTAGTTCTGCGGTTCTTGCCACTGCAGGGCCGTTTAGTTATCTATTTATTCAGAAAAAAGCCGAAGATAGGCTTTTACAAGAACAGCGTCGCTACCAAATGACCCTGCGCCGAGCCTCCTCGGGCATGAGCCAGATAAAGGATTTGAAGAAACTTCTTAAATTGATTGTTCACATCGTTACTAGAACAGTGCACATTGAACACAGTTCGATTTATTTATACGATGATAAAGAAAAAGGGTATTTGCTTGAGGCTTCGCGCAGCAGAGAAAGATCAGATCAAAATGGTACTATTTATAAGAATTCACCGCTTGTAAAATATCTTTTTGATATCCGTGCGCCGATTGTTTATGAAGAAATAAAACAGCGAACGCAAGACTACAGTGATTCGCGTCTGCAACAGATTGAGTCAAATTTAAGAGAATTGGATGCTGCTGTTCTTGTTCCGAGTTTCGTTGAGGAGCGCTTGTTAGCGATTATTACTTTAGGGAAAAAAGTATCGGGAAAGTTGTATAGTTCTGACGATTTGGCTGTCTTCTCCATCCTTGCCAATCAGGCGGCGCTGGCGATTGAAAGTATCCAGTTTTATCACAAAGCGCAAGAGGTGCAGGAAAAGCTTTCCCACGCCGAAAAACTGGCCTATCTGGGAAAACTTGCCGGTTCGGTCGCCCACGAAATAAGGAATCCGCTCACCACAGTCAAGATTTTCATCGAAAACGCTACGGCAAAATATCAGGACAAGGATTTCCGCGAGAAATTTGATAAACTGATACCGCAAGAAATCGGGCGCATCGAGGGGATTGTCGACCAGCTTTTGGATTTGGCCCGGCCGCGCCATCTTA
>JAHFGK010000131.1 GCA_023247475.1 Candidatus Omnitrophota bacterium
CGAGGAAAAGATTATTTGATAAAAGCACTAGCGTTCTAGAAATATTTGTAGTATAAGGTAACTTAAAAATTTTAAAAATCCTATTGAAATTACTAAAGTAGATTTTATAATGAGATTAAACTCAAATGATCAGAGGAGAGAAAATGATCGAAAAACCTGGGGGGAGTAGAAGTCAATCATTTGGTTATCAGTTGTTGTTGGATCTTTACGATTGTAAATCTGGCGTTTGTGATGATTTGAGTCTTTGTTATCAGTTTTTGGATGAAAGTGTGGCGGAGTTGGGCATGGAGAAACAAGCCCCGCCGAATATCTTCCGCAGCGACGAGATACGTTTCCCGGATAAAGCAGGTCTATCGGGTTGGGTTCCTCTCATTGAAAGTTCGATTGTGATTCATACCTTAACACCGAAGAATTTTATCTCGATTGATGTTTATTGCTGTCGACGTTTTGATATCCAAAAGGCAAAACAGTTGTGCAGGCGATTTTTCGGTCCGCAACGGATGGATGAGCAATACATTGAACGCGGTTTGGATTATTACAAGGAAGAAGGTTCCTATCACAGCTTAACGGTGAAGAAAAGTATCGCCCGAACACCGGAAGTGACGATCAGTAAAAAAGAACCGACGTTAATTTCTTCTGAGAAGTAAATAATTTTAAGGTTGAAGTCAACATAAGGGGGAATGACCATGAAGATGGAAATTCCCCCAAATTTTTTAATTGATACCGCTTTAGCCGCTCCTCGAATAAATTCATTGAAAAAATTAGGTATTTTTTATAAACTAATTCTCCTATGGCCTACACCACCCATGAAATCAAAAGAATAGAAACCAAGTGGCAACAGTATTGGGCTGACCACCAGACGTTTAAAGTTTCCGTGGATCACAAGAAACCCAAATATTATTGTCTGGAGATGTTTCCTTATCCATCGGGAAAAATCCATATGGGACATGTGCGTAATTACACCATTGCCGATGTGGTGGCGCGCTTTAAAATGATGCAGGGTTACAATGTCCTTCATCCCATCGGTTATGATGCCTTTGGTCAACCTGCCGAGAATGCCGCCATCAAAAATAAAACTCATCCTGCCGAGTGGACGTATCATTGCATCGAGCAGATGCGGGAAGAATTAAAAAGTATGGGATTTTCCTATGACTGGGACCGAGAACTCGCAACGTGTGATAGAGAATATTACCGTTGGAATCAGTGGATTTTTTTGAAAATGTTTGAGTGCGGCATTGCCTATAAAAAGGCTTCTTCGGTTAATTGGTGTCCGAGTTGTGAAACGACATTAGCCAATGAGGAAGTCATTCAAGGCGAATGTTGGCGATGTAAGACTAAGGTTATTCAAAAAGACCTTGAGCAATGGTATTTAAAAATCACTCAATATGCGGAAGAATTACTGGAGGACCTTAAAACACTCAAACACTGGCCGGAACGTGTGCTCACGATGCAGGAAAATTGGATTGGAAAAAGTTACGGCGTAGAAATTTATTTTAAGGCGAAGAAAACGGGAGAAACGATTCCGGTTTTTACCACCCGACCGGATACGATTTTTGGTGCGACCTATATGGTCTTGGCCCCGGAGCATCCATTGGTTGAGAAATTGATTAAGGATTCACCTCATCGCGGAAAGGTTCAAGCGTTTATTGACAAAACAGCCAAGAAAAGTAAGAGTCTGCGTATGATGGGCGAATTGCAAAAAAAAGGTGTGTTCACTGGCGAATATGCCATTAATCCCGTCAATGGGGAAACGATTCCTATTTGGATTGCGGATTATGTATTAATGGAATACGGAACCGGTGCGATTATGGCGGTGCCGACGCATGATCAACGCGATTTTTTATTTGCGAAAGAATATAAACTGCCGATGCGTATTGTGATTCAAGATCCCCGAAATCCAAATGCGAGAGTAGAAGATTTAGAGCAGGCCTTTGAAGGTGACGGTATTTTGGTCAACTCGGCGCAATTTAACGGTTTAAATAATCAGGAAGCGAAAAAGAAAATCGGTGAGTGGATGTCCGCCGAATTGCCTCCGCAATTCGGCGAGATCTCGCCAGAAATTAGAGATTCCTGGCGGACAAACAAAGGTATTGGTAAAATCACTGTTCATTGGCGTTTGCGTGATTGGCTGATTTCTCGTCAGCGATATTGGGGAACGCCTATCCCTATTATTTATTGTGGTCGTTGCGGGATGGTCCCTGTTCCCGATGATCAATTGCCGGTGGAGTTACCAGAAAAAATTAAAATCACTGGGCTGGGAGGAAGTCCTTTGGCGCAATCCAAAGAATTTGTTAATATAAAATGTCCCAAGTGCGGGAAATCCGCCAAACGCGAAACCGATACCATGGCGACCTTTTTTGATTCCTCTTGGTATTTTTTAAGATATTGTTGCGCGCACGATGACAAACAGATTTTTGATAAAAAGGAAGTCGCGTATTGGATGCCGGTGGATCAGTACATCGGCGGGATTGAACATGCGATTTTGCATTTGTTGTATTCAAGATTTTTTACCAAATTTTTCCGCGATTTGGGGTTGATCAATTTCTCCGAACCGTTTCAGAGACTTTTGACTCAAGGAATGGTTTTAAAAGATGGGGAAGTGATGTCGAAGTCGAAAGGGAACACCGTTGATCCGGATTCTGTGGTCGATAAATACGGAGCGGATGCGTTACGGCTTTTTATTCTTTTTGCGGCACCACCGGAGGATCAGTTGGAATGGAATGACGCTGCCATCGAAGGGTCATGGAAATTTTTGAATCGCATCTGGCATGTGGTCAATCAGCGGTATAAAGCAATTAATATCAAGATCGACTCGCGACAGTTTGATGAACAGGATAAAAATCTTGAACGGGACCGAAACGCAGCCATTAAGGAAGTAACCGAGGACATTTCTGAGGGATTCAAATTTAATACCGCCATTAGCCAAGTTATGATTTTGATGAACACTCTTGAAAAATATCAGGTCACTGCCAATCCCCAGCATAAACAAGCGCTTTTGAATGATGCCATTAAGACCGTGATTTTGTTATTATCGCCATTTACACCCCATCTTTGCGAAGAGATGTGGGAGAAGATGTCGGGCAAAGAAAGTATTGCCAAAATTGCTTGGCCTCAGTACAATGAAAATGCTTTAAAAAAAGATTTGGTGCAAATTGTTGTGCAGGTTGATGGAAAACTACGTGGGAAATTTATGTTTCCTGTTGATTCTACCCAAGAGCAGTTAAAAATCGTTATTTTGGATGATGCTAAGATTAAGCAATATATTCAAGGTAAAACGATCCAGAAGGTTATTGTTGTCCCCAATAAGTTAGTCAATATTGCCACGTCGTAATTCGTTTTTAAAAATCCCCGTTAATTACCCCTTAATTAAGAGCGCAGGTGCACAAGCGCACACGAACACAAGTAAAAATTTATTTTAACCTTTTTTGAACCTGTGCTCATGTGCTCTTGTGTTCATGTGTACTTGTGTCCCTCTGCCAATGCTCAATCTCACCAAACAAGAACGACTAGTTCTTCTCATTTTGATTTTGATCATTTTGCTGGGAACGATTTTTCAGTATGTTTTTAAAAAATTTCCTCGCGTTGCCCAGGCAATGAGTGTGATTGATAGCGAAACGATTTATCCCAAAATGGATTTAAATCAAGCCAGTGTTACGCAGTTAGAGGCTTTACCTTTTATAGGGGAAGTGACTGCACAAAGGATTGTGGATTATCGCCAGACCCAGGGGAAGTTTTCTCGTTTAGATGAACTTAAAATCATTAAAGGAATTAGTGAGGCAAAATTTAAAAGAATAGCTCCATTTTTCAAGAAGATTTAACCGGAAGATTATTAGCCTTTTTTTTTAATGGA
This sequence comes from Candidatus Omnitrophota bacterium, assembly GCA_023247475.1. Taxonomy (GTDB): domain Bacteria; phylum Omnitrophota; class Gorgyraeia; order Zapsychrales; family JAHFGK01; genus JAHFGK01. Next base: position 3,851 of record JAHFGK010000131.1, read on the forward strand.
AAATTTTTACGTTAATCGTCATCTAAAAAAAGGCAATATTGATTTCCTTTAGTACAGAAAGATCAATAAAAAATGCGACGACGTCCGTTGGTTAGCCTTGTTATTGTCTTGATGGGTGGCATTCTATTCGGTCAATGGATTCCGTGGCCCATTGAGATGATGTTATGTTTAACATCGTCCTTTTTGATTTTGAGTTTGTTAGTTCTTAATAAAAGGATTATTTCAATGGCCATGATTGTCCTTTGTATTTTTTCTCTTGGCGCAACTAGTATGAGGGCGTATGTCTATTTACCTCAAGATCATCTAAAGCACATTGCTAAATTTTATAAAAATAAAAATGTTCGACTGCAAGGGGTCATTGATTCCGATATTAAGAAGCGTACCATGTTTCGTGGCCGGAAAACATCGTTTGAGCTCGAAGTGAAATATCTTGAAACTCAATGGGGATGGAAGAAAAAGTCAGGCCGGATTTTAGTGAATGTTTTTCGGGAAGCGGATGTGACCTACGGCGATTTTATATTGCTCGATGGAAAATTATACCCACCGTTTTCTTTTGCGAATAGTACATTTTCCTACCAAGATTATCTGAGTCGAAAGCGAATTCATTTAATCCTCAGTGTTAAAAAAGGAGGGCATCTGGAAGTTTTGGCATCGGGGCAGGGATCTTTTTGGGTAGGGCAATCATTAAAAATAAAAAATCGATTACGAAAAATTTTAGACGATACGCTTTCTAAAAATGAAGCCGCCTTAATGAAGGCGATTCTTTTAGGAGACCGAACGGACATTCCTCAACCCATTAATGATCTTTTTATTCATACCGGAACAGCGCATATCCTGGCGATCAGTGGCCAAAATATCGCCATCATTGCCGCGCTCATATTTTTGTTAATCAAAATCATTCCCATTGGACGTATCTCTCAATATTTTTTTACCATCCTCTTTTTAATATTTTATGCATTCTTAACCGGTGGGCAACCATCGGTGGTGAGGGCGACTATTATGGCCATCGTGTTTCTTTTGAGTTTTATCTTAGAAAGACAGACCGAGCCCTTAAATACCCTTGCCTTGGCGGCTTTGCTTATTTTAATCATCAACCCCATGAATTTGTTTGATGTCGGATTTCAAATGTCCTTTACGAGCGTGATCGCCATTATTATTTTTTATCCAAAGATTATAAATCTATTCCCTCAAGAATCGCCCCTTTTATTGTGCAAACCCATTTGGTGGCTCATCCAATCTTTTGTGGTGTCGATGGTGGCATGGCTTGGGGTCGCCGGGTTCATTGCGTATTATTTCCATATTGTCACACCGATTGCCTTGTTGGCGAATTTATTTATTGTACCGTTCATGGGAATCATCATGGGGTTAGGTTTAGGATTATTGATGATGGGGATTGGGATGCCTGTTTTCAGTCTTCTTTTTGCCACGTGTCTTAAAGTAATGATCAATGCTATGATTATGTGTGCGTATCTTTTTGATCGATTCCCTTGGGCTTACTTTTATCTAACTGATGTTAAAGTATGGTCAATTGTTGGTTATTATTTGGTGATGGGGATGGTATTTTTACTATTTGCTAATGGGCCAAGGATTCGTTTGAGGAAATTAAAGCAAATATCAGAAATCTAGCATTAATTTTTAAGTTTAATCGAAGGATTTGATCCGAAACCTTGTCGAAGATTGACAAAGTCAGGGAACTATGCTAAATTGTGCCCATGCTTATTAGGATATTTATTATTATATTTTTTATTTTTATAAATCTTGTGAAGGTCAGCTATGCCTTTTGGGTATGGACCCCGGAAACCAATCGTTGGGAGAATCCTAAATATAGTGTGAAGGAAACCCCCGCGGAACAATTGGAATTTGCGAAAACGTTTTATACCTCGAAGGAATATGAACGAGCCATGTTGGAGTTTAAAAAACTTATTAAGCATTATCCACGCGCTAAAGAAGCCGCCGAGGCCCAATACTCTATCGGGATGTGCCTGGAAGCGTTAGGAAAGCCTTTGGAGGCTTTTAAGGCTTATCAAGTTGTGATTGAAAAATATCCCTTTAGCGATTTATCAATGGAGATCATTAAAAGGCAGTATGCGATCGGTAACAACTTCTTAGAAGGTCAGAATAAACGTGGTAAGTTCAGTAGCGTTGTCTTAGGCAATGACTATGATGTGATTGAAGTATTTCGTACGGTTATTAAAAATGCTCCTTACGGTGAATACGCTGCTCCTTCTCAATATAAAATAGCTTTGTATCTGCATGAAAAACATTTGTATGAAGAAGCGCGAGATGAATTTGAAAAAGTAATGAATGATTATCCGGATAGTGAATGGGCAAAGGCAGCTCAATATCAGATTGCCTTAGCCGATGCAAAAAGATCCACCTCTCCGCAATACGACCAAGAGGTCACCAAAGCTGCAACTCAGGAGTTTAAGGAGTTCGTTAAGGTTTATCCGGAAGCGGAATTATCCCAAGAGGCACAAAAACATATTGAACAACTTAATGACAAGGAAGCCGAAAATAATTTTCTTATTGGTCAATTTTATGAAAAACAGAAAGAGTACCAATCAGCGAAGATCTATTACAATACCGTGGTAGAGGATTTTGCCGATACCCAATGGGCTTCGAAGGCCTTAGTAAAGTTACGTGAACTTAGCCTCAAGGACAATAAGAGAGTAATTTCCCCATGACATTCAGAAGATTTTCCTTATCTTTGATTTTGTTTTTTTTATTATGTATTTCTTCAATCCGCTGCGGTTATTCGGTACGTTCTCTCTTACCAAGTAATTTAAAGACAATCCACGTCGAACCATTCAAAAATAGTATTATCTATACCGAGGAACAAAATCGTGATATTTATTTTCCCCTTTTGGAAAGTCAAGTGCGTAACACCATCATTGAGCGATTTCTTTTTGATGGGAATTTAAAGATCGCGAATGCCGATAAGGCCG
>JAHFGK010000132.1 GCA_023247475.1 Candidatus Omnitrophota bacterium
TAGAGAATTTCCGATTATTAGATCACGAAGGAAAATCGCATGAGCTGTATTATTATTCGGATATGAAAGCGGTGGTGTTGATCTGGCAGGGGAATGGGTGTCCGATCGTCAGACAAAGTGTAGAGGACATCATGAAGTTGAAGAATGAGTATGAAAAGGAAGGGGTGGTGTTTTTGATGGTGAATGCCAATGCGCAGGATGATCGGGAAGCCATTGAGGCAGAGGCGAAAGAATACGGGATAGGGATCCCGATTTTAGAAGATAAAGCACAGGTGGTGACAGAGGGATTGGGAGTAAGAAGGACAGCGACAGTGGTGGTTATTGATGTGAAGAAAGGATGGAAGAAGGTGTATGAGGGAGCGATGAGTGATCGGGTAGGGTATGAGAGTCAAAGAGTAGAAGTGAAGGAAGAGTATGTGCAAGAAGCGATCGAGAGTATATTGGAAGGGAAGGAATTGAAAGTGAAGACAAGAGACGTGAAGGGATGTTTGATCAATATGGAGGGGATGAGAAGGAGGTATACATATACGGAAGATGTGGGGCCGATATTAGTTAAGAAGTGTTTAGAGTGTCATACAGAAGGAGGAGTAGGGCCGTGGAGTATGGAAAGTTATGAAAAGGTCAGAGGATGGGGCCCGATGATGCGAGAGGTGGTTAGGACAAGTCGCATGCCGCCGTGGAATCCAGATCCGGAATATGGGAAGTTTAAGAATGATATAACGCTGACGCCGGAAGAAGTGAGAGGGATTGTTTATTGGGTGGAAGGAGGGATGGAACGAGGGGAAGGGGAAGATCCTCTGAAGAGGGGACAAAAACCGGATTATGAGAAATGGGTTTTAGGGGAACCGGATATCCTATTAACGACCCCAGAACAAGATATTCCAGCAACGGGAGTTTTTTCTTACAGGTATGTTGAAGCCGATCAGGTTGTTGATAAAGATTTATGGGTTAAGGCGATTGATTGGAGACCAAGTAGTAAACGCGTTGTTCATCATATGGTAGGGTTTGTTTTGTCTCCGGTTAAGAATGAAAATAGGATTCTTGAGGAATGTAAACGGATTCCTTCAGAAGAAAAAATAAGTTTGTCATTCAACGTGGCAGAAGAAGGTTCCTGCTATGTTTTTGCAGGCTATGTTCCAGGGACTGATCCATTTATGGCGCCGGATGGAACAGGTATATTTATTCCTAAGGGATCGAGGATTATTTTTCAAGTACATTATGTTTCAACAGGCAAGCCTGAATTAGATAAAACTGAAATAGCTTTATATCTTTATGATCAACAACCTCCGGAAGAATTACTCTTGGAACGACTGATTAATAATCGTTCTTTTTCCATTCCTCCTTATAGCCAAGAATATCGAGTTTCAGATTCCCGGACATTGAAAGACGAAATAGTGATTTATGGATTAATTCCGCATATGCATTATCGCGGCAAGAATATGAAGATCATCTCTGAGTATCCTGATGGACGCTCAGAGATTCTTTTGTCAGTCCCTCGTTATCAGTTTAAATGGCAACATAAATATATTTTTCTAGAACCGAAGATTCTCCCTGCCGGAACACGGCTTATCGCCCAAGGCTCATTTGATAACTCCTCACAAAATTCTGATAATCCGGATCCTTCCAAGACAGTGACGTGGGGAGTGCAAAGTTATGATGAAATGTTTTCGGCTTATATTTATTATTCCCATCGGAATATCCATTATTGACCTTCTCTGTAATTATGAGCGCGATAGGCTCATTTTTAAAGATCTTCTTGGTGTTAAAGAAATTAAAGGGTGGACCTGAACAGAATGTTGGGGCAGAGATGCAAATTTAAATCTTGATGCGAGCATTGCGATCGCTAACTTTAACTCCATCATAGCAAAATGAGATCCAATACACCTCCGGGGCCCTCCTCCAAAAGGGAAGAAAGAAAATGGATGAATATTTTTTCTTTTATCAGAACTGAATCGTTCTGGATTAAATAGATCGGGTTCTTCCCAGAATTTCGGATGACGGTGGGTGATATAACGGCTTATCATGACCGTTGCCCCTGCTGGAATATCATATCCGCCGATCTCATCTTTATGAACGGCATGACGGATCGTTAACCATATCGGAGGATAAAGCCGCAATGATTCATAAATAATTTGTTCTGTGTATGTTAATAATGTCAAGTCTTCAACAGAAGTAATACTGTTTTTTAAGATCAATGCTATTTCTTGATGAAGGTGGGATCTAACCTCAGGATGTTGTGAGAGAAGATACCATGTCCAGCTTAGAGCGATAGATGTTGAAACATGGCTAGAGAGAAGAAAGGTGATGATTTCATTTTCTATTCTTTGATCCCCATTGAAAGGGCAATTGACAGGGGTTGTATCGTTGAAAATTTGATTAATAAGTCCTTTATGTTGCATTTTCTGGCATTTGTATTTCTTAACTATTGTCCTGATGATATTTTTTATATTATTTAAATTCTTTTTGAAGGTTAAATTATCGGGAGACGGAATAGATAAAGGAAGATTCAAGATCCTCCGCGTTCGCTTGGACAAGGATTGGTCAAGAAAATCCATGGCGTAAATAATAGTATCGATCTCTTGATCCTCAAAACCAATCTTAAAGAGCGTTTTATCCACAACTCGGAGAGCTAATCGAGCCATTTCTAAATGGACATCAATAGTTGTATTCTGCTCGGCCATAGATTCTAATTTTTGAGTAGTATTTTGAATGGCTTCAACCATATTAGGAATCATATGGTTAACTTGTTCAGAACGTAATTCCATTTGTGCGGATTGTCTTTGATGTTGCCATAATTTTCCTTCACTGGTAATAAGGCCTTCTCCTAACAACAATTTTAAATAATTATGGCCTCTTGTTTGTTTACTGTAATTTTCAGCCTTCGTTTGGAAAATATGTTTGATATAGTCTGGGTGCGCTAAGAAATAACAATTGCGTGGGCCAAATCGAAAACGGATGATATCGCCAAATTCTTTTTGATTCCTAATCAGTAAACCCAATGGATCATTTTGTAAATGATAAAGATTACCTAACAACCAATGACCTTGGGGGGCAGGTGGGGTTCTCTTGAGAGAAACGTTCATGACCAACTTTCTATAATTTTTTTTTAAAAAAATTCAGTAGATGCTATTCTAGCGTTTGTCTTGGATATACGCAAGATTAAGATGAAAACTATCCTAACGGGGAGATATGATCATGGTGATAGGGTCTCTAGGGGGTAGGGAAAGCAAGGGATTGGCAGTCACATGGCAATGGGGATAGAGTTTAAGTTTGAATTTTGACAATAACAGAGATATGGCTAACTTAGATTCTAAGAGGGCAAAATGCTGTCCGGTACATTTACGTGGACCAATACCGAATGGCAAATAAGCAAAAGGATGAATATTTTTCTCCTGGCTAGGATCAAATCTTTCTGGTCTAAATACCTCTGGATCTCCCCAGAAGTCAGGGTGTCGATGGGTCACATAAGGACTAATAACAACTGTCGTCCTTGGTGCAATCCTGTAACTTCCGATTTCATCTTCTTGAATTGATGAACGTGCCAGTTGCCAAGCTGGTGGAAACAGTCGCAAAGATTCTTTCAGGACTTGTTCGGTATATTTCAGCTTAAGGAGATCTTCATAGGAAGGAGTTTTATCCCCAGGAAGGGTGTCTAATTCTGCGTGAATTTTTTTTTCGACATGGGGATGTTGGGCAATAAGATAGAATGTCCAAGTTAACGCGATGGCCGTTGTCTCATGCCCAATGACCATAAAAGTCAGTATTTGTTCCCGCAAACTTTTTTCTCGATGTGATTTTTGTCCGTTCAATCCATGTCCAGAGGCAATCATCGTGATCAGGCCTTCTTCTTCGCCAGAGGTGTTGCGATATTTTTCGATGACGTCTTGGGCAATGCCGTGAAGGCTTTTTATATTCTTTAGAAAAGATCGATTTTCATTGATAGGAAAACAAAGGGGAACGTTAAAAAGCCGTCTTGTTCGTTTGGCTAAAAAATGATCGATAAACTTCATTGCATCTGCGATGGTGTTAATTTCTTTTTGCCAGTTCATTCTAAATAATGTCCTATCTACAATGGTGAGTGTTAAATGCGACATTTCCGAATGGAGATCAATCGTATTTTGATTTTTTGTTAAAGATTCCCACCTGTGAACGATTGGCTGGATTGCCTCCGCCATCTTGGGAATCATTTTCGCAACTTGCTCAGATCGGAATGCTGTCTGGGCCAATTGACGTTGTTTTTTCCATACTTCTCCTTCGCTGGTGAATATCCCATCTTGAACGCCCAGTTGAAGGTATTTATATCCTCGGGTTTTCTTGCAATAATTTTCCGAATGATCCTGAAAGGCCTGCTTAATGTATTCCGGATGAATTAAAAGATAACAATAACTTGGCCCGAACCGAAATCGTACGATATCTCCCCATTGTTTATGACTGTTCATAAATAGCCCGAGGGGATCATGCTGTAAATCACGCAGACTACCGAACAAATAATGTCCTAGAGGCCCAGGAGGATTTTTTTTCATAACGTTTATAAGATATTTGTTGAGATTTTTTACTAAAGAAATGATCCTTTATTATTAACCTCAGTATAATGAATGGGACATATTAATCCGGAAGACGGAGGTCGAGATACCGACTACCGAATAATGTCTCATTATTTTTACGGAAGTCAGTAGAAAGTCGATAGAATATAGGCTCCGGTACAAAGGGCATAAACCAATCGATAATTTTTTCGATAACGATAAATGTTCCTTTGCGTCATGTTTCTTCGCAGTAAATCCTTATAAAAGATTATATGGACAATAAGCGGAAGAATAAAGATATAAAACATAGATAGCGGGACGATTGCGTAGATGGTTAGCATAAGAAGATAGATATGCGCGGATAGAAAAACGATACTCGCTATTAATAGGATTGAAAAATTATTAAATCGAGTGGCCCAGGTCTGAATATTCCCTTTTTTATCTTCGTTGACATCCAGACACATATGAACGAAATGTCCAGCAACAAAAATAAACGAGAAAAATGCTCCGACCAATATTCCTTCTTTAATAGGTGCCCCCAAGGTTGTATATCCTAATAAGAATTGAATTTCTCCTCCGATAAAGTGGATGCCGGTTGATCCTAGTAGGTTTTCTTTAAAATGAATAGAAGGGTGAGAATATAATACGCTTAGCATTCCTCCAATCAGCGCTAGGAAGATCGAGATAGGACCTAATAGGCTGAATAATATTATGCAAATGATGTACGAATAAATTGATGTCTTACCGATGCAGTGGATAAGATGGAGTTGATTAGCCTTCGAAGGGAGATTTACTTTTTCATACGGATTTTTTTGCAGGTCGCCCCAGTCATTTACTAACAGGACATGAAGCATAGAGAAAGAAATCGCAAAGAAAAAGATTATTAGGCGTGACCAGACAATAGGCTTTTCCGCAAGAAATAAACCCAGCACGGGGATCCCTAACCAGACGGGGAGTTCTTGTAAACGATAACGGAGATACTGCACAAAATCTTGCATGTTTTAAGAGAATACGTCAAATTACTTTTATGTAACGCATTAATGTATGAGAGACATAAAAGTAAAATCTAATGAATAGAGGATATAAAGATTGATTAGTTTTTTGGTAAAGAAAGAGAAGGAGGCACAATGTGTAATGGGCAAGCCTAATCCCTAGATAATATTTACTCCGCCGTAATGTCCTTTCGTAACTATGCAGGATTTTCGGCTGAAATTTTTTCTTTTTAAACGCTTTTAAACAGGTCTTAGCAGCTATCTTGGCACTTAAAAATCCACACACATACCCTCCTCCGGTGAAAGGATTGGTCATTCCTGCCGCATCACCAATAATTAAGCAATTGTCTTTCTGAAGAATTGGATTTATTCTGCCTGGAATAATACCACCTTTGCGTTTAAGAATTCTTTTCCCTTTAAATTCCTGTTTTGTTTGAACAAATTCATCAAGTATGTCCCATAGAGGAGGCCCATCAATCATGTTAAAACGCCCCAAGCCTATACTAATCGATGACATTTTGGGAAGAATCCAATAATAACCGAAAGGAAGTGTTTTAGGGTTGGTGACAATTTCAACTCGGTCCATTGGATGATCGTTAAATTCGATTTCATATTCTATCCCAATCCAAAAAAATTTGTGGGTTTTTATTGATTTTGTATGAAAAATTTTCGAGGCCAGGGAATGTGGTCCATCAGCAAAGATAAAGATTTTTGCCTTTATCATTTTTAAATCTTTAGTCATTCCATTCTGATAAAAAAGTTCTTCTTGTTTGGGGTTTACATGAGTTACGAGGGCTTGGGTCAGAAGAGTAGATCCCGCTGACTGAGCCCGTTTGGAGAGGAATCTATCTACTTGTTGTCGGTTGGTTAGCATATAAATATAGTTTGGGAATGACCAATCATCGATATGCCCGTTTGTGACTAAGCGACAATTGCATAAAGCTTTTTCAATGACATTTTGCGGAAGATCAATAAATTTGACGACATCGATGTGCATTGCTCCTGAACAAACGGTTGTGTCTCCAGGAGTTAAATCTTTTTCCAAAATAACTACTTTAAGACCACCTAGAGCCAGCTGTTCAGCAACAAAACTTCCCATTGGGCCGGCACCGATTACAGCGACATCATAAATATATTTTTCTACCATAGAAAGAGTTATATACTGCTCCCCATTAACAGAAACAGGGTTTTAAGTTAGAATAAGGCACCAAAACAAGG
>JAHFGK010000133.1 GCA_023247475.1 Candidatus Omnitrophota bacterium
GGAATTATCCTTTGATCATGGCGGCGTGGAAGATGGCGCCGGCTTTGATTGCGGGTAATACGATTGTTTTTAAACCATCGGCATTAGGCTGTGCTTCAATTATGCGTCTAGCGCATATTATTAGAGAAGCGGGATTGCCGGATGGAGTGGTCAATATTGTGGCCACGACCGATCATGAAGCCGCCAGCGTTTTGATTGAGCACAAGGATGTCGATATGATCAGTTTCACCGGTGGAACCAAAACCGGACAGAAAGTGATGCGTTTAGCCAGCGGCACAACTAAAAAATTGAGTTTAGAATTGGGCGGCAAGTCTCCCAATATTGTTTTTGCCGATTGTGATATGGAAGCGGCACTCGGTGGCACAATGTCCGCGATTTTTATGAACCAAGGCCAAATGTGTACGGCGGGTTCGCGTTTGCTTCTCGAAGATAAAATTTATGATGAATTTTTAAAGAAGCTTGTTGAGAAAACTAAATCACTCGTGATTGGGAATACCTTAGATTATCAAACCCAGTTCGGCCCTGTGATCAGTCGAGAAAATCGAGATCAGGTTTTGCAAGCTATTGACCAAGCTGTCAAAGAAGGAGCCAAGATCGAATGCGGTGGGAAAATTCCGGCCGGTGAGAAATTTCAGAAAGGTTTTTATATCGAGCCGACGATTTTGTCCCAGATCAATAATTCGATGGCAATTGCTCAAGAGGAAGTCTTCGGCCCGGTTCTTTGTGTTGTGAAATTCAAAAATGAAGAAGAGGCCATCAAAATCGCGAATGATTCCAAGTATGGCTTGGCCGCTTGCGTGTGGACTAAAGATTTGGAAAAGGCTAATCGTATCGCCAAGCTATTACAATGCGGCACGGTTTGGATCAACACCTACGGCGGTTTCTATAACGAAGCCTCCTTCGGCGGATATAAACAAAGCGGGTTCGGACGGGAGTTAGGATTAGAAGGACTTTTGGAATATACGCAGAGCAAACACGTTTGTTTTGATCAAACACCCAGCTTCAAACCGCTTGTGACATCGTGGTTTTGAAATGAAGCAATAAATTTATGAAAATTGATCGAACTTTAAAAGTGGTTAATCTAGTCATTCTATGTTTCGTTTTACTTGAATTATTCGGCCGCATTACAAAATTTGTTAAATGGCATCAAATTTCTGATTGGCAACTTGTTTTAGATCTGGTAATAATAGGTACATGTTTTGGAGTCATAAGAAAAAATAAAATCGCCATGTTTTTTCCAACTCTTATTTGTCTTCCTTTGATTGCGATTTCTATGACGATGCCGTTATTTTTTATAGTTTCGTTTCCTTTTATTCTTTGGGCTTATTGCTCAATTATGTGGCTCGTTCAGCAAAAGAGGTAACGGAGACATCAGCCTTGAATTACGAGCCTGTTGATGTTTAAAGATGAGTTATTGCGGCTTCGGGAGGGAATGGGGTCTTGAAGGGCTTTTGGAATATACGCAGAGCAAACATATCTGTATGGATGAAACGCCGGGTGGCAAGCCTTTGGTGACCTCATGGTTTTAGAGTATTTATAGAGAGGTATATGAAAATTTCGCAGGAATTAAGGATTGCAAATATGGCAGTAATGATAAATCTGTTCTTTTGGTTAGGTACCACAATAGTATTAATTATTCGGTTATTGAAAATTGGTATAGTGGGACCATTAACAATATTGACGATTCACTGTGTGTTTTTTATTACAGGTTTAATCAGCGCAGTTGGAGTGTTTAAAAGTAATAAAATTGCAATCTATTTTGCGGTATTTGTTGGACTGTATTTTGCCATCTTTTTTGGTGATATGAGATCGCGCAATAGTTTTTTAGACCAAGTGGCGATAATATCCAGAATCACAGGAATTGTGTATGTATATTTTGTTTTAAAATGGATAATTTTCCAGTATAAACAGAAATCTTAGACGAAAATGTTAAAGGAGGCTCCAATGAAAGTCCTATTTTTAACCCCACCCCTCAAAGCCTGGGATTCGCACGGAAATCACAAAGCCGCTAACCAAATGCATGCACAAGCCGCGTCGTATATTCGCTCGAAAGGAATTGCGCAAGTCTCGGCGCTTGACTGCCGCGCTTTGGATATGAATTAGGATGAGATGATGGAATGGATCCAAGCTCATAAACCCGATATGGTTTTTGTCGGTGATCAGCTTTTTTCAACCTGTGGTGCTGCGGTGATTTGGTATTTCAATGAGGCTTTAAGACTTATTAAAGAAAAGATGCCGGAGGTGGTCACAGTCGCGAGTGGTTTATGGTACTCGGCCGATTATGAACGGCAGATGCGGCTTAATCCCTGGATTGATTATATCCTGATTGGTGAAGCGGAACTCACCTTGGAAGAGTTAATTAATTATCTTAATGATCGTACGAGTGAAAAAGAAATAAGAAATATCGCTGGCTTGGTTTCGCGAAAGACCGATGGGCTGATTTATATCGGTCCCCACCGGGGTCTTATTCCCAACTTAAATATTTTGCCTTTGCCAGCTTACGACCTTTTTCCAATGGACCGATATGTCGGGCACACGTACTGGAAACCGTTTGCCGAGCTTATGACTTCCCGCGGTTGTCCGGGGAAATGTCATTTCTGCTATGAATGGGCATTGTACGATAGCCGTACCGCAACACAGGATTTTACTTCTTGGCGTGGTCGGACAGGAAAAAGTATTGTGGATGAATTAGACGTTTTGGAAAAGCAATATGGGGTCACAACGGTCGTCATGCAAGATGATGCGTTCAATAGCGACACCAACGCCATGATTGAATTCTGCGAGGAAAAAATCAAATGCGGTAACAAAATCGGATGGGTTTGTTTGGGGCGCGCTGATCAATGGATCAGTCAGCATTCTATTTTGCCGTTGATGCGAAAAGCTGGTCTATTTATGGCCTTGACCGGTGTTGAGGTGGAAGATGACATGACTTTGGCCAAGACCGGAAAAGGTGTCACCATCGATCAGATCAAAAGGACAATCCACATTTTACGGGAGCAGGATATTGGAACCGTGGGAACGGTTTTAATTGGTCTTCGGGATGATACGGAAGAAAAAATTAAAAGACGGCTCCAGACTGCGGATGAAATCGATCCGGACGTTTTTGCGCTGGATTATTTAACGCCGGTCCCCAATTCTCCGGACTGGCGTTATGGCATCAAACAGGGTTGGTTTGATCCGGATAAAATTGATTTAAAGACTTGGGATTTTCAGCATCCGGTGATCCCGACGGATCATTTGACTATTGAAGAGGTCGGGCTTTGGGGAGCCTGGTGCATGCGCGAATATTATTCGAAGCCAGAGCGCATTCATCGGATTATGGACAGCAACTATGATATCAAGGTGAAACTTTGCGTGAAGGATTTTATGAATAATATTGCGAAATGGGAGGCAAATTCGAGGGTGCAACCGGCAAATGCGTAATCGCAAGATAAAGAAGTAGAGAGACAGAAACCTAAACGAGGTAACAATATGACGACAGCACAAACCCAACTCCAGTGGGAAAAAATTTCTTTAGAGCGTTTCAACAACATGATCGTGCGCATTCCACTTTTTCATCGTGAGATTGCCAAACAGGTTGTTCAGAAGAAGGCACAGCAAAACGCCTTAGACCGCAACGCAGCGATGGTCGAGGAATCGGATATTGTTCGCGCCTTTTTCTCGGAAGTCCCGACCGCTTTTTACAGTCTTATGATCCGGCTTTTAGATGAAGTGGGATTCAATTACAAAGAATATGAACCTAACCCTTAAATTAAAGAAAAAATAAATCGGGCGCTTTATGGATCAGAAACCAGAAAAAGGAAAAAAGATATTTATTAAACGTCACTTCATTTTTATAGAAGTACCTTTAGAGGTGGTCTGGCCCCAAGTGATTCGCTGGGAAGAATCCGAGTGGTGGCCCAAGCTATGCCTTTTTAAATTTGTCAGAAAAACTCCGGGGGAATTGCAGGTAGGGACAAAATTTATTCAAAAAATGGTGATTCCCTTGATGCCGCATTCAGAAGTTGAGATTGTTAAATTAATTCCTGAGCGTGAAATCGAATTGGCTTTTAATAAGGGAATGTTTAAAGGATTTGAGATTATTCGCGTGGAAGACCGGGCCAATGGAACACGCGTGGAATATGAATTACAGTATGAGATTCCATCCGTGCCGAATAAAATTCTTTGGAAATTATTTTGCCAAAAACTTTTTGATCAGGGTATAACAATAATTCTTTCTGCCTTGAAAGACTACGTGGTCAAATCGTATCGTGCGCAATAAGAAAAATAATATAAGGAGTGAGGGAAAATAATGAAGATTGCCGTCATAGGAGCAGGAGCGATAGGATCGGTTATCGCTGGTTATCTTGTCAAGGCAGGTCAAACGGTAATTTTAACGGGGCGAGAGGAACAGTCAATGGCCATTAACCAAAATGGTCTTACGATAAAGACTTCCACGCAAAAGGAAACGATACGTGTTCCTGTCGCTATTCAACTTAACCGACCATGTGATTTAGTTATTTTTACCGTGAAAACCCAAGACATGGAAGAGGCCTATCAAGAAAATTTTTCTGCCATTGAACGCTCCTTAATTTTGACAACTCAAAACGGTGTTCAGGCGGATAATATCTTAAGCTCGCATTTTGAACCGAAAAGGATCATTAGCAGTATTGTGATGTTCGGTGCCACCTATGTAAAACCGGGGGAGGTAACAGTTAATTTCCCGGGAGATTGGATTATAGGTAAGCCGTTTACCACCAATGATCCGGAGGTCACGCAAGTTGCGGAAGCGTTAAAGAAGGCTTTCCCCGTTGTGGTTTCTTCCAATATCATGGGAATGAAGTGGCTAAAGCTTTTTGTTAATTTTAATAATTGTATTCCTGCCTTAATTGGTAAATCCATGCAGGAGACATTTGCGGATAAAGATTTGTGTCGATTAAGTGTCCTGCTCCTTCGTGAAGGTGTCAGTATTGTCCGGAATGCGGGAATTGAGCTTGTTTCTCTGCCGCAGTTTCCGGTGGAACGAGTTTATGGTTTAGCAGCCATGCCGGTTGACCAAGCAGCGGAAATTATTCATAAAACTTTAACGACTTTAAGTAAGGAACCTCTTTACGGCTCTATCTTGCAGAGCATCATGCGTAAGAAAACCAGTGAAATTGATTTTATTAATGGTGAGGTAACTCTGGTAGCCAAGAATATTCGTATGGAATCACCGCTCAATCGAAAAGTGGTGGAGTTGGTACATACGGTTGAGCGAGAGGGTAGATTTTTTGAACCGGCGGAAGTGAAGCGGGAGTTTGATCTCATGGGGATTCGGGGATAGGGAATCGGATATCGTTTTGTTTTTTAGGTTCCTATCGATCCACGATTCCCGATATACGATCCACGAAAAACTGGAGTACAGTCATGACAAGACGAGTCGTTGTTACCGGAATAGGCATCATTTCCCCCAATGGTATTGGGAAAGAAGCCTGCTGGAAGAGTATGATTAATGGCATCTCCGCTGTCAGACGCGTGACCGAATTTGATGTTTCTCTTTTTAATACGAAGATTGCCGCCCAGGTTGATGATTTCGATCCTCTTAAGCTGGGATTGACCCGAGAAGAAATTATACGAATGGATCGTTATGTTCAATTCGCGATGGTGGGAGCGCGAATGGCTCTGGAAGATGCCCAATTGGATTTGCGTAAAGTGAATAAAGAACGTCTGGGGGTGTCTTTAGCCAATGCGATTTGCGGGACAAAATATATGGAGGAAGAATTCGCTTTGGTCACCGACAGCGGTAAAAATCCGATTGACCCAACGATTGTTCGTCCGGATTTGTACGATGCCTCGATGTTTAACACACCTTCGAGCGAAATTGCCGCCAAGTATGGATTAAAGGGAATTTGCAATACCATTTCGACGGGCTGCACCGCCGGCACGGATTCCGTCGGATTTTCTTTTGAAGCCATCCAGGACGGTGATGCGGAGGTGATGATCACTGGCGCCAGTGAAGCTCCGATTACACCAATTACCTTTGGGGCTTTCGATACAGTTAATGTTTTATCAACGATGAATGATCAGCCCGAAAAGGCATCGCGACCTTTTGATGCGAGAAGAAATGGCTTTGTGATTTCGGAAGGAGCGGGTTTGCTTATCTTAGAAGAATTAGAACACGCCAAAAAACGAGGCGCACGCATTTATTGCGAGGTGATAGGATTTGGCACAACCAATAATGCTTTTCATATGACCGATTTGCCGCCGGAAGGCGATGCCATGAGCGATTGTATCAAATTGGCCATGGAAGATGCTTCCATAGAACCGAAAGATATCGATTATATCAATGCGCATGGCTCATCTACGAAACAAAACGATGTCTTTGAAACCAGTGCCTATAAAATGGCGTTAGGCGATTATGCCTATAGAGTTCCGATAAGTTCGCTTAAATCCATGATCGGTCACCCCTTAGCAGGTGCGAATGGAATTGAATTAGCCATCGGTTGCCTGATTTTTGAGCGGGATATCTTGCCGCCGACGATTAACCAGGAAGAACCTGACCCGTTGTGCGATTTGGATTATATTCCCAATAAAGCTCGACATAAACGAGTTAATTGTATGTTAAAAACAAGTAGTGGATTCTCGGGAATTCATTCTGCAATGGTGTTGAGGAGATTTAATGGCTAAAAATATTAGCTCTATTTTTCAAAAAATTATA
>JAHFGK010000009.1 GCA_023247475.1 Candidatus Omnitrophota bacterium
TCTCCTGTTTTTCTAATATAGCCAGTTGTGACCGGATTATTTATGCCATTTTTACGCATTTAAACAACAATTGGAAGGATCGTCTCTTAAAAGACTTTACACAATTTGCTTGACGTAATCAATTTTTACAGACGTTTGACAATTCATAGGATGCTTCTATAATGAAAGAAAATGTGAGGGAAAAATAAAAAGCAGAAAAAGGAGCCAGAACTATTTTCGCCAAATTTCTACGTACAAAAATATTTTACCCTTTAAAAAGGAGGTGAACAATGACGGAACAAGAGATTGGTGTTATTACTCATTATTATGGCAAGGTGTCCGTAGGGATCATTGAACTTAAAGAACCGTTAAAGGTGGGAGACACGATCCGGATTAAAGGGGCGCATGAAGATTTCACCCAAACGGTCGAGTCCATGCAAGTGGAACATGAAGATATCAAGGAGGGCAAGCAAGGCGACGAGGTGGGGGTTAAGGTTGCTGGCCGCGTCTATCCGTCGGATAAGGTGTTTAAAGTAATCGAATAAAATATAGTTCGAGGGACACAAAATGTAATTTCCTAAAACAGCTTTGGAATTAAGTAATATGTCCCTAAAATTTTGAGTCCTGAAATTAAGTCTTTTTATTGAGCTGGGCAAGTTGTTACATCATAGGATTGACAACCCAAATGTACGTCTGTGTCGACACCGCATTTTTGATAGGGGTCGGGTAAGGCCGGGCCTCCTAAGAAAAGATGATTAAGTAAAAATTTAGCATCAGTTATATCAATAGCTCCAGTATTATCAAAATCAGCGGCATCAAGACAGCTAGGATTACCTCCCCCTAGAAAAAGATGGTTAAGTAAAAAAATTGCGTCGGCGAGATCAACTTTTCCGTCATTATTGGCATCTCCTCTTTGAAAAATAGGCGGAGGGATTAATTCCCCCAGAGTACTGGTCTTATAGTTATTTGCCTTGTAAGTTCCCCAAACAACCTGTCCTCGATTCACATGCGAAAAATTGGTTTTAATAGCCCTAAGCGTTCCGACGTTACATTTTTGAGAAGCAAGCAAGGGCGGGGTATCAACCGCATCCCAATTTAAAAACACAACTTCCAGTTTACCGTCTCCGTCTAAATCTCCAATAACCGGACTAGACGACCCTGGAGTTTCCGTACCTTTAGGCAAAGGATATGTATATATAGGATCGGTGCTAACAGTTGAAGGATCAAAAATAGCATTTACAGCGTCAGATGACGGAGGCGGCGCACGATGGAGAAAACCTATTCCCCAAAGCGTTATTGGAATTTCTAAGTCTTCATTAGGATCTAAATCGGCATCTAAATTTGCTAAAACAGGTATGTTGCCCCGAATTTCCGATGTCCAACTTAATTCACCGTTAGCATTCAAAATGTTAATAGCCCACCAGGCCGTAGCAAAAACGAGCTCCATGCTTTTCCCGTCATGATCAATATCTCCCATGGCAAGGTAACCGCTTGATAATATTGAATCGTTTACAGTATACGTCCATAAAGGTTTTAATACTCCATCCTTAGTTGTTAAGGCATAAATTGAGTCAGGCCCCACAGTAGATTGAGGGGTTTGGGCTGCCTGTAGAATCTCTGGAAAAGTATCATTATTTATATCAGCAATGGCATTTGCATTTATAAAATTTTGGCCTGCTTCACTAGGGATGGACCATTTCATTATACTGATAGGTGGGTTGTTCGGATAAACTTTCAGGACTTCAACAGAAGAACTATAAGCAATGATAACATCAAGAAAACCATCCCTATCCATATCAAATAATGATGGGGAGGAAAACAAACTAATTTGATTTGGAGTTGAATATTGCCAAATAATATTTTTTTCCTTCCCTCCGACAGCAAAAACTTTCCCGGTAGAACCGACTTTGGCTGTAGCTATTACATCTGGGTAATGGTCATTATTGACGTCACCAATAGCAAATTTAGGATTCATTATTTCCGTAGGATAATTAGGATAGGTATATTGCCATAAAATGGGGTTTTCTCTTTTTTTACCTTGAGCATCCCAAGGCTGAAAAATAGTGAAGCCCGTCGAGTTCAAATCATTACCTATAGGGCTAATAATCTCAAGAAGACCATCATTATTCATATCAGCTACTTCAGCTACCCGAGGAGGAGGAGCTATGTTATCTCTTATAGGCCATACTTCATGTTGCCATATGACATCAGCCAATCCATCATTATCGGTATCTTTGAGAACATAAACATCGTTACAGCGAATAAAAATAACTTCTGGAAGTCCATCATGGTCCACATCTCCCAACACCGGTTGAAAACTAAAATCTAAACACGTTGAAGTTTGATCCCCGGGGCATTTTTGTGATGGATCACCTGATGTGGAGGTTGGCGTTATTCCACCTTGATTATCACAAGTCAACTGTTCTGGGGTACAATTTTGGGGTTGGGTTATTTTGTAATACCAAAGAAGTTGGGCATAAGGCTGGTTTTGGGCTAAGGCCAATGTCGTTAAATAGAAAGATGAGATTAGAATAGTAGCCAAAATAATGGAAAGTTTCTTAAGGAACATTTGAGTATAACCCTTACTGAAATTCAAAAATAAAGCTTTTCCATTGAATCAATTGATTCTAGACAAAGTATAACACAAGTTTTTATAACAACCCACGTAGATGTTTGACAATTTTTAAGATGCTTCTATAATGAGAGCAGTCGAATTTAATCTTCCGATAAACACCCTATGAAAAACTATACCCTCATCGACCACACCGCGGATTTTGGTATTCAAATCAAGGGGAAGGATTATAAAGAACTTTTCACGCGCGCCGCTGTGGCGATGTTTGACGTGGTGGCACAAATCGGTCACAAGATTAAGCCGTCAGAAAAAAAGGAAATACGTGTTGAGCTGGAAGCCGAAAATGCCGACGATTTACTTTTGTGTTGGTTAAGTGAACTCATCTCGATAAGTGATGCGAAGAATTTAATTTTTAAGGATTTCAAAATCTTAAAATTGACCGAAAAATCCTTGAGCGCGAAAGCCTCCGGGGCGCAGCGTAAACATTTTATTATTGAGCGGGAAATCAAAGCGGTGACGTATCATCGGTTGAAAATTAAACGAGAAGGTCGCCAATACAAGGTTGAGATTATTTTTGATGTGTGATGTGGAAATGAAAAGTAAAGGTTATATAAGGTTAAGGAGGTTAATAAGGTTACATAGGTTGCTTGGATAAGGTTTCTTTAGGTTAATTTAAGGTTGCGTTTAACCTTCGGTAACCTCAAATAACCTCCCCAGAGTAACCTCTATAACTTTTGTAACCTCAACTAACATTTGTAACCTATTTTAATAATCTTCAACAGTTCACCGTAAAAATATATGGAAACGAGTACTATTCCATTAACCAAAATCGACCATTGCCGTTACGAGATTCCCAGTTCGTTTAACTCTGGGATGCGTGTGCCGGGGAGAATTTATGCCAATGAAAAACTTTTGACAGATATTTTGAAAGATAGAGCTGTTGAGCAAGTGGTTAATGTGGCGTTTTTGCCGGGGATTGTGGGTTATTCTATGGCGATGCCGGATATGCATTGGGGTTATGGTTTTCCCATTGGCGGTGTGGCGGCAACGAATCCGGAAAAAGGAGGAGTGATTTCTCCCGGCGGAGTGGGATTTGATATCAATTGCGGGGTTCGTTTTGTTCGTACAAAACTTAAAGAACAAGAGGTGCGTCCGCGTTTGCGGGAACTGGTACGCACGTTATTTCAAAGTGTTCCGTCGGGAATGGGCGCAAAGGGCGGGCTTCGTTTACAGAATCGGGAATTAAAACAGGTGCTGAGTAGAGGTTCTCGTTGGGCGGTAGAACACGATTATGGCGTGGAGGCGGATTTAGAGGCCACCGAAGATTACGGGTGCATTGCGGGCGCTAACCCCGAGGCTGTTTCTGAACGGGCGTATGACCGGGGGAAAAGCCAACTGGGTACTTTGGGTTCCGGCAATCATTTTTTAGAGATTCAGATCATCGACAAAATTTTTGATGAATCGTCGGCCAAGCAACTGAATCTTTTCGAGGGTGAAGTTTGTGTGATGATCCATTGTGGGTCGCGAGGGTTAGGTCATCAGGTCTGCACGGATTACTGCAAGGTGTTTCTGAGTTGTTTGTCGAAATATAATATTCATCTTCCCGACAAACAATTGGCCTGCGCGCCCCTCAATTCTTTTGAGGGGCAAGAATACCTTTCCGCCATGCGGTCGGCGGCTAATTTTGCTTTTTGTAATCGGCAAATGATTCTGCATAATGTCCGACTATCTTTCGAAAAAATTTTTAGCGTCCAATGGCAGGAATTGGGTTTAAATCAGATTTACGATGTGGCTCATAACATTGCCAAAATGGAAAAGCATAAAATTAACGGTAAAGAGGCTGTTTTGTGTATTCATCGAAAAGGTGCCACCCGTGCTTTTCCCGCGGGTCATCCAGAATTACCGTTGAAATATCGCTCCATTGGTCAACCCGTGATTATCCCCGGAAGTATGGGTAGTTTTTCGTATCTTTTGATCGGTGAAGAAGGTTCGAGCGAAACTTTTTATTCCTGCTGTCACGGGGCCGGTCGCGTTATGTCGCGCTCGAAGGCGCAAAAGATTTATCAAGCACACACGTTGCTAAAAGAACTCGAAGAACGCGGGATCATTGTTCAGGCCGAATCCAAAGCCACAATCGTTGAGGAAGCTCCCGGCGTGTACAAAGACGCCAGTGAAGTGGTGGAGGTCGTCTCGCAAGCCGGTTTGTCAAGAAAATTGTGCCGTATGCGGCCCATTGGCGTGGTGAAGGGATAAAATCATTACTTTTATCCGCCTTTACAGAAAACCCCGGGCTTGCCCGTGGGGATCCACTTTCAAAATAGAAATGCTTTTTACCTTAAAATAAATGTCTTCTTCCGACAGAAAAGATTTCCTGTATTATTTCCTTCCCGTAGCATTATTTAACCTGATCATCTATTTCCCCTCTTTTTTTCATATACCCAGATCGGATCAATTGGTATACCTTGCCGATGTGGCGTATCAACAGGATTGGTTTACCCTGACGTTAAAGAATTACGCCTTTAATCGGTTAGAATTACCTTTTGATATGAAAGACGATTTATTGTTTCGTCCCGTTGTCTATATTTTTCTAGGCCTTGAGAAATGGTTATTTGGGAACAATTTTATGTATTGGCAAATTACAGGATTCCTTCTTCACTTAACAGTTATATGGCTTCTTTTGAAATTGTTATTACAGGTTCGTGAAAGTTTCTTTGCCGTGATGTTGGTGACATTCTTCTCAGTTTTAAATGCCGGCGTGGAAATGGTGATTTGGACCAATGTTAACAGCTATTTAATTTTTATCATCTGCATTTTAAAATCTTTTTATGAACTGCAGAAATTTATTATCAATGGACGTTTATGTTTGCGAAGCTTAGTTAAAATCGTAATTGCCTTGACTATTGCCACTCTCACCTACGAATTAGGAATTCTTTATTGCTTCCTATTTGCTATCTATTTTTATTTAATCTTTGTCCCGAAAGATACAAAAACTCATGATCACAGTAATATCCCTAAAATTGTTCACTCCAAATTTTTTATTGCAGCGATCATTTGTATTCCCATCATTCTATATTTGACTTTTGATTTTCTGGATCTCGTTTACCGAGGTTTTAAGTTGTCATTAGAAGGACAACAAATTCTTCAATTCAAAAATATTGCTAATTTGATTAAACGTATTCCCCTAATATTGTTTTGGTGGATTTATGTAGGTCTTTTTCCCTCACAATTTGTGATTTTATCAAGGCAAAGGACGGTCATTTATCCATTGTATATATTAAAATCCACGAAGGGGATTTTTCCGTTATCGGGGCCCAACTTGATACCCGTACTGCTAGGAATCGCAGCAATATGTGTTTACTTTGCTATTCTAAGGAGAGGGATATCTTTCAATTATATTAAATATAAATGGAGGATATTGAGTTTATTATTTTGCATGATCGTTTCTTATGTTTGTATCATTTCGTTGGGACGAATTAGTATAAGAGGCATCGCAAGGATTTTGGCAGATAACTCTTACTATAATTATTTTTTTTGGACATTTTTTGTTCTATTCATCTATTATTCCATTCCTTTTGACCATCTTCCTAAGGTTCATTCGTTGACTTTTTTGCGAAAATTGACTAAGGCCTTATTAATTATGTTGATTTTCGTGAATACGGCTCAAACCTCATTAGTTATTCGAGAAAGGACTCTTTCAAATAAAGCCTTTAGAATTTTGAATGAAAATATACAAAACTTAATACATCAACATGGAAGCCAAGAAGATTTTTCATTCGGCATTGATCCGATTTTAGTGAATAAAAATCAATTCGAGTGGATAAAAAATAAGGACATTCCTGAAAAAAAATATAATTTCTTTGAGTTGCTTTACCCACAATATTATAGGGAAATCATGCCGAAATATCTTTTTTTTCTCGATCAAAACGGAAATTGGAGATGGCAGAAAATGGAGTAATGATAAAAATTAACCGCGTGCTTTTAGAAATATTTCCAGGGTAATTCAATTGGTGATACCGACCCTTAAGGGTTATAGAGGGATTGTGGTAGTGACCAGATGCTTCGCTCTTCACTGGTAATAAAAATATCGTAGGTTTCAGGGATAAAACAAATCCCTTCTCCCTGTTGGTTCTTAAAATCGAATATCCAAATTTGGAGAGGGTTAGAAATAAAATCTTCGATCTTGGTTGATCCTTCGGCCCTTTCGATGATCCAATGCCGATCCGCTACATTCGGATGTTCTCCCGTAGGGGATATTGTATCGGATATAAGCGTTAATCTCCTCCCATCCTGCGAGATGTCTGCCCCTGTAACCACTTTTCCATCGTTAAGAAATTCTGCTATAAGTTCAAGAGTAACTGTCGTTGATTCATCCAACCTTGGGAATTTGTAAATGCGTGCTCGGCCATGACCAGAGACATCTGTTCTTTTTTCCGCAATATAAGGAATACCTTCCCAGATGAAAAGGGCTTCGGCATCATGCTTTCCATCGGGATAGTTGAAATTATAAAGAATCGCAGGTAGTGTTTTTGTTTCCCCCGTAAAAGGATTAGGTTCAGGGACCTTATAAATTGTAAGTTCATCTCTCGGCATGGGAGGATTTTGGTTAGGGTTATTACCAATATCGGCGATCCACAAATACCAAGTTTTATCATTTTCATCAAAACTTATGCTGATATCTTCCCAGTCAGTTGCCGCTGCTTTAGTCACAGAAAAGGTGCGGATGAGAGATCCGTTGTCACGGATCGCATAAATTCTAGCCGTGTCTCCGGAATCGCGATGGACCCAGTACACACCTGGATATTGTCGACTGGCAACAATTCCAGAAGTTTCAGTTAAAGAAATAGGAGAATCCGGCATTGTTCCAATCAACTGTGGATTAAACGATGGCTCGCACGGGATGACAATCCCATCACAATTTTCATCCATGTTGTTACCACAAATTTCGATTCGGCCTTGGGCATAATAACTGGTTTCATCGCAATCACAGTAAGGGTTTTTGTTGTGAGGATAGATAAAAGGATTGTCGGGGTTACAATCGTCTGGAGGGCTGCAGGATAATGGGTCGCTCGTTAAATCATCACCTACTAGAGGGAAGGGATTAGAAGGTTGAGGTCCCCCTCTAAATAAGTAAAGTAAGGTATATATAGCATCCGAAATATCTAGTTTCCCACTATCGTCAACATCGGCCGCATCTTCACAATTTGGAGGAGCCCCTCCTTGAAAAAGATAAAGAAGAGTAACGACAGGATCTGACAAATCCACTTCGCCGTCGAAGTTTGTATCGGACCGCATAAACTGATTTGTTCCTACGGCGTATGTCGGTTCAACCCACCAGAATAAAAGGTCAAAGGAAACGATGACAATGAAATAAAATAAACTATTTTTGGATTTTTTTGTATGTACTGACATTTTCTCCTTGGCAAACAATAGAAACGAGTACACGACTGAACACTATTTAAAGGTTTCCACTTGTGTATAGTCGACAATGAAAGGATAGCATTTATATAGAGATTTTCAATGGGTAGAAAGGCACTTTAAGAAAACGCTTTCGTGATTTTGCTAACTTTAACCACTTCATATAATTCGGGTTAGGCAGATGAAGGAGAATAGGAAATATTTTCTTCTAGAAGCTGAAAAGTAGTTTTTTGGCAAAAATATCCGAAAAAGCCGGGACAGTTTTATGAGGCTAAAGGAGAGAACAAGGTGGATTCCTTATTGTGATTCAGGCACAACTAGATTATCCTCTGTTGGATCACGGCCATCCTGAGGATAGGGCGGAGGGAGTGGTCCTCCTTTAATAAATAGTGCATTCAAAAGGAAGATTGGATCACTAATATCGTTCTTCCCATCATCATCCGTATCGGCACTATCAAGCACTTCTGGTGGAGGCTTTCCTAAAAAGAGCCACTCGAGAGTATAAATCGCATCCGAGATATTAACTTCCCCGTCATCGTTAGCATCGCCTCGGATAAATAAAATATGGGATTCTTCGGAGTGATTGAGTTCCGAAAGGAAAGGGTCCCGCTCGTTGTTTTGACTAGAGAGCGGCTTAAAAACCGCTTCCGTTTCGTCGTAGTGATATTTGCCGTGGAATTCAATTATTTTTTCGTTTTTAAAGATGTCTGTCGAAATCCAATCAACAGAATAATCACCGGTTGGACAGGGCTTGTCTTTACAGTGAAGAGACCAGAAGACGGAATTACTATTTAAATCTACACTTTTCCCATCAGGTTGGGTAACGGTCAAATTAAATGGGGGAATCATCCAGCCAGAATCACGTCTATTAGAGTCATTCACAAAGTAGCCGTCTAAGTTTTTCCAGGGATCAATGACAAAGCGGAAGGGTGCTTTGAATATATGGCTGTCATTTTCCAATGGAGCTGGATTTTCTAGCAGCTGTTCAGGGATATCAAATTGAATAGGTCCTCGCTGGAAATGAGAAACTCGATTCCCATGAGCATAAAAAATCAGTGTTTCGCCCTTAGGATTATTAGGTATGGGCTGAGTCCATACT
Source organism: Candidatus Omnitrophota bacterium (assembly GCA_023247475.1). Lineage (GTDB taxonomy): Bacteria > Omnitrophota > Gorgyraeia > Zapsychrales > JAHFGK01 > JAHFGK01. The sequence goes on from JAHFGK010000009.1 coordinate 9,066, forward strand.
GTATAAGTGTTTTTGCTTTGGAGTTTCTCTATGGTGTACTTTGTGTAAGTATTGAAAATGCCGAGGGAGTATTTATTATATTTTAAAGTGTCATCTATCGTGATGTCATGTTTTTCTAAGGAGGATTCATCAATCATGACGTTCGCTGTAAATGGATAAAGGTAAGCTGCGGAGAGCTTCATGATTTTATGCTCTTCTAAATTAGAGGCACCGAAACTCGATACGATAAAGTAATCATGAAATAATAAGTCAAGGCCGGTTGAGATATATAGATTATCTGTTGTTGCGGGGGCAACGGTTGGGCCATTGGCTATGTAATGCGTGACTTCTTCAACATTCATTTGTTTATTGTTAATGATTTGCTCAGCATTCGAGGCTAATTTCATTGTCCTGCTGGTTTGTAATTCGACCGGCGTGGAAGCAAGCCCCCCCGGAATGTGTTGATAAAGCATATATTGATTGCCATTCCGGCCCTGTTCCTGCATAAAAACAAGCAGATCTGATTCTTCGGGGATCGAGAAGCTTATAATATGAACCTTGTTTGTCCTTCTAGGAAAAAAAGGCGGTTGCTCAGGAAAAGACAGGGATAATCCTCTAGGTTTAATCCATATGGAATTTATGTTTTTTCCGGTTAGGTCATTGCTAATTGTAAAGTTAATCTTTTTCGAATTCCATAATTTAATTTGGTCCATAGCGGAATGATTTTGGGTATCGAACACAGTTAGGCGTAAGATATAATTTCCTGGTTCAAGACCAGTCGGCGGCCAGACGATAAGGCGGTCATTTTTTATTGGTTTCTTCGTGTCCGGCACGAGCGTTACCCAGGTAATGTTATCAGTTGAGGGATCAATTTTCCCTGCTTCGAGAACCCAATGGTCTAACGGTAGTCCAATCGAAAAAGCCGACCCGTATACCGTATGAGAGTAGTTAGGTAGATAAATATCTGCTACCGGTTTGCTGACAACCCCTTTTTCACATAGGGCCGAATAAATGCCATGATTATTGAATGACTCACAAATTTCAGTTAAGTTCATACTGCCATCGGTGATATTTGCGTTGTCATCATCGGCTAAAATCAAAGAGTCAAGTAAGTCCACGAAAGAAATCGGTTGAAGGCGTAAGGCGCCAAAGACGAGGGAATCAGCGTAATTTGCCCCGATCTCTTTTCCAAGCTTTGCGATTAATTTTTCTCGGACGTCCCATAACGCACCGGAAATGATTTGCATGCCCGAATGCGGTTCACGGTTGTAGTTATCCGGATATCTATCGTCCGTATCACATCTTCGGAAACAGGGCGCTGGAGCATTTTTATCAAACTCAATTTGACAAGCAGGGTCGGGAAGATTTTGGGTGTCTCTAATACTGCAGGCGGCATAGTCTGAGACGGCTTCATTCATGTTCCCAGTTTCATCCGCATATGGCCAATAGATGTTAATGAGTTTAGTAGTGATTCCATGGGTATATTCGTGATAAATGATACCGTTGAAAAGGGAGGAGGCTTCACAATCTTTGTCCTGTTTAAAAAAATTGATGGATTGATCTGCCTTATCATAATAGGCATTACAACTATCATTAATATTCACGCGAGCTGGCATTTGGAAATCCATCGGGGCATCGATATGGGGCTGGCGAGCAAAATCGTGCATGATGTTAGTGTGGTAGAAAACGTTTGATTGTTCAAGTTTATAGGAGGTGTCAAATTCCTTCCAGTCGATATCATATCCCTTTCCGGAAAGTCTATCGAAGCTTATACTCTTGCCGTTTTCGGCATTGACCACCTTTACCCAGGGCCCTTCTAATTGAGCACGAACTCTTTTGGGCGATGTCGCTTCAATTGAATAAATGCCTTGCTCGTTGGTTTGACCAAACACTTCTGTCCCCGAGCTTGGTTTAATTGCTATAGAATTATCTTGAAAGGGAACGCCCAGTTTGGGTTCTTGAGTTGGTCTCTCGGGATAAATTGGGCCCGTAACATGTCCGGTTATGTTGTCGTACAGAAGTAGATTCTCTATACTTAATATAAAGCCGGATTCCGCATCCGCGATCACCTTTAGACGTTCAACGTGGTATTGGGGTGATAAGGATAGTTTAAATACCAGTTCATAAGCCCAGATGACTTGCCTATGCCCGTTATTATCAGTCGGGACCGGATACCCCACAAGTTTTACCGATTTCTCTTCAAAAACAGGGGGAGGGTTATCATAATCGGCGGCCATTTGGCTTTTAACACTTTTGACAATTTCTTCAACAGTTAGAAGATCTCCGGTCGTCAGATCTTGAATGGTGTTGTCATCGTAAATATTTGCCTTGACCAAAACGATGTTGCCATTTGGATTTGCCGTATCTTTATTAAAACCGAACACAATAAAACTTCCTGTGACGGGATAATCTTTTCCATCCAATGGGTTGGTCACAACTTGTTGATAAATCGCTGTGCCTATATGCTCTCGTGGATAGGGGAGGGTTGTAGAGCTAGAGAAAGAGCTTGAAATTTGTTGAGGGTACTCGACTTGAACCAGTTCTAATTTTACAGCGTTATTAATGCCGAACAAATAGCCATATGTTTTTAGGAAGGCTTGCGTTGAGTCCTGGAGGCTTGATGGATCTTGGACGGGGATGTTAAATAGCTTCTTAGGATCTGCTTTCAGGACGCTCTTTTTTAGAATATCATTGTCCCAGAGCGCCAAATGGATATTAAGTTCTGCGGGTAATTGTGAGGATTTTTGAGGATCAGGCACGCCCTGTGTAATTGGGATATAATTATTCCAGGGTAGATTGTTGGCAGATCCTTTATGGTCAACGCGGTCAAAGGCACTTACAGAAGAAATGCCTAGGAGGATCCAAAAGAGTAAGCACAACCCTAACTTTAATCCTTTAATCATTTTATTCACTCACAAATCAAGTAGTAATTTTACTCCAACGCCAGAAAGCCATGGTCTTTAGGCCATGGAGTTTTACTTCTACAGTATAAAATATAGCATATATTGGAGGGAAAAAATAATCCTCGCTGCTTTTATTCTCAACAATTTGAGCTAAGAGGGATAGCTGTCCCTCAAGGCAAAAGCCCTGTGTTGAAAATAATTTGCAGAGAGTTTTTATTTTAGATATGATGTATAAATCACTAAAGAAGATAATCCATGCCATCCTTTGAAAGGAAATTTTATTATGCGCATTCTTGTTGTTGAAGATGAAAGAAAAATTGCTGATTTTATCAAACGCGGCTTAAAAGAGGAAGGATACGCTGTCGATGTGGCCTATGATGGCCAAGAAGGACATTTTTTAGCCACGACCAATGATTACGATGCCATTGTCTTGGATGTCATGCTCCCGAAAATGGATGGAGTCCAGTTTTGTCGACAACTACGACAAGATAAAATCACAGCCCCCATTATTATGCTGACCGCTAAGGATTCCGTGAAAGATAAGGTAACGGGGTTGGACGCTGGAGCGGATGACTATTTAACCAAGCCTTTTGCGTTTGAGGAGTTCCTAGCAAGGGTGCGTGCTCTTTTGCGGAAAAAAGATTTAGCGGTAACGACCACGCTTCAAGTTAACGACTTGACTCTGGGTTTGTTAACTCACAAGGTCTACCGTGCCCATAAAGAAATTATCCTGACCTCCAAAGAAATGGCTTTATTAGAATACCTCATGCGCAATGCAGGGAAAGTTGTGACGCGCACCATGATTTCGGAACATGTTTGGGATATTGATTTTGATACCGATACGAACGTTATTGATGTTTATATCAATTATTTACGGAAGAAAGTAGATGAAGGTCATAAAACGAAATTGATCCATACAATTCGAGGGAGAGGATACACTTTTAAGGGAAAAAATGATTTTTAAATCTATTCGTTTTAAAATTATTCTTTGGTATATGTTGATACTGACCATTACGCTCTCATTGTTTAGTTGGGTCCTTTATTATAATTTTCGGCACAGTCTACACGAAAATCTAAATGATTTATTAATGTCCAAGGCCGAGGGAATCGCGGACTCCATTGACACGTATTGGGAGGCAGAAAAATTAGAAGCTATCAAAGGCGGAGTTACGACCAATGTTTTTAGTAAAATCAATAATATCAACTTTGCGAAAATTGCACAGCAATGGGTTGAAGAAAAATCTACTGATCCTAAATTAATTAATATTGCTGTGTGGGTTTACGATGCTAACGGTGAACCCATTGCTTCTTCTAAGGACATTCCCAATTTTAAAGTTCTATCTCGAGGGATGTTTGGGGATGTTTTAAGGGGACATAGCCGGTTCGATAATTTTGATATTGAAATTATAACAGGAAAGCCCACTACTTTTAGAGTTTTTACGGCTCCCATTATTGAGGACAAAAAAGTTTCTTATATTGTCCAAGTGGCCAGTCCTTTGACGATTCTGTACGCCGAATTAACGAAGTTAAGAGGAATATTATTTCTAGTTCTGCCTATTACTATTTTTTTTACGGGTATAGCGGGTGCATTGTTAGCCAAGATGACACTAAATCCCATTAATAGCATGATTAGGACCACACGTCAAATCCGAGCCGACAATTTAAACTTAAGAATCACCATTCCTGATACCAAGGATGAGATCAAAAGATTAGCAGACACCTTTAATGAAATGCTGGAAGAGCTGGATAGGGCATTTACTTTTCAGCGACAGTTTATTCAAAATGTTTCGCATGAACTAAAAACTCCCCTGACCATCCTTAAAGGTGAGATAGAAGTTACATTAAAGAAAATTCGATCCGCTAATGAATATGAAGCGGTTTTGCGTAGTAGTTCAGAAGAAATTGAGAAGATCAGCCAAATGGTGGAAGAACTTTTACTCCTCGCTAAGTTTGATAGTAGGCAGATGATTCTCGAGATGAAAGAGGTGGATTTAAGTGAGTTTATTCAGAATATCGTAGAAAATATTCGGGTATTGGCGGAAGCGAAAAATTTAAAAATAACTTTTTTTTGTCAACGTCAAATCATTATCGCTGCCGATGAAAATCAAATGAAGCGATTGTTTCTGAATCTACTGGATAATAGCATAAAATATACCCCTGAGGGTGGTAAGGTTATGATTGATTTACAGAAAAAGGAAGAAATTGTGAACGTACACATTGCGGATACAGGGATCGGCATTCCTAAAGAAGAATTGCCATTCATCTTCGATCGGTTTTATCAAGTGGATAAATCGCGCACCGGTATGGGTGTCGGTTTAGGTTTAAGTATCGCCAAATCCATTGTGGAGGCCCATCGAGGAACAATCCAAGTTGAAAGTAAATTAGGCCAAGGAACAACCTTTGTGGTGACCTTACCTTTATCGGTAAACTCAAATCTACATTTGCCTCAATTCGTCCTCCAGAAATAAGATTAGAATCTTTTAATCTCCCTTTAATGTTCTTTTAATCCTGTTTTTGTATGCTTAGACTAGAAAAATATGAAAGGAGGTGAGTTAGGTGAAAAGGAAAATACTAATTTTGAGTCTATTATTATTTTTGGTCAGCCTTCCAACCTTAAGTTTTGCAAAAGCAACCAAAAAGGCAGCCTCACCAGCCGTCAGTAATAAAGTCGAAGTCATCAAAGGAAGCATAGTATCCATTGATTCAGCGAAGAATGAATTAGTGGTCAAGGATAACAAGACGGGCACGGATAAGACGGTGGCTGTCGATGCCAAGATCCTAGCTTCTTTAAAGAGTGGGGAAAATGTTAAGGTAAAATTTGAACCAGCGACTGGTAAGGCAAAAAGTGTAAAAATTTTAGCCAAAAGCAAAAAATAACTCTTTAATCGATAGAAAGGAAGTAAAAAATGAGACGCACGTTGTCATTATTGATAATGGGGATATTCGTTACTAGTTATTGCTTTGCTCAACCGGCAGCTCAGCCTGCAGCAAAACCGGCAACGGCAACACCAGCAGCGGCGCCGGCAAAACCAGCAACAATGACTCCCACCATCGCGAAAGTTACCGAAATAAAAAATTTAACCGGTAAAGTTGAATCCGTAACTATTGCTGATTCCACCAAGGGGACAAAGTCCGAAATTACCATAGCGGATTCTAATGGTCAAAAGTTTACATTTTTAGTCAAGTTGACTACAACAATTTATGATGCTGATTGGAAACCGCTTACCTTAGACAAGATTAGTAAAGACACCAATGTTAAGCTCAAATATTTGACGACTAAAGAAGGAGTTAACGAAGTCTCCTCGATTAATCTGATAAAATAATGAAGTGAACGAATTGCCCAGGTCTTAAATAGCAAAGGTCATGTCGTATTGCCCCCCACATTTGTTATTTAAGACCTGAGTTTTTATTTAGAACAGCATTTCCTTGTAAAATATAAACAAAAATCTTTAAACGATCAAAATTCCTAAGATTAACAATCCCTATCTTCCACAAATATCCCTCCTAATATATTGCTTGATAGAGCAACCCTCCATCGTTACAATATTGAAACTAATTAATTCATTTAGAGGATACGGCAATGGTTTTTTCGATAAGTCAGGACTGTTGAAAATTCTAGGAATGGGACTTTATTAATGAGAGAAAAACATTGTTTGAATCTCATTTTATCGATAGCTATTGTGATCACGCTATGGAATGGAGCACCTCTATCCCAAAATAACACAAATACAGGAGAACCACAGAGTTCTCAAGTTACCCTAAGTCCAGAGGATCGTATTTTAATTTTAGCCCCTCATCCGGATGATGAAATTTTGGGATGCGCCGGTATTATTCAGAAAGCCAAAGCGATGGGTTTGCCTGTTCATATTGCGTTTTTGACCTATGGTGATTTTAATCAATGGTCGTTTCTTCTTTATCGTAAACACCCCGTTTTCATGCCTAAAGCGGTTCAAAGCATGGCACTTATTCGTCATGACGAGGCTATTGCTGCTGCGCAATATTTGGGAGTTGCAGCCAATCAACTTACGTTTTTGGGTTATCCTGATTTTGGCGTGCTAAATATTTGGTATAGACATTGGCAAGACTCGCCTCCTTATCGCAGTATTCTTACGAAGGCAACAGCAGTACCGTATGAAAATGCATTACGTCCCGGAGCTCCGTATAAAGGAGAGGAAATTTTAAAAGATTTAAAAACAGTACTCGCCGGGTTTAAACCGACCAAAATATTTTTATCCCATCCGGGGGATCACAACGGTGATCACCGCAGCTTGTATTTGTTGACCCGCGTTGCTCTTTGGGATCTGGAGGACCAGATTAACCCAGAGCTTTATCCATATTTAATTCATTTTAAAAAATGGCCTAACCCTAAAAAATTTCATCCCGATCTCTCTTTGCAACCGCCGCCCTTTTTTCAAGACCAGATTGCCTGGCAATCAAATTCACTGACTTCTAAAGAACTTGGTCAAAAGGTGGAGGCCCTTAAAAAGCACAAGTCACAGTATAAATCCAGTCCTGGTTATCTGAAATCTTTTGTTAGGGCTAATGAATTATTTGGGGATTTTCCTACAGTTAAGTTACGCAGTAATACGTCCCCTGCCATGTTATCTTCGGATACACAAGGATATATGAGCGAAGTATCGGAACAATTAACCGACGAGGAACAAGCAGCTGTTATAGGATTCGAAGAACGATCTGTGTCTCTTCGGAAAGATAATCTTGTCTTCTCCATCAAGTTGTCTCGTCCATTGGGAGAGACGGTGGGAGTTTCGGTATATATTTTTGGTTATCGCAAGGATCGACCTTTCGCTCAAATGTCTAAGATACACATTAAATTGGGTTCTATTCGTCATGAGATTTATGATCAAAAGCATAAGATTTCACCGGATGTTATAAAAGTGACGCGAGAGGCCAAGAAAATTACTCTGGAAATACCCTTTGAAATTTTAGGTAATCCTCAGCGCATTTTGACAAGTACACAAACGTATTGGGGTAAAATGCCCTTAGATTGGGTATCGTGGAGGACATTAGAGATAGAGAAATAAATAGAGTACAAACAAAATTTGGGGGATGCTTTATTAAGCTCATTGACTTCAAAAAATTTTGGACTTAAGATATGGTTCGTTTGATAAAAACAATTTAGCAAATTTAAGGAGGAGAAATATGATCAAACCAAAAAAGATTAAATGGACTATGGAAGCGGATTATTTTCAAGCCTGTAATTGTGATTATGGATGTCCGTGTGAATTTGAAGCACCACCCACTCAAGGGTATTGTGAAGGCATGGGAGCGTGGAGGATTAATAAAGGTCGTTATGGTAATATTTCTTTGAATGGTTTTGCTTTGGCTTTTGCTGCGCGGTGGCCGAAAGCCATTCATCAAGGTAATGGTGTTGCGGCCTTATTTTTTGATGAGAAAGCCAATGCCGAACAGCGCGACGCTTTATTCAAGATTGCCAGTGGACAAGCAGGGGGTATGCCCTTTGAAATTATTGTGACAACATTCTCAAAAGTGTTAGAGCCCAAATACGTGCCTTTTAAGTTTAACATTAAAGGAAAAAATAGCAGCGTGAGAATAGGGAATGCGGCCGCCATGACGTTTGAACCCATTAAAAATCCTGTCAATGGTCAAGAGGAAGGAATTTGCGTTGATCACGAAACAGGATTTATTTTTAAAAAAGCACAATGTGTTTCTGCAAAAGAATGCCGAGCTTCTGTAGGAGAGCTTAATTTTTCCTACCCCGGTAAAAATGGGTTCGTAACAAAGATTAAATACAGCAATTAATCTTCAAAATGGATTTTATTACCCCTTCGGGAGAATTAACCCTAAAGAAAGATCGCAAGGTTATTCTTTTGTCGCTCATTGTTGTGTCCATCTTAGCGTGGATCATTATGGTTTACCAAGCCCGCTGCATGAATGCGATGAATAAGATGCCTATGTGTATTATGCCGAATATGCAATCTTGGTCAACAGCGGATTTCTTGAATGTGCTTTTGATGTGGGCGGTGATGATGGTGGCCATGATGGTTCCTTCGGCTGTTCCTATCGTGTTGGTGTTCGCGTCTATTAATCGAAAAAGACAGCAGCGACAAGACCCCTTTGTTCCCACCTGGATTTTTCTTTTTGGTTATCTTGTGGCTTGGATAGCGTTTAGTATTCTAGCCACCTTTTCGCAGTGGTATTTGCATTCACAAGCACTTCTTTGTCCTATGATGATCAGCACGAGTCCGCTTTTTAGCGGGATAGTGCTTTCCCTTGCCGGAATTTTTCAGTTTACACCACTTAAAAATACTTGTCTTAAACATTGCCAGACACCATTTCATTTTATTATGACCGAATGGCGGGAAGGAAAATTAGGCGCTTTTCTCATGGGATGGCAGCACGGCCTTTTTTGTACAGGATGTTGTTGGGCGCTGATGGCCCTTTTATTTGTGGTGGGGGTCATGAACCTTGTCTGGATCGCCATCGTTAGTATTGTCGTGTTATTAGAGAAGGTGGCGCCCCAAAGTTTGAAATTAAGTCCGATTGTAGGATTTTTACTGATGGGATGGGGCATCAGCATGATGTTAGGGAAATTTGTTTTTAATTAATATGAAGGAGGCAATTATGAATAAAAAGATTTGGTTATTAGGTGGGCTCATCAGTCTATTGGGCATGAGTATCGCCGCTCCGATTTTTGCCGAAGGAGAAACCTCTTCAGAGGGAAGTGCGGTTGGAGAGTTGAAAGAGGATGTCCAGAAGATTAAAGAGGAACGGCAAGGAATCAAATCTAATGCCCAACAGGCTCGTGATGAAGAACGCAATTTAAGAGAACAGATACGAAATGCGATTCAAGCAGGGGATGAGCAAACCGCCGAAAAACTCAAAGCCGAACTTAAAGCCATGCATCAAGAAAATATTCAGCAGATGCAACAAGACCGGCAAGGATTGCGCGAATCTCGGAAAGATTTGAAAGGCGACTTTAAACAAGCGCAACAAGAAGGTAATTTGCCGCCAGGGGCAACAAAGCGATTTAAGGATCGTATGGAGGATAGGCGGGATCGTCGCGAGGATATTAAAGATCACAGGGAAGATCGAATGGATCGGCGAGAGGATCGGTTAGACCGAAAAGAAGATAGGTGGGATAGACGCCACGACGGCGGACGGCTGGATAAAGTAGAAGACCGGTTAGACCGTCGCGAAGATCGACTGGATCGCAGGGAAGATAGGCGTGATCGCCGTGAAGATTTTAAGGATCGGCGCGAAGATCGACATGATCATGGACTGCATAAAGGATGGGAAAAAGGTGTTCGAGACCATGGGGCAGGAGTAGGCGCGGGTAAAGGACAAGGGGGCGTTCATCGAACTGGTGGGCCTGGTCCTCGCGCAGGCGGCGTAGGGAGACACCGATAATATTTTTTGATAAAAGGAGAAAATAACTAAAGGGGGGGCTGAAATCATTTTGATTTCAGCCCCCCCTTTTTTTTCTCTTTAATTTATTCCTTGATTTTCTTTTTTTGGTTTATGGAGGTAAAGTTTCGTTAATTCAAAAGTCAAATACTTAAAAGCTGAATCCACATCATCGAAGAAACGAAAAAGTTTTAAATCTTCTCTATAGATGGTTCCCCACTTTAGCATCGCTTGAAAATTAAGGACTTCATTCCAGTATCCTTTTCCATATAAAATGATCGGCATATATTTTCTAGATTTTCTGGTTTGAACCAGAGTGAGTAATTCAAAAAGTTCATCTAATGTTCCAAATCCACCAGGGAATACCACCAAGGCTTTAGCTAAATAAAAAAACCAGAATTTGCGGATAAAAAAATAATGGAACTCAAAAGAAATCTCGTGAGTTTGATACGGATTGGGGATTTGTTCGGCCGGCAGACTAATGTTCAGTCCAATCGAAGGGCCTCCAGCTTTTTGGGCTCCTTTATTAGCGGCTTCCATAATCCCGGGCCCGCCACCCGAACAGACAATAAAGCGATTACTGGGGTCGTGCATCTCTTGAGACCAAGTGGTTAATTTTTCCGCTAATTGACTCGCCTCTTCATAGTAGCGGGACATCATTAATTCGTGTTGGGCTCTTTTATAAAGTATTTTGAATACGGAAGAGGGACGGGTTTTTTGGGCAAGACGGGCCTTAATATTTTTAAGTTTTCTTTCCGCCACCTCACGGGGCATTGTTCGGGCTGAACCGAAGAAAACAATAGTGTCTCTAATATGCTGTTGGCGAAAGCGCACCTCCGGTTCAATTAATTCACACAAGACACGAATTAATCGAGCGGGAGGACTTTTTAAAAAGGAAATATTTTCATAGGATTTTTGGAAAGAAATGGAATTTTTAAGAGGCATTCCTTTTTCCGGCACGGGTTGTCTCTTTTCGGTAGGAAGGGGATTATAAATTTACTTTAATTCTCCGGAGTGAATGACTACAAATGATTATAAAAGCAATAATAACAGATATTGGCAGGGAGTGGAATAATATTTGGTTTATTTTCATTAATGTTATAAAATGTATAAGCTTAAAAGGCCATTTTAGAGAGCTCTCCTTATTTGAAAAGACTTGTAATAAAATAATGAAAGGGTGCAGCGGATGAAAAGGTTTATTTTTTTTCTTATTTCAGCGCTTGTTTTCTATGGCTGTGGTACAACAACAAAACAGCAAGTAAAATCAGCTCAGGAATTAAAATATAAGAAAATACTGGTGATGCCTTTTACGGAAGGAACGGAGGCACAACGATCGTTCGCTAATGATGCCTTCCTTCAGGAACTATCAACGTTTCTAGAGATTCAAATCGTGGGGAAAGGACAAGTGAATACACAATTTATTCAGGACCTTAGCATTCCTCATCCGGAAAGTTATGGGGCAATCGATTTTTCCAATAATCTCCAGGGAAATAATCGTAGACAAAAAATAGCGGAAAAATTTTCTGCTGATGGTATCGTATTTGGGTCTTTTTTCATCGATGGAGAAGAAGTTGCTTTATATATTCAAATGGTGGATATGAAGACAGGGGGTTTAACGCTTAGTTTTTCTAAAGAATCCGTGATGAAAAATAAGGAGGATCAAGAGGCCATTAAATCGTTAGCGAAGACTTGTGCCCAAAAGGTTGTAGAACATATTAAAGACAATGTCATCATTACGCGTTTTTATCGAGATTAGTAGTTGTGACAAAAAAATTTACTTACGTTCTAATTAAACAAAGGGGGTAATAAAATGTGGCAAAGAAAGCAATGTTTGTTATTTGTGAATCTTCTCGTTATATCAGTCGGTCTTAGCTTTTGTTACAGAGCCGAGGCAGACACTATTAAACAACAACTAGAAATACGGGTTCAGGATACAGAATTTCAGATAGATTTTCAGCGGCAAATCCAGGCACATGATCAAGCTATGGATATTTTTGAACAACAGCAGAGAAATAAAGAGAATCTCCGAGATCAAACGCAGAGGGTCAAAGAACAATCTCAACAAACAAGGTCGTTGATACAAGATTTAAGAGAAAGAATTCAGCGTGCTAATTTCATGGCCAAACTTGACCAGATTAAATCAAAGCTTTTTTCGGGCCCCAAGTTTAAAGAAAATTTGAATGCTCGATCCCGGGAAGCGCAGGCAAGGGCCAATGAAGTCAAACAAAAAATGAGAGATGCGAATATGAATATTCATAAGGCTCAGCAGCAAGCTCAAGAAGCTAATGAAAGATCACGCATGATGATCCGTCAACAACAGGAAGCCCTTCGAAGTAGACGATAATTTCGTAAGAGTAGAGGCTTCTTGTTTTAATGAGTTTTCAGCACAAATTTATAAAAAGAAAGGCGGTATCGATGAAGAAAAGATTTCCAATATTTTGGGGGTTGTTGCTTTTAGTTCTTTTTGTTAACTTGTCTTTAAGCCATTCGGAAGAGGCACCGAATCAAACGCAACCACCACCCTCCGCGTCTAACCCTACTTCCAAAGGCGATACTTCCAAAGTCGTGGCCATGGTTCTAGGCAAAGAAATTTTGTTTTCACAAATCGAGCCAGATCAGCGGCTGATTGAAACTTCAAAACAGCAAATGAGTGCGGAACAATTGACGGAGGCTGTCCGAGAATACCAAAGAGAACAAATCACCACACTGGTTTTTGGTCCTCTACTGGAAAAATATACAAGTGATCATAATATAGCTCCAACACAAGAAGAGATTGATGGCTTTATAAAAGCCATGCATGAGGGACGACAAAATCAAATTAAGCAATGGAAAGCTCAAGAAGAAGAATTATTGAAAGAATTAAATTCTGGTTCATTGGCTGAGGAAAAGAAGAAAGAGACATCCCAAAAACTAGAAATGATCCGCGGATTTATCTCTGAATATGAACATATAGATGCCACTGGGCAGACAAATGAACAGATTCCCATCGGAGAAGCTGATATTGCCAAGCAGTTTGTTCGAGCGTGGAAGATCAATAAATCGTTATATGAACAGTATGGAGGTCGTGTTATTTTTCAACAAGCCGGACCAGAACCCATTGATGCCTATCGTACCTTTTTAGAAGAAAAAGAAAAAGGCGGAGCGTATAAAATTTATGATCCTCAGTTGAAAGAAGTCTTTTGGGAATATTTTGTGAATGATCAAATGCACACGTTTTATTCGAAGGAAGATGGCGGCAAATTTTTTGATAAACCTTGGTGGTTGACACAAAACGTTCAAGGCGTTCAAAATACTTCCGATAAGCTATAGGATAATTTTAATCCGATTATTGAAACAGCCAAGTATAAGAGGATTAGGCCTTAATGAAGGTTTGTTATGCAAAGATTTTTTAGTTACATGTTATTCGTATCCTTAACTTTATTTTTTATGGGGGCTGAGATGAAAGCGAATAAATCTAGAGACAATTCCAGTTCACAAACCACAAAAAATGTTGAAAAAATAACCGTCTTTAACGTTGAGAAAGGGGCGCTGGAAGAAGTTGAGAATGTCTATAAAACAGATGAAGAATGGAAAAAAATTCTCACACCCGAGCAGTTTCATGTTACCCGACAGAAAGGAACGGAACGAGCGTTCACAGGTCAATACTGGAATAATAAGAAGAAAGGTGTCTATAAATGTATCGGCTGTGGCAATGATCTTTTTTTCTCGGATACGAAATTCGAATCGGGTACAGGATGGCCGAGCTTTTGGAAACCCGCGGCTGAAGAGAATGTAGGTTACGAAAAAGATTCCAGTTTCTTTATCCAACGAATCGAGATTCATTGTCGCCGCTGCCATGCGCACTTAGGGCATGTGTTTGATGACGGACCACCGCCAACACATAAACGGTATTGTATCAATTCGACAGCGTTAATGTTTAAAGAAATCGCCCCGTTGAAATAAAAGTAGCTTATCCATTCGTCTAAATTTTTGGTGGGGACAAGCATAGACAAAGAGTATAAAGTTTTTTAAACAAAGGAGGGATATATGGTCAAGGCAGCCTTAGATAAACAGTTGGTGATTACGGTCGATAACAAAGTTGGGACGCTGGCAGAGGTGACGAATGTAATTTCCGCATCGGGAATTAATTTGGTTGCCATTTGTGCCTATGGTGTTGACAACAAAGGAGTGATTATGTTTGTCTCGGATAACAATAATCAGGCCAAGAAATTATTAAAGGCAAAGAAATACGACGTCCGAGAAGAAGAGGTGATCTTGACCACGTTGGATAATAAGCCGGGGGCATTACAGGCCATCGCCGACAGAATTGCTGATGCCGGTATTGATCTTAATCTTATTTACGGCAGCGTGGATAAATCTGGCAAAACAAGTCGAGTGGTGATCATCGCGGAAGATAATAATGGTGTTATGGCCATTATGAAAATGAATTGACGGTAATCATGCGTAAAAAAATTTTGATAAAAGACAATAAGAAGAACTGATGCAGAAGTTTATCTTAAGTTTAATAATGATTTTTATTCTGTCTTCTATAAATGCTTGGGCGGCTTTACGCACAGAGCTGGTGGAATATAAACAGGGAGATACAGTTTTGGAAGGGTATTTGGCTTACGATGATGCGATTCAAGGCAAACGGCCGGGTATTTTGGTAGTCCATGAGTGGAAGGGGTTAGGGTTTTATGCGCAACGACGGGCTGAACAACTGGCGCAATTGGGATATGTTGCCTTTGCGATTGATATGTATGGTAAAGGCATACGACCGAAAACGAATGAAGAAGCAGCGGCCGAGGCAGGAAAGTATAAATCCGATCGTGGACTCATGCGTGCACGCGCCAATGCAGGATTAGAAATTTTAAGAAAACATCCCTTTGTGGATGTAAAGAATTTAGCGGCGATTGGTTATTGTTTCGGTGGTACAACCGTTTTGGAGTTGGCACGTAACGGCGCGGATCTTAAAGGAGTGGTCAGTTTCCACGGCGGGTTAAGCACACCTAATCCTGACGATGCCAAAAATATTAAATCCAAAATTTTAGTGTTACATGGGGCCGATGATCCCTTTGTCGGTCCCGAAGAAGTAAAGGCTTTTCAAGATGAAATGCGAAAAGCCAAAGTCGATTGGCAAATGACTCTTTACAGTGGTAGTGTCCACAGTTTCACCAACCCCGAGGCAGGTGATGATCCTTCCAAAGGAGCGGCTTACAATCCATCCGCTGACCATCGATCATGGGAAGCAATGAAAGAATTTTTCAATGAAATTTTTTATCAATAACAAGCTACAACAACTATGGAAATAGGTATTGTCGGTTTACCCAACGTCGGAAAATCCACACTCTTTAATGCGTTAACTGGAGCGGCAGCGGCTGCGGCGAATTTTCCTTTTACAACGATCGAACCCAATGTGGGTGTGGTCCCGCTTCCCGATGAACGCTTGATGAAGTTGGGGGAAGAATTCAATAGCTCAAAGGTAACCCCTGCCGGAATTCGTTTTGTCGATATCGCTGGATTAGTGAAAGGTGCCAGTCAAGGAGAAGGGTTAGGCAACAAATTTCTTTCTCATATCCGCGCCGTCGATGCGGTTGCGCATGTGGTACGCTGTTTCAGCGATGACAATGTGGTTAATGTTTTAGGGAAGCTTGATCCAATGGGTTCTATCGATGTGATTGAGACAGAACTTTTGTTAGCCGACCTTCAACAGGCCCAAAAGGCTATGGAAAAGTTACGTGGTCCAGCGCAGGCGGGAGACAAAAAAGCACGGGAAAAAATTGTACTCATGGAAACAGCGATGGCAGCTTTTAATCAAGGAAAATCCGCTCGCACCTTGAATTTACCGCCAGAGATTATTGAGGAATTCCAATTTTTAACGGTGAAACCTCTTTTGTATGTGGCCAACACCGACGAAGCCAATATTTCCTCTGCTCTCATTGAACCCATTAAACAAAGAGCGCAAATAGATCATGCCGCTTTAGTGGTTCTTTGTGCTAAGATGGAAGCCGAAATTGTTCAGCTCCCGCCTGAGGAACGAGCAGCGTATTATGAAGCCGCCGGCATTACTTCTCCTGGCTTGGCGATGTTGGCCAAGGCGGGAAAGGAATTACTTAACCTTATTTGTTTTTTTACCGCTGGCCCGAAAGAAACGCGCGCCTGGCTTATCCCTCAAGGGACCAAGGCGGTTAAGGCGGCGGGAAAAATTCATTCAGATATTGAACGGGGATTTATCCGCGCGGAAATTTATAAATATACTGATTTAAGCCGTCTTGGAAGTTACAAGGCTGTTCAGGAAAAGGGTCTGGTTTCGCTCGAAGGCAAGGATTACGAAATTCAAGACGGAGATGTGGTTTATTTTCGATTTAGTGTATAAAAGAAAGGAGTTAAAAGGAATGAAAAAAATTAATCCCCTCTTTTGGATAAGTCTAGGTGCGGCAGTTTTAATGAGTGGATGCACACTGATGGAAATGGTTCGAGAAACATATGTTCCTCTGGTAGGATCCTGGAAACTTAAAGACAGCTCACAAGGATCTATGACTGTCACTTTTAGTAAGAATCAAGCTTACGAAGTCGATACGGACGGCAATGGCACCAAAGACATCTGGGGACAGTATAAGGTTACTTTTAATAACCAGATAACGTTCAGAGATGAAGGCGGAGACATTGGCCGTGACTGTTTTCAGGAAGGCATTTATTCTTATAAGATCTCTGGCGGTGAACTTCAATACACCTTAATAGGCGATCAATGTGCGGATAGAATAAAAGCATTAAACATGACTTGGGTAAGGATAATAGCGCAACCCAGAAAAACAACAAAATAATCGTCCCATAAAATGAAAAAAGAAATTTGGATAAGCAAAATAGTCTTTTGGTTTGTGGGAGCAAATATTTTTATTCTTTTCTCCTTTTCCCTTCCTGTCCTTTCGCAAGCTGAAACGCCCACCGCTAATATCTTTAAACAGTATGCGGATTCGATTGTTTTAGTTGGGGCTATGGATAAAAAAGGAAATGACAATAAAATAGGCAGTGGATTTATTGTGAGTTCTGATGGATTCATTGTCACGAATTATCATCTTGTTCATAATGCTAAACGAGTTTTTGTTAAATTAAGAAATAATAAAGGCTATACGAGGGTACGGGTCGTTGATGTCGATGCCCTAAAGGATATTGCATTAATAAGAGTGGATGATCGAGGTTTAAAGCCCGTTAAATTGGGCAATAGTAATCGTGTTGAAATTGGAGAGCGGGTTGTGACCATCGGCAACCCTTTAGGATTAGAAAATTCAGTTGCGGATGGCTTAATCAGTTCGGTGCGCAACTCTGAGGAAGGATTTAGCTTATTGCAGATCAGCGTTCCTTTGTCGAAAGGCAGTAGTGGCGGACCGCTCTTTAACCTTCAAGGAGAAGTCATTGGTATCACCACGGCTTCTTTTTTAGAAGGGCAAAATTTAAACTTTGCCGTGCCGATCAATTATGCCAAGAAGTTTGTCACACGGCCTCACGACGTTCAGATAGTCAGACGAAAAAGTGAGACAGATTTAATAGAAAGATCTTTTGTTAAAAAGAAGATACCTCTTGCTTTAACGGACCACGAACATTTTCAAATTTATGTGATTCAGCCACACGAGACGTTGTATGGTTTAGCGAAGCGATTTGATACCACGGTCAAGAAAATTATGGTCCTCAATGAAATGACCAATTCCAATATCCATACGGGGCAGACAATTAAGATTCCGAGATAATGATTGGAAAATAAAAGGGGCACAGCTTTTAAATTTTTAATAAGCTGTGCCCCTTTGCTTTTTCAAGGGGGCGTTTCATTTGTCCCTTGGCTTTAAGAAAACTTAGGATTTAACGCCCCCTTTAGTTTGGAAGAAGATTCTTCTCCAGGATTTAGAACCTAAATTTTCCTTCTGTTAGCCAAGTGGACAATTAAAAAATAGCATACTTAAAGGTAAAAAGCAATAGTCTTCCGCCAAGTTTAATAATTTTCTTCAAAATTATTTGATAAAATAGATGTTAAATACACCGGAAATTAACAATAACCCCATAACAATACAGGCTTGGCTTAAGAGAAGTATAGTGATGGTTGGGACCATAGGTATTTTATGCCAGTCAATTTGAAGAAGCCGGTAAGCCTCAATCATCGGCGGGGTGAAAATGATTGATATGCCAATGGCCATTAATAAAATCCCGGCTAAAACATGAATCATGGCATTAGTCTATCGTCAGTAAGACGGTTATTCAAGAGAAAGTTTTCCGAAAAAGGTCTTTGAATTGTCTTAGCTTAGCAAATTTTCTTGGGGCGAGTGGGGTTGACATTGAGAGAATGAGATGTTATCTTTATTATTACTTGATAAGGCTAGTATAAATAGTACAAAATTATACTTATATACGTCATTCGGGGAGGAAAAGCAATGAAAGCGAAAAGATTTTTTGCCTTGATTTTGTTTGGACTGTTGGTTTTTGGTTTTAATAGAGTTAGTTTCAGCCAAGAAAAATTTTTTGAACAAACGGACGTAAGGACTTTTGATGAAGGGAAGTTCATCCCCGGTGAAATAATCGTGAAATTCAAAGAGGGTGTCTCCCACGATAAGATTCGTCAAGTTAATGAACACCACGGTGCTTCAACTCTTTCCGTCCACCCGCGTGGTCAGTTTATGCGTCTTCGCACTCCCCAAAATAAATCCGTTGAAGAAATGGTCGCAAACTATAGTGCGAACCCTAATGTGGAATACGCCGAGCCAAACTATATTGTCCAAGCACTTTTTTCCCCCAATGACCCTTACTATTCTTATCAATGGCATTTGGA
>JAHFGK010000134.1 GCA_023247475.1 Candidatus Omnitrophota bacterium
GCAGGGAGGCGCTAATCCCAAGCCGAAGCCTATGAAAAAGGATATTGATTTTTGGATTTAATGGTTCGACAAGTTCACCGCTTAGCCATGCTGACAGAGCATTCAACGAAAAGTAAAACTCTGGAATTTCAATTAGTGTCTCTTTCTGCGCTCGATGATAAACAAATCGAACACATGTTTTATCTCATGTCAAAGCATTATGATTGTGTGACAAGGGAGCTATTCTTAAACGACTTATCAAATAAACAATGGGTAGGACTTCTCAAGGATAATCAAAATCACATTCAGGGATTTACAACCTTTGTTATCAATCCAAAGAATTGTAATGCTTCTTCATACAATATCGTTTTCTCGGGCGATACGATTATTGCACGTGACTATTGGGGGACTTCGGAATTAGTCCGGGGAACAGCTTATACTTTTGGGCAAATGCTGGCAACAAATCCTCACAAGAAACTTTATTGGTATCTAATGTCTAAGGGGCACCGCACATACATGTATCTGCCCTTATTTTTCCATCGTTTTTATCCTTCTTATGATCCGGAAAGACATGCTGATTTTTTTGACATCGCCGATCAATGTTCAAAAAATTTATATTCCGGTGCTTGGTATGCCGCTAGAGGGATTGTCGCCTTTAAAGAAAAACACGGGCAGCTTAAACCTGAATTAGCACAAGGCGCATGGCAAAAGAAGTTTCATCCTCACGTGCAATTCTTTTTGGAAAAGAATCCCGGTTTTGATCAAGGGGACGAGCTTATTTGTATTACTGAGCTTCATCCAGATAACGCGCTTGGTATTGTCCGGGAATATATGCTTCAAGGAATGGAAAAACCGTTGATATGAAATCGACCTTAGCTCATCAAATATGGCTTAGTGTGCAAAGACCCGAATACAGTCGGTTCATTAATGCCTGTCGGAATCCATCAATTGAACAAGAACGTATTTTGCAAAGCTATATCCGAGAGAATGCTCAAACGGAATTCGGCGTAACGCATCATTTTGATAAAATTAAATCCTATAAAGAGTTTATTCAAGAAGTACCTATTCAAGAATATTGTGATTTTGAGAAATGGATTCAAAAGATTGCAAATGGCGAAAATAATATTCTGACTAAATTCCAGGTTATTAGGTTTGAAGAAACTTCGGGTACAACTAGCTTCTCGAAACTGATTCCATATACAGCCAAGCTTAAGCAGGAATTTGAAAGAGGAGTTGCCGCTTGGTTAGTATCATTACATCATTTCCGTCCCAATACTTTCCAAGGTTCAGCATATTGGGCACTTTCCCCAGCCACAAAACCAACTCAAAAGACAGTCTCAGGACTCCCCATCGGAATTGAGGATGATCGCGAATATTTTCATCCTTTGATTGGATGGCTCTTGGCTTCCATCATGGCCGTTCCTTCTTCATTGAAGCGAGAAAGAGATGCACATCAATTTTATCTTAAGACCTTAAAATCGTTACTTATTCGTCAAGATTTATCGTTTATTTCTGTTTGGAGTCCAACATTCTTTTTACAGCTCGATGATTTCTTAAAATCAAACAAGAAAGAAATAATTGATTGGTTAAATAATCAAAATGAGGTGAAGGAGAAACGCAGAGTTCAGATATCAGCTTTGCTTGAATCAAATTTTGTTTGGAAAGACCTTTGGCCGAATTTATCGGTGATTAGCTGCTGGAAAGACGTTCAGTCAGCATGGTGGATTCCAGAAGTTCAAAAACGTGCCGGCGATGTTTGGATACAGGAAAAAGGACTTTTGTCAACGGAAGGAATAACATCTATCCCCATTGATCCGCAATTAGATCCTGTTTTATCCATTCGCTCGCATTTTTATGAATTCAAATCACTGCGTAATGTAAAGATTTATTTAGCGCATGAATTGTCCAAGGGAGAAAGATACGAAGTGATTCTAACAACGGGAGGCGGATTATACAGATATGCTTCCGGAGATCTTATTGAGGTGACAGGATTCTTTAAAAATACACCTTCTTTGCGATTTATAGGTAGAGAAAATCAACAGTCAGATTTGGTTGGAGAGAAGTTATCTGAATGTCAGGTGTTTGAATCATTAAGAATTTCTTTAAAGGATAGGATAAACGTTAATTTGGCATTTATTTATCCAACGCAACAAGAGACAAGAGCCGGTTATACCTTATTTATTGAAAAGAATGGTGAGGACTATAATGCAAAAGATTGGCAAAACTTCATTAAGAATATAGAAAAATCGCTTTTTCAAAATCCTTACTACAAGCAGGCGGTTAATATTGGACAGTTAAATCCGCTAGAAATTTCCTTTTTACCAACGGGTTTCCGTGACCAATTAGTTAGATTCTTAAATGATCAATCAACAGCAAAAGAATCAATCATTAAAGTGCCGGTCTTGTTTACCAGAAGCCGGTTAAAATCTTTATTAGGAGTATGAAATCGTCACGTTTTCAAATCACACTAGCGCAGTCGGAGGATAACCAGGATATTTGTCGTCTATTTAGAATTCCGTTTGCCGGAGAAATTTCCTTGGCTATGGAGCGTGAACCGGATTATTTTTTAGGAGCACGAATCCAATATGAGCAGCCTGAGACTTATGTGTGTCGTGACAGATCAAATAATCGAATTGCAGCATGTTTTAGTATAGGTAAAAGAAATGTATTTTTAAATGGACGTAAAACACTTCTACGATATTACAGCGATTTAAGAATTGACCCCGAATATCAGAAGGCATCTTTGCTTTTTAATATTTGTCTTTACTTGAAAGAACATGTCGTCCTTCCAGAGGGATTTTCACAAACAATTGTTTTTGCTGATAATCAAATCATGAATGCTTTGATTGATTCTAGAAGTCATAAGCGTTTGCGTCCAATTGTTCCTTTTTATATTTCTTATGGTCAGTATATAACTCACACAATTGCAATTAGGAAAAGAAAGAATTTTAAGAATTCCTTGCATGTAGTAGTAAGGCAGGCACAGAAAGAAGATATTTCGATAATGCAAAGATTTTTTGATGGAGAAGCTCGGTTAAAACAATTTTATCCGTGTTACGACTTTTCAAAACTTTCAAAGGATTATTATTACGGGTTAACACCTGAGAGTTATTTTCTCGCTTTTGAAAAGAACCAATTAGTCGGACTGGTTGGAATTTGGGATCAAAAAGATGTGAAGCAAACGCGTGTAGTGAAATATTCGAATAGATTAAAATTTCTAAAACCTTTTATAAATGCCTTAAGTTCAACGTATGGCGGATTTTTACTGCCGGATGAAGAAACAAAATTGAATGCTGTGATGCTACACGCCATTGTCATAAAAAATAATTCCGCTAAAATCTTTAGACATTTGTGTAAAACAGTTTACGAATATAGTCAGGAAAAGAATTATGAATATATGATCTGTGGATTAGACGAACAAGATTCTTTGAATGAAGTTTTTAAGGGATATATGAAAAGAGAAGTAAGAGGAACCTGCTATTTAGTTTCTTATGACCAGAATAGTCTGCAAAAGATAAATAAAGGGATTTTCTATCTCGAGGCGGCACGAATTTAATCTTTACAGCATGAAGAATCCGGCCTCGGACGCAAGAAAAATAAGGCAATGGCCATAGTAATAAATAGAATAGCTTGTCCCCAATACCAGTAAGCTGGAATACCAAAGACACTAAATGCATCTTTAGCGAATGTAAGCATCTGATAAACTCGAATAAATAGAAGAATACTTAGAGCAGAGATAATAGAAGAACTTTTAAGTGGGTCTCGAATGGCAAAGAACGCTAAGAGCCCTACGACAACGAAATACCCAGCAAGCATACGCGCAACATGTTCTAGTTGTGCAGAAGGAGTAATATTAGCTTTGTAAACTACGGAAGCAACCTGGATAATATCTAAAAAAGGAAGACATCCCACAATACCTATAAGTAAGTGAGGAATGCATACGATCCACAAGACAATTTTTAAAGAAATTATACAGGGAGTTTTCATGTTTGTTTCTCCTTTTTGGAAGTTATTATATATCAATAAGATAATTCAAAGAATATAAATTTAAGAAATCATATCAATGGAGAAGTTGATTGAAACATAGCTTATCTAACTGGGGTTTTAGAGCGCTTCTTATTACACAGTTTCTCGAGGCCTTTAATGATAACGCCTTAAAGGTGGTTGTTATTTTTGTAGCCATTGATTATTTTGCCAAGAATGGATTAGGAACATTTTTTGTATCCTTGGCGGGCGTTGTTTTCATTCTTCCTTTTTTATTGTTCTCAACTTATGCTGGCTATTTGGCCGATCGTTTTAGTAAAAAGAAAATAATTGTTTTTGCCAAGATCGCTGAACTGTTCATTCTGTTATTTGGTCTCATAGCTTTTATCAAGATTAATATGTGGGGGATGCTGGCAGTTCTTTTTCTTATGGGATTGCATAGTGCCTTCTTTAGTCCCTCAAAATATGCGATTTTGCCGGAGATTCTCGACAAAGAAAATTTGTCAGAAGGTAACGGTCAGCTACAAATGTGGACATACGCGGCCATTATTTTAGGTCAAGCCTGCGGAGGGTATCTTCTTCAATTATTTAATGCCGAGATCTTTAAGGTATATTTTGTTTTTATCGGTTTCGCCAGCGTGGGAGTTATAACCAGTCTATTGATTTCGAACGTTCCGGCGGCAGGATCAAAACGCCCGATGGAATGGAATTTTATTAAAGAAATTGTCGGAAATATTTCTTATGTAAAGACTAACCGGGCTGTGTTTTTATCAATCGTTGGTCTTGTCTATTTTGCTTTTATCGGAGGAATCTTCCAACCTAATATTTTGTTGTATGCTCGTAACATGATGGGGGTAGATCATTTTCTTTCGAGTATTCTTTTAGTAAGTGTTTCTCTGGGCATCGGTATCGGCGGCCTCATGGCGGGGCGTTTTTCCGATCAGAAAATTGAGTTAGGTCTTGTGCCGTTGGGAGCCATAGGCTTAAGCCTTTTTTCGATCTTGCTGGGTTTTAATTACCAGTCTTACTATGCTGTTTTCATTACTTTATTTTTGTTGGGATTATCCAGCGGTTTTTATCTTGTCCCGCTCAACACATTAGTTCAGTATGAAAGTCCGATTGATCAGCGGGGAAGAGTCATTGCGACGAATAATTTCTTTTCTTTTTCTGCTATTCTCTTAGCCTCTCTAAACATCTATGTGTTTGGAGAAATTTTAAAGATCAATCCAGCGAAGACATTTGTTGTATTAGGCGTCTTAACGATTGCAGGAACTATTTATATCTGCCGGCTGCTTCCTTATCCGCTCTTGCGATTGGTAGTCTGGCTTCTGGCGCATACCATTTATAGAATCCGTGTTATAGACAAAGACAATGTCCCGTCCCGTGGAGGCGCGTTACTTGTCCCAAATCATGTTTCCTATATCGATGCGATTTTGCTCGTTGTTACCGTTCAACGGCCCATACGATTTGTTATTAGCCGGGAAGTCTATAACACCAGCGTCTTCCGGCCGCTTTTTAAATTAGGCCGCGCTATCCCTGTCAATCGAACAGATAGACCCAAGGAAATTATACGCGCTCTCAATACGGCTAAAGAAACCCTTCAAGCCGGTGAATTGGTTTGTATTTTTCCAGAGGGGCAATTGACTCGTACCGGGAATATCTTGAAATTTAACGCAGGCGTAGAACACATTGTAAAAGGAATTGATTGTCCTATTATTCCGATTCATCTGGATCGTATTTGGGGAAGCATTTTTAGTTGGGAGGGAGGAAAGTTTCTTCATAAATGGCCTAAGATTATTCCTTATCCGGTGACGGTTTCTTTTGGCAAACCGCTTCCTTCGACATCCAGCGCTTTTGAAATTCGATCGCGTGTCATGGAGCTGGGAGCAGATGCGTTTCAATATCGATTGGAAGATAAGTTGACTTTACCCGAAAATTTTTGGCGCGAAGCAAGAAAACATCCCCTTAAGTTTTGCATTGCCGATTCAAGCGGTCAGGAACTCAATTACGGATCAACATTAGCTTCTTCGGTTGCCCTAGCACACAAGCTTAGGGGTAAATTGGATCAAGAGAAAACGATCGGCATCCTCATTCCTCCTTCCGTGGGAGGTGCCCTTGTTAATATAGCCGTTTCCCTTCTTAATAAAGTTCCGGTCAACATTAATTACACTTCTTCGAAGGAAGCCATCGCCTCCATTGTTAAGCAATGCGCTATGCAATATGTCATTACGTCACATACTTTTCTTGAGAAAACTGGAATTGATTTTACCTGCGATAAGATTTTTATTGAAGATGTCATTAGATCAATATCAAAATGGGATCAGTTAAAAGCGTTTTTTATGTCTTTTGTTTTTCCATCAGCTTTATCACGTCGGCTTGTTTTCGGTCCACCGACTTATCGCGAACATGAAAAACTGGCAACCATTATGTTTACCAGCGGTAGTACCGGTGAGCCAAAAGGCGTTATGCTGACACACGGGAATATTACTTCTAATCTCGAGGGATTGTATCAAGTCTTCAATATTAAAAATGACGATATGATGTTAGGCACACTGCCTTTTTTCCACTCATTCGGGTTTACAGGCACATTGTGGTTTCCTTTAATTAGCGGTATCG
>JAHFGK010000010.1 GCA_023247475.1 Candidatus Omnitrophota bacterium
TGACAATCTTTTTTATGTGGCGGAATGGTGGAAACAACTATTTGGCGAAAGCGAAGGTAAGGGAGGGCAAGGCATTTTTCCTGCTTCCCTTATATTATCCACGG
Organism: Candidatus Omnitrophota bacterium; assembly: GCA_023247475.1. GTDB lineage: Bacteria > Omnitrophota > Gorgyraeia > Zapsychrales > JAHFGK01 > JAHFGK01. The sequence continues at coordinate 105 of JAHFGK010000010.1, forward strand.
ATCTTCACTCGATGGGGCAGCTTCTGCAAGATGGGATACGTAATGTCTTTGAAACTTTTTTGATAGTGGATCGTCCGCAGCATCGGGTCATTATTCCGGAAGAGAAAAATAATTTAGATGATTTTAATTGTGTCGTTGGTAAAGATTTAGATTTTGTTAATAAACAGGCATACAAGGCAACAGCATCCGCTCATTACGAAGGTAAAGTGCCCAATATGACCATTACTATTGGTCAATGCGACACGTTTCATTTAGGGCAACTGTATTATTTTTTTGAAAAAGCAGTGGCGATTTCTGGGTATTTATTAGGTGTGAATCCTTTCGATCAACCTGGTGTGGAAGCTTATAAGAAGAAGATGTTTTCCTTGTTGGGAAAAAGATAGATTAGTCGATTGACAAGAAAAGATAGGTGTGTTAAAGGTAATTTGAGTTCTATGTTCGTTAAATTACAGGTTTGTATTCTGATATGGCTGACAAAAATAAAATAAGGCTTGTGGTAGGTTTGGTATCAATCATCGTGGCATTTATTTGTGTGATTGGTATTTTTTATTTTGTGGTGGAGGATCAGAAGGTCGATTTGACAAAAATCGATAACCTGGAAACACAGTTATCCGACTTTAAAATTATTCACGAACAAACTGAGGAAGAACTCCAAACTCTTCAAAAAGCGCCCCCTAAGCCTATTACGCTTCAGGATATCTTAAAAGAATCTAAAAAGATCTATAGTCAGGATGAAAAGAATCGTAAAGAAGGATACCTTTGGATTGATCAAAAGGCCTCGACGTTTATTGTCACTTTAGGTGCGTTAAATGGTTTAAAGCCCGGCAGTCGTTTAGGCGTGTATGAAGGAGACAAAAAAGTTGGCCAGGTGGTTGTGGAAACCCCCCTTGATGTTACCTCGTATGTTCAGCCCGTGGATCAATTTTCCTCAGCGTCCAACCAAAATTATTTTCGTGTTGTGAAAGAATAAGTCAATTGATCAAAACTAAGAGTTGTCAGAATAAGCATCCCTTGTGAGTTTATTAAGAGAAAAGATGAAGGAAACTTTCAAATCGCCGGATCCCCAGCATGAGCGATATTCCGAATTACCATTTCCCCCTTACCGTTATATCGTCGGAGCCAGTCCTCATCCTACGGAAGATCCGCAAGGACATTCGTTTGGGAAAGAAGAAAAGGAGCCGGGAAATTTAACCCGAGATACTTGGCACAATAATGAAACTTATCTGTATGGTGTGGACTTGTATAATTACGCTTATTGGTGGGAAGCCCATGAGGCATTTGAAAGTCTGTGGAAAAAGAAATTGGATGACGAATTAATGCGCCATTTTCTTCAAGGGTTGATTAAGATGGCGGCTGCTTTTTTAAAATGGTATTTGAAGCAACAAAGAGGCTTGGATTATTTGTATGATGGCGCTTTAAAACATTTCAATACCGTTCGGGAATATGACTCAACCTATATGGGGCTTGATCTTGATGGTTATTTTAATAAAGTGCATCACCATTTTGTCAACGTCGTTCATCGTGATCATCATCGTCTGTCCCGTTGGCCAGATCCGTTAAAAAATTATCCTTTTATTATTCTCAAAAATTAAGTAAGATAAAAATCTCCGCACATCGCTCGGTTGAGAACAGACTATCTTAATTAAGGAGGAAAAAATGGGAAGAATTGGATTACCGGAATTAATTGTTATTGTGGTCGTTATTATTATTTTGTTTGGAGCTAAAAGACTCCCAGAGATCGGCAGAGCCCTTGGAAAAGCCATTAAAGAATTTAAAAAGGCAAGTAAGGAGATTGAGGATGATGTTAAAGGCGCCATTGAAGATAAAGATAAAAAAGCATAAATGATGACGGTGGGGACAAATACCACTTATGAACAAGACATCGGCGGCACTTTCCTTTTTCGATCACCTGGATGAATTAAGAAGTAGGATTATTAAATCTTTTTTTGCTTTTTTAATTGGTTCGTTTATTTTTTATAATTTTACCGATTATTGGCTTATTTTTTTGATTAAACCTATTGGAAAGGTATTTTTTATCTCTCCTTCGGATGCCTTTGCGGCCAAATTCTCCTTAACGTTTTTAGGTGGATTTTTCATTTCTCTCCCAATTATTCTCTATCAAATCTGGAAGTTTATTTATTCGGGTCTAAACCAAAAGGAAAAAAATTTTGTACTGATATATGCTCCTTTGTCGTTTCTGTTTTTTATTCTCGGGGTTCTGTTTGGTTACTTTATTATGATTCCCATTTCCCTCCAATTTTTTCTTAGTTTCTCATCCGATATGATGGTTCCTATGATTACTATAGACAAGTATATTTCTTTTATTATGACATTTGTCGTCGGTTTTGGAGTAACTTTTGAATTGCCTTTAATTTTAGTTTTCTTAGCAAGAATAGGTATTGCTAGTCCTGCGTTTCTCCGAGAAAAAAGAAGATATGCTATTGTTTTAATTTTGATTGTGAGTGCGATATTGACTCCTCCAGATGTTATGTCGCAGCTTTTAATGGCGGCTCCGTTATTATTATTGTATGAGATAAGTATCTTTGCTTGTGCGTTAACGTATCGTTCTAGGTAACAATAATAAAAACCGGAGTTTTTTCTTTTGCAATTAAGAAAATTTAAGTTATAATTGGCTCGAACCTAAAGTTGTTATCCTTTTAAAATTTTTTTGGATTGAAGGAGGCCGTATGAACATTTCTGATCTTCGCGAATTATTGCAAGATAAAAGAGTGATTGAAGAAATTAATCGACATTTATGGATTGAAAGCCAAAAAGCGGGGTATAGCATTGGGATTGAACGGGCTACCGATGAATGGTTGCGGTTATATGCGGAAGGCTGGATGAAGTATCATATGCCGGAGAGATACACGGCTTTGCAAGAAAAGAAGAAAAAGGAGATTGAACGTCAGAAGAGAGAAGCAAAGGCCAACAAATCAAGCAACAGAAAGGCAAAAAAGAATTAGTAACTTAGATAAAGAAATTTTAAAGTTTTCGATATAAAAAGGTGGGTGAACAACCCGCCTTTTTTGTTATATTGGATGCTGTACTTGGCCAATTTGTTATATTAAAAATTTTTATTAAATATTTTCAAGCGATCGATATTAGAAAATATAAGTATTATGGCGAAAGAAAAGAGGGTGACCCACACCCCCAAATAAAAAGAGAACGGTTGAAAAGCAAATCTTACCTGATGTCTTCCTGCCGGTAGAAAGACCGAGCGTATAAGATAATCGGTCTGAAAAATTTCCGAACGCTTACCATTAACGAACACCTTCCAGTCGGGATGAAACGCATCGCTTAAAACCAAAAAGCCAGCGTGTTTAAGGTCGGCTTCAACAATGACTTCATTCGGCGAATATTTGATAATTTGAGCCTCGGAGTTATCCATCACTGGTGTATCCTTGAATTGATCGACGATTTCTTCCCGAGGAAGGGCATTAATAACAATCACGTATCGAAATTGTGGCTGAAATTTTTTAAGGAGTGCGAATGTTGATGCTTTATCTGTCTGGAAAAAAGCACGATGGACAATGAATGCCCGTGGAAAAGCACTGGGCCGTTCGAAAATGAGCACTTCATCCGCATAGGTGGCTGATGGGTTATGTTCATTGTAATTGGGGATGAGTTTGGACATAAAGCTGGCAGGTGGTGTGATGAGATATTTAATATTCAATAAGTCCATTAAATATTTTTTGTTACTTAACGGAATTGCTCTTAGGGCAGGCGGTCTTAGGTCATTGACGAAAAGATCTTCTTTGATCAAGGCATTGCTAAAGTCAACAAATCGTTTTGGAAGAAGACTCATAAAAATACCTAAATCATCGACGCCAAAACCGGATGCCGTATTGGGATAAAGGGCGCCAACGATCCCATAAGCTCTAAACTTATCTGGGGAATTATTAAGAAATTCGATATACGGTACATTGCCAAAAGAATCAAAACGGTAAGATCTTTCCCGATGGATATAAGAAAATAATTCTACGAATATCAGACTTATCAGTAACAGGCCAGTAATTTTTTGGTTAAACATTTTTCGATTCTTTAGCCAGATGATCAGATGAAAGACAATGAGAATCATTGACGCATAAAAGGTGGCCGCCAAGGCCATGGATAAATCCAGGGTCTCTTTAAGAATAGTACGACTCATCGGCAAAAAGTGAAAGCCAACGACTAAAGACAAAATAATAGTGAAGGGTAGTGATTTTCGCAAGACATCGGAACCAAAGAGGATTGTTCGCACACCCATACCTGCCGCGATCGCCACAGAAAAGGCCGCCAGATGAGGTGTGTGAATCGCATAACGACAAGTGTTGAAGACCGGAAGATACCCAATCCAATTGATAAAGGGAAGTCCATATTCCTTGGAAATGATGAGAAAGGCCATTAAGAAAAAGAAATAGTTGAGTCCATGTCTTTGTCGATGAAATAAACTTGAAACAGCTAAAGCCAGAGGAAGTGTTCCTAAATATCCACCCCACCAGCCGGCAAAAGTCCAATCAAGGCGAACAGGTTCGTATTGGAAAAAATGAGGTAGGGCAAGGGAGATAAACCGTTGGGTTTGTTCTTCTATAGAATGTCCAACGCCGGGGGGATGTCCACTCCAAAATTCTGAGAAGAGATTGCGTAAGAATGGAAATAAAACTATGGCGGATAATCCTAATCCTAAGATATAAGCACAACAAAGATGAAGAAAACTTCGTTTAAGTTCCGCAAATTTCTTTAAGGAAAGAATACGGAAGACAAAAAAAAGAAAGCCATACGTATTTACTAAAAAGATGTGTTCCGGATGGCCAGCAAAAAATGTTAATCCCACCATCAACGCCACAAAAGTAACGGAAGAAAGTTTTGGCTTGCGGATGAGACGGTCTAAGGACAAAAGTAAAAAGGGAACTAAGATATCGACGTTGGCGGTCCAGTACTGCAATAACACCATAGGACCGCTCAGCATGAATGTAATAGCTGAGGCAAGGGAGGGAATATAATGGAATCCAAAAGCACGCATGAACCAATAGGTCAGTAGGCCGGCTAAAAAAAAGCGAGAGAGGATAAGTAAATCCCAAGCAAAAATTTGCGGGAAAATGTACATGATAAGGTTTAATGGGAAAAACATTCCTACTTCGAGCATCCCGACGATGGGAAATCCGCAGGCTTGGTGGGGGTTCCACAACGGGATGATACCCCGACGAAAATTTTGTTTAATGAATTCCAGGAGGGGTTCTTCTAAGACCGGCGTATCGGTTCCAATCACGGGGAAAAATTTAGGTTTATTATGGGCCTGACCAAAGGGGCCATTGTGGAGAGCTTGCGCGCTGGCGGTAGTTATCTTAAAAGTTTTATTGAGGAAGAACACGTCATAGAAAGAAATGGCTAATATCAACAGAAGTAAACCAGCGATAATGAAATTTTCTTTGCCGGACGGTTTCATAGGAGAGGTTAAATCAATAATTTTTGTTATTATAGTAGCATTGGCATAATTATTGAGCAACAAACAATAATTTTAAATCCGAGAGTTACGATGAGTAACAATTAATACAACGATTCTTATGAGGGCAAAAATACTTATCAAAGCACCGAGATAAAAAGAGATTGGTTGAAAGACAAATTTTACTTCATACTGACCGGCCGGAAGAAAGATAGAACGGATCAAATAATCCGTTTGAAAAATTTGTGATGGCTTCCCATTCACGTAAGCTTTCCAGTCCGGATGGAAGGTATCACTTAAAACGAGAAAGCCAGCGTGTTCCATCACGGCTTTAATAACAATTTCATTAGGGGTGTACTTGATGATTTGACTTAGGGAATTGTCGGTTAAAGAGACACTTTGTAATTCTTGATCAATGGTTGGAACAGGTTCATGCGTGATAAGAACGGTATTTTTTAATTCTTCTTTTATTCCTTTTAAAATTTCTAATGATTTATTTTCTTCCGGCTCAAAAATGGCCTTGTGAACTATAAACGTTCGCGGCAAGGCACTTTCTCGCGTGTAGATATCGACTTCATGGCTATAGACAGGTTTTGCCGTGTTATACATTTGCACCAGGGGAGAAGTAAATAGGGAGGCGATTTTGGGTGGCGGTTCGATAATATATCTAAGATTCAATAGATCTAGGTAATCATCGCTACGGTGACTTAAAGTTGCAAACCTTAAGGTAGTCGGTCTTAAATCTAGAACAAAGTTATTTTTAACAATAAAGCTATTTACAAACAATACAAAACGTTTTGGAAGAAATCCCATGAATATGCCTAAATCATCTAAACTATAACCACTGGCGGTGTTGGGATAAAGATTCCCCAAAGTTCCATAGACACGATTTGGCTGTCGGGAATTTTTAAGAAATTCAATATAAGGGACTTTAGGAAAAGAATCAAACCGGATTGCCCTTTCCCGCGGGATATAAGAAAATAGTTCACCAAAAACAAGCCCTATCAGAATTATTCCCACCACTCGCCATTTGAGGATTTTTTTGTCTTTAAGCCATAAAATCGTATGAAAAATAATCACAATCAATAAAGCAAATACACTGGCCTTGATGGCCAGATAAAGATTTTTAGAAGTATGTAATAAACAAAGATGCATAATTATAGTGAACAATAAGGAGGCACTAAACACCATGGCCTTCAAAGAAATATTTTTAGCACACAGAATTGTTCTTACGCCCATCCCCGCGGCGATGGCCACCGAAAAAGCTGCCAGGTGAGGCGTGTGCATCGCATACCGACACATGTTAAATAGAGGAAGATATCCAATCCAATTGATGAAAAAAAGGCCATATTCTTTGGCAATAATGAGGAATCCCATGGCAACAAAGAAATAATTGAGAAAACGTTTTTGGTTATTAAAAAGGCTTAATACGCTTAAAGCTAAAGGAAGAATTCCTAGATAACCTCCCCACCAACCGGCAAAGACCCATTGATAGTTAACCGGCTCTTTTTGAAAGAAATGAGGAAGAGCTAACGTAATAAACCGATCTCGTTTTTCTTCGACCAACAATCCAACACCAGGGGGATGACCATGCCATAATTCCGAAAAGAAATTAAAGAGGAAGGGCAGAAGCACTACAGCTGCGAGAGCGATTCCTAGGATATAAGCGGAGCTTAAATGAGATAGGACTTCCTTATAGTGATTAAATTTTTTTAAGGAGATGAAACGATAACAGAAAAATACAAATCCGTAAACGTTAACGAGGAAAATGTGTTCGGGATGGCCGGCAAAAAAGGTTAAACCAATCATAAAGGCAACAAAGGCCACCGAGGACATTTGCGGTTTCTGGATGAGTTTATCAAGAGCGAGGAGGAGAAATGGAGTGAGAATATCAACGTTGACCGTCCAATATTGTAGAAGTACCATAGGGCCACTCAGCATAAAAACAATAGCCGAGACTAAGGAAGGAATAAAGGAGAATCGAAAATGACGCATGAACCAGTAGGTGAAAAGACCACTTAAGAAAAATCGTGTAAGGATTAGGACATCCCAGGCATAGATGTTGGGTAACAAGTACATAATGAAGGACAAAGGGAAGAAGATACCTACTTCCATTATAGCGATGAGGGGAAATCCGCAGGCTTGATGAGGATTCCATAAAGGCAGGATTCCTCCTTTAAGGTTCTTTTTAATAAAATCATAAATGGGCTCTTCAAGGACAGCCGAATCCACACCTTGGGTGGGATAAAACCTAGAGATATTGTTTTCTTGTCCGTAGACACCGCTATAGAGAGCATGGCTTGTTGTGGTTGTTACTTTAAAAGTTTTATTAAGAAAGAAAATATCATAAAAGGCAACGCTAAGAAGGAAAATTAAAGTGCAGATGATGGATAGGTTTTTTGGGGAAGGACATTTCAACATCTTGGAAATTTGGGTTTAAAATTTTTTTTTATCTGCAGTATCCTATCATTCAAGTTGAAATTTGCAATAATAAAATGCCTCCTATAAAACCAAAACCCTCTCGGGGTAATTCGAGAGGGTTTTGAAAAATAAATTGACTGGAGCTAAATTATTTTCTCTTGGATGCTCTCTTCCGCGTTGATCTCTTTTTTGTTGACATATCTTTCTCCTTTCTTAAGAAATTTTTGCCAACCACAATTCCATGATAACATACACAGATTGATATGCAAAAATTATTTTAATTTTTTTAGGGGGTCGCCACAATTTCATTTTTATTTTTTATTAGAATTTATGATAAAATGAAAAAGATATTTTGCAGTCGAAAAGAATAAAAACCAATAAAATCAAACAAAAATAAAGATGGGTGAAACAAAATGACGTCGCTGTATATGCATATTCCTTTTTGTGAGAAAAAATGTTTTTATTGTTCGTTTGTGGTCAGTGTCGGACAACAGCATCGTATGGATTCATATCTTGACTGCTTAGCTAAAGAGGCAAAGCAATATAAGGGAGCGAAAGTCAAAACGATTTATATTGGTGGCGGTACCCCCACATTTATGAACAACCAGCAGATTGAGAAATTGATTACTATTGGTAGGAAAAATTTTAATTTTGACAATGATGTAGAATTTACCATGGAAGCGAATCCGGAAGGACTCGATAGGACCAAGGCAAAATTATTAAAAGATTTAGGCATTAACCGTGTCAGCGTTGGAATGCAATCACTTAACGATAAATATTTAAAGTTTCTTGGTCGTTGTCATGATCGCCAGCAAGCAGTGAGGGCCTTTGCAAATTTAAGGGAAGCGGGGCATGATAATATTAATCTTGATCTTATGTATTCTTTCCCTGGGCAGACTGACGAAGAAATCGAAGAAGATGTCCGAGGAATAGCGCAATTAGGAAGTGAGCATTTGTCGCTTTATACTTTGACCATTGAAGAGCACAGTCGCTTCTATGTACAGAAGTTAAAGTTAGAGGAAGATTGCCAAGCCGAGCATTATGTTTTGGTGACCGAACTCCTCAACCAATACGGTTTTCAGCAATATGAAGTGAGTAATTTTGCTAAAATGAGTCGACAATCTTTACACAATTTAAATTATTGGATGGGGGGAAATTATATTGGATTGGGGGTAGGAGCCCACTCGCACCGCGATGGTAAACGCTGGTGGAATGTTTCCCGATTAAATTTGTATATGCAAAGAATCGATGATCATGAACGTGTGATTGAAAACTGTGAAACATTAACAGAGCATCAGCGATTGCTGGAAGCGATGCTTTTGGGATTACGGATGAATCAAGGCATAAAGATAAAAGAAATAGAACAATCGATAGGTTGCCTTTTAGAAGAGGATAAAAGGAAGATGATCAATGAGTTTGTTCGGGAAGGATTTATGATTTGGGAAGGAGATAGTCTTAGGATAAATTTAAAAGGCCGACTTGTTTTGGATGAACTCTGTTCACGGTTAATCTAAATAAGTGGTTTCTTCCAGAGCGTGTTTTAAAGCCAGCGGGAGAAGTTTTTTCGATTTTTTAAATGTATTTATCAGCAATATAAGCACTATGTTTAAACAAAGTCAGCAAAGATTTCTCAATCAGTTCGCGATAGAGTTTTTTCATTTTTAAAGTATTGAGGGTATTCTTTGCTTGAGTTAATCGTTTCTTAATGGCTTGTAAACTGTATTCCAAACTCCCCGCTTGGATAAATATTTTTCTTATCGCAACTAGATCTTGATAATTTTTTTTAGGCTTAGAAAAATAACGCAAGAATATTTTCTTTTTTTTAGGAGATAATTGATGATAGGCATGGCACACGAGGATTGTCTTTTTAAACTCGCTGAGGTCACTAAGAATAGATTTCCCAATATTTTTTTGGGAATCAAAAACTCCTATAATGTCATCTTGGATCTGAAACGCTTGCCCAATTAAGAGCCCTAGCTGGGAAAGTTTTTTTATATCGTTTTCCCCTGCGCCAGCCAAAATGGCACCAATCACTAAAGGACAATCAAAAGTATAGCGAGCTGTTTTGAGCGTGTAATTAAGGAGCACATCTTTTTCTCTTATTCTGTCAATACGTTCTACACCATGAAGTGTGTCCACGAATTCCCCCATAGCAGTAAAAACAGCCGTCTGTATAAAATATTTAAGTGCTCTCTCTTTGCGTAGAGGATGTTCTTTGATAGATAGAAAAGCATCGATTGCCAAGGCGTAGATAATATCACCAGCAACGATACTTAGGTCAAACCCAAGTTTATCTTGGTTGTCTGTCTTAACCGCTTTGCTGAGTAATTTGTGTAGTGTTGGCTTACCGCGTCTTAGATCAGAACGGTCAATGATATCATCGTGGATCAACATAAAGTTATGGAGTAACTCCATGCAAGTAGAGGCACTATAGAGAGTACGATTGAGTTTTTTCTTTGTTTGGCAGTATCCTTTATAACTGAGGATTAAAAGAAGAGGTCGAATCCTTTTTCCTTCCCGTAGGGTAAATTCTTTAATGCTGTCGAAAAGTATGGGGTTAACTAAATTTAGATGATACTGACGCTTGATTCTTGCTAAGAAAGATTGTAAGCTAATATCGATTTGTTTTTTTATCGTATTGATCATAGATTTTTAATGGTAACATACAAAAAATATGGATTCAACATATTTCGAGGGTTGTCTATTAAAGGATCATTAAACAATGACTGTTGATGCTTATTTTAAAAAAATATAAGCCTAAACACGAAAAGGAGCCCTAAATGAAAAGAGGATTCTTCAACTTATTGATCGGTGTTATTGCATGTTCATCTTATATTTGTTTTGCAGCAACGATCGATTTTCAAGATGGGACAAAAATAGAGGGAAAAATTGTAGAAGTATACCCAGATCGCATTTCCCTGAATATTGACAATACAATTCGCAACTATGATCGGAATGAAATAATTAAGATTGAAAGAGATTCTGTCCAAATTTCTCCAGCAATCGGAAATGGCATTATCCCTACTAAGAGGGAATTGATTTTAAATTTAATGGAGGCGGATGGGGCTCGTGCAAGTATGACCAAAATTTTTTCGCAAATTATAGCCCAAACTCCTAAAGAGCGAGAACAAGAATTAAAGAATTTGCTTAAGGTAGATGAAATTATCGATATTTTGGTGCCCCTCTATGATCAGTATTATACCGAAGAAGAGATAACACAATTAATTACCTTTTATCAAAGTACTCTTGGTCAAAAATTACTCCAAGTAACTCCTAAAATTATGCAACAAACCATTGAGATCGTAAGAAGATATTTTCAGCAGAAAATGCCGACTCCCGCCCAGTAGGTTATCATCAATTTATTAATCATTTCTTATTATGTTTTTTCTGATGAAAGAATTTACTGAAAAGTTAGAAGGGATAAGTGTGTAACTCATTAAAACATCATTATTTATAATGACCTAGAATTATTTTTTAGTTTCCTTCTAGCCATTTTATCAAGATTGTAAATACATATATTTCAGCAAGTTATGAACATATTAATTCAAAAATAAAAAGATTTTTTTTAATTTTGTTTGACCTCATCTCCATAATTTGATATAGTACTACGGTTATTAACTCGTTTTTTTGTTTATTTTTCATGTTTGTTCCCGTCGCCACATTTCGGATCGAAAAATTTCGATGTGTCAAACCCACAGTTAAAATTAATTCAAAGGCAAAGGAGTTATTACCATGATTGAGCGTTACACATTATCGAAAATGGGGAATATTTGGTTGGATGAGCATAAATTTGCGATTATGCTCAAGATAGAGCTGTTGGCATGCGAGGCGATGAGTAAATTAGGAATTATTCCTAAAAAATCCTTAGAAAAGATTAAGAAAAATGCCAAGTTTGATATCGAAGAAATTAGAAGATTAGAAGAAAAAACAAAGCATGATGTGGTAGCTTTTATTAATAATTTAGGACAATATTTAGGTCCTGAGGCCAGATATTTACATATTGGATTAACATCATCGGATCTTTTAGATACTTCCCTTTCCATCCAATGTGTGGAAGCCAGTGATATTTTGATTTCGGATTTAAAGAAATTTTTACTTATTCTTAAAGCAAAGGCAAAAAAATACAAGGATAGCTACTGTATTGCTCGAACTCATGGTGTCCATGCTGAACCAACGACCTTTGGTTTGAAATTAGCTGTTTGGTATGATGAAACCCAGCGCAATTTAGAGCGTATGGAACAAGCCAGAGAGATGATGCGAATCGGTAAATTATCCGGCGCTGTTGGAACCTATGCCAATATTGATCCTTACGTAGAAGAATATGTCTGTCAGCAACTTAATTTGAAACCAGCCAATATCGCTACCCAAATTATTCAAAGAGATGTGCATTGTCAGTTTGTCACCACATTAGCTCTTATTGCTTCTTCGCTGAACAAATTTGCTACCGAAATTCGTCTGTTGCAAAAAACAGAAGTCTTGGAGGTAGAGGAGCCTTTTTTCAAAGGACAAATCGGTTCCTCAGCCATGCCTCACAAAAGAAACCCTATCACCTGTGAACGGATTTCGGGTTTGTCACGTTTATTGCGAGCCAATGCGCAAGCCGCTTTTGAGGATATTTGTTTGTGGCACGAACGGGATATCAGTCATTCTTCGGTGGAACGCGTGATTCTCCCCGATAGCACAATAGTTTTAAATTATATGCTTCATAAATTTATTCCCCTATTGGATGGGCTTTTGGTATATCCCAAAAATATGATTTCCAGTTTATCCAAAACTCGAGGATTGATTTATTCCCAGAGAGTTTTATTGGAATTGATGAAAAAAGGGTTAACACGCGAGCAAGCCTATGACATCATTCAGAGCTGTGCCATGCAAGTTTGGCAAGAGACATCTGATTTTAAAGATGTTCTTTATCGTGATCGTCGAGTGCGCAGGTATTTGAAGGAAAGTGAAATCGATGCCTGTTTTGATATCAAATATTACACACGTTTTCGTGATCGTATTTATAAGAAAGTCGGCTTGTAATTTGTTTTAGAGAGTAGAAAATTTAAGTTGATAGAAAATTTTTCCCTACACAGCCATCACTTTCCTAAATAGATTTTTAGAGAAGTGATGACAGTCCTGGCTTCTTCTAAAGGATTAATTAAGGAAAGCCAGGGCAGCACCAATTTTTCTAGAAAGGGTTTAATTGTAACTGGTACCGCACTGGTGCAGTACTGCCCTCGCTTTCCTTAAAGATTTTAAGAAGAAGCGAGGACTGCCTGCGTAGCGGCACTGCTTCGCGGTGTCCCAGCTTCCTCTAAAAATTTATTTTAAGGTAAGCTGGGGCTGGCTACAATAAAAATTTTGAGAAAAGCCAGTGCAGCAAAGAAGATAGGACGAACGAAGTGAAAAATTTTCTTGAAAGCGAGGACTACCGTGGAAAAAAGAAAAAAAATTTATGAGGGCAAGGCCAAGATCCTTTATGAAACCGACAACCCCGATCTTCTGATTCAATATTTTAAAGATGATGCCACCGCCTTTAATGCTGCAAAAAAAGGGACGATCAATCAGAAGGGGATTATGAATAATAAAATTTCCTCAAAGATTTTTGAATATCTGGAATCAAAAGGGATCCCTACCCATTATGAAAAGATGCTCAATGAGCGCGAAATGCTTGTTAAGAGAGTTCAGATCATTCCCATTGAAGTCATCGTCCGAAATATCGCGGCCGGTTCTCTTTGTAAGTTGCTAGGATTAGAGGAGGGTTTGAAATTAGCGTGTCCAACTTTGGAATATTGTTATAAGGAAGATAAATTGAATGATCCGATGATTAATGAGTATCATATCCGTGCTTTGAAATTGGCTAAAGATGAGGATATTGAGACCATCAAAAAATATGCGTTTAAAATCAATGACCTTATGAAGGAATTTTTTAAATCTTTAAGCATTGACCTGATTGATTTTAAATTGGAGTTCGGTAAATTTAAAGGGAAAGTCATTTTGGCAGATGAAATCTCTCCGGATACATGTCGTCTCTGGGAAGTGGGCACAGGCAAGAAACTCGACAAGGATCGGTTTCGACGAGATTTAGGAAATATTGAGGAAGCCTACCAAGAAGTTTTAGCAAGAGTGACACGGTAGGTTAAGATTAAAAACGGCTATAAAGTCACCACGTCACAAGGTCACCACGTCACCAGACAGAATATAGATTAACTAACACTTGTGACATGGTGACAGGTGACTTGGTGACTTTAATTTTTTCCCATTAGAATGATCTGGCGTGTTGAGATAAAAGAAAAAGAAGACGTTGTTGATACTTTAGGGGAAGGTGTACAAAAAGATATCATCGATTTAGGGATCAAGTCTGTTACAAATGTTCGGGCTATTTATGTGTACATTATTGATGGCGAGATTACGGAAAAGCAGATTCGGATCGTTTGTGAAGAACTTCTCACCGACAAAATTACCCAATTCTATCAGTACACCACTCTAACCACCATTTCTTCTCAATCTTCCAACGGAGATTATAAGAGCATAGAGATTGCTTATAATCCGGGCGTCATGGATCCGGTGGAAGAATCTACACGGAAAGGCATTAAGGATTTAGGCATTAAATCTATGCGCTCGGTGCGCACGGCCAAAAAATATCTATTGTACGGTCGACTTTCCAATAAAGAATCGGATACGATTGTCGACAAAGTTTTAGCCAACAAGCTTATTCAGCACGTCGTTAAAGATTTATCGAAAGAATATCGAACGGTCGGGGCACAACAGCAAGAAACCAAATTTGATGTAATCACCATCGATTTTCTAAAGGCCAATGATCGGCAGTTATTGAAATTAAGTCAAAAAGGGCAACTGTTTTTGAATCTCAATGAAATGAAAGCGATTCAAAAGTATTTTAAAAGAATTGGCAGGAATCCGACAGATTGTGAATTGGAAACCACTGCCCAGACTTGGAGCGAACATTGCTATCATAAAACATTCCGTGGCGATATCCGTTATCAATATGTGGAAAATGGGCGGAAGAAAACGAAAACGATCCGCAATCTTCTAAAATCAACGATTATTAAGACTACAAAACAATTGAATAAATCGTGGTGTATCTCGGTTTTTCATGATAATGCTGGTGTCATTGAATTCGATGAGGACTCCAATGTCTGTTTTAAAGTTGAAACACATAATCATCCTTCGGCCTTAGAACCTTTTGGTGGGGCAAATACAGGTGTCGGTGGTGTGATACGAGATATTCTCGGGACAGGATTAGGTGCGAAACCGATTTGCAGCACGGATGTATTTTGTTTTGCGCCACCGGATTTTCCAACGGAGCGATTGCCTCAGGGAACACTCCATCCTAAACGGATTTTGAAAGGGGTTGTGAGTGGCGTGCGCGATTATGGTAATAAAATGGGGATTCCAACAGTCAATGGCGCGATTCTATTTGATGAACGATTTGTCGGTAATCCATTGGTGTATTGCGGGAATGTCGGATTAATACCAAAAGGAAAAGAGAAGAAGTCCGCGCATCGAGGCGATTTGATTGTGGTCATCGGCGGGCGAACGGGACGCGATGGTATTCATGGCGCAACTTTCTCCTCAGGTGAATTAACGCATGAATCCGAAGTTGTTTCTTCCGGCGCCGTGCAGATTGGCCATCCAATTCAGGAGAAAAAAGTTTTGGATGCGCTTCTGCGGGCACGTGATCAAAATCTCTATACGGCAATTACCGATTGCGGTGCGGGTGGATTATCGAGCGCTGTTGGGGAAATGGGCAAAGAGTTAGGAGCTCGCGTTGATCTTGAAAAAGTTCCTTTAAAATATTTTGGACTCACTTATACCGAAATCTGGATTTCCGAATCGCAAGAGCGAATGGTGTTAGCGGTTCAGAAAGATAAAATTGAACAATTACTAAAAATCTGTGCGGATGAAAATGTGGAGGCCACCGTCATCGGCGAATTCACGGGCAATAAACGTTTAGAATTATTTTATAATAGTTGTCAGGTCTGCGATTTGGATATGGAATTTTTACATGGCGGACTTCCCAAGATTACGAAACAAGCATGCTGGTCTCCACCGAAATTAAAAAATCCGAGATTCCCCTGTCCGCAGGATTTAACGGAGAGTTTGATGGATGTGCTTTCGCATTATAATGTCTGTTCCAAGGAATGGGTGATCCGTCAATATGATCATGAGGTGCAAGGGGGAAGTGTTCTTAAACCATTGGTGGGTGTTCATTGCGATGGTCCCTCGGATGCGAGTGTGGTTATTCCTAAATTAGATTCTTCAAAGGGTTTCGCGATCGCCAACGGTATTAATGTCCGTTATGGAATGGTTGATCCCTTTTGGATGGCCGCCTCCTGCATTGATGAAGCGATACGGCAAATTATCGCGGTGGGTGGAGATTTAGAAAGGATTGCGATTTTAGATAATTTTTGTTGGGGCAATCCGGATAAGCCGGATCGGTTGGGAAGTTTGGTGCGCGCCGCTTTAGGTTGTTACAAAATAGCCGTCGGATATGGTGTTCCGTTTATCTCAGGTAAAGATAGTTTAAATAATGAATACACCGAAAACGGAAAATCTTTGGCCATCCCGGGAACTTTACTCATATCCGCCATTGGCATCATCGATGATATTCACAAGACCGTTTCGATGGATTTTAAAAAGGCGGGTAATCTTATTTATGTGGTTGGTTTGACGCAAGATGAATTAGGAGGGGGCATTTATTTTGATACTTATAATACTTTAGGTGCGACGGTCCCTAAAGTAAATATAAAATTGGGAACAAAAATTTTTAAAATCATTTCGAAGGCTGTTCAAAAAGGTCTGATTCAGTCGATGCATGACTGCTCCGAAGGCGGACTCGCGGTCGCGTTAGCCGAGATGGCCTTTAGCGGTGGATGGGGAATAACGGCACAGTTGGATAAAGTTCCATTCAGGCCTTTGGCCAGTACCGTTTCACGGTACCGGGGGAAAGAAAAAAGAAACGATACGGTCCTTTTTGCGGAATCCAATTCGCGTTTCGTTGTGGAGGTTACTCCCAAAAATCAGAAAGAATTTGAAAGTATGTTGCGGGGTATTCCTTTTGGTCTTATCGGTCAGGTGGAAGATTCACCGGAATTTATTATTTACGGTCTCAATCAAAAGACTTGTGTGAATACTTATCTCGATGATTTAAAAGAAGCGTGGCAGAAACCGTTGAGGTGGTAAAAGTAAGGAAAGTACCGTTTTGGTTGAGCGTTGAGAAGATTAGGTTTTAAAACTTAGTACCCAGAACCTAGTACCAATTTTAAAACGACAGGTGATAAACATGAAAAATCAAACGAAAGCAACAGCTGAGTCATTGAAACTTGAAGATCCTTGGCGAGTATTTCGCATCATGTCCGAATTTGTCGATGGTTTCCATGAACTTTCGGAAATTGGACCGGCGGTAAGTATCTTTGGTTCCGCCCGAACCAAGAAAACTCATAAGATGTACAAAATGGCAGAGAAAACAGCGCAACTTCTCGTTAAAGAAGGTTATGCGGTCATCACCGGTGGTGGACCGGCCATTATGGAAGCCGCTAATAAAGGCGCTACGAAAGCCGGCGGGCGCTCAATTGGCCTAAACATTGATTTGCCTTTCGAACAAAAACCAAACCGATATATTAACACTCTGATCAATTTTCATTATTTCTTTTGTCGGAAAGTGATGTTTGTAAAGTACGCGAGTGCTTTCGTAATTTTTCCCGGGGGCTTCGGAACGTTGGATGAATTTTTTGAAAGTATTACCCTAATTCAGACAGGGCGAATGGAACGATTCCCCGTCATACTTTTGGGGAGTAAATATTGGAAAGGATTATTGGATTGGGTTAAAAGTATTTTGTTAAAGGAAAAATATATTGACCACTCGGACTTAACGATTTTTCAGATTGTTGATACACCTCAGGACGTGATTAAAGCGATTCGGAATTTTTATGGTAAAAAGAAAAAATGAGATTTTTATGAGTCATAAAGTCAAAGTCATTGTTTTACGAACCGCTGGGACGAATTGCGACCAGGAAGTCGTGTTTGGGTTTAAAAATCTAGGAGCCGAAGTCGACTTGCTTCACATCAATAAATTTTTTAAAGGTGAGGCAAGGCTAAATGATTATCACATCTTAGTGATTCCGGGCGGGTTTACCTATGGTGATGATGTGGCCTCGGGAAAAATATTGGCTAATGAATTGCGTTTACGATTAGGTAATGATCTCGAACAGTTTATTGCTGACGGTAAATTGATCATTGGCATTTGTAATGGATTTCAGGTTTTAGTTAAAGCAGGGATTTTGCCGGGATCATTAGAGGATAGCGAAAAGGTTCAAGAATTTGTTCCGACAACAACTTTGACATTTAATGATTCCGGAAAATTTGAGGATCGCTGGATTTATTTACGGGTGGAGGGGCGTTCGGTGTGGACAGAAGGTTTAGAGAAAATCATCTATATTCCTGTCGCTCACGGCGAAGGAAAATTTGTCCCGGCCAACGATGAAGTTTTAAAAAGATTGAACGAGAATCATCAAATTATTTTTCGTTACTGTGATCCTAAAGGCGGCAGACCACAATATCCCTTTAATCCGAATGGTTCCACTGACGATATCGCCGGAATAACGGACAGAACAGGACGGATTTTAGGACTCATGCCTCATCCCGAGCGTCATTTTCTTTTTACCCAGCATCCTTTTTGGACAAGATTAGAGAAAAAAGGGAAATACGGTCAGGGAGCGAAGATTTTTGAAAATGGTGTACGGTATGTAAAGGAAAAATTATTAAAGGATTCTTCTCTAGCTGCACGATAAGCATAAACGATAAATAACATGCTTATAAAATTAAAAATAAGTTATGAAAAATTTTGGATTATCGGGTTAACCCTTTTGGCGATATTTGCTGTTGGGCAACATTTTGTTTTTGCTGAAGAAGATGTTTCTCCTGCTTTGTTAAAGCTAGAAGGTAGGCTGATTGAAATGTCCAAGCAGGACTTTGCCTGTGGCGGATTCCGCGTCGGTGTGGTCATGAAGTATGATGAGCTAAAAGTTCTCAATGGAAAAATTGAAGGCAACGAAATCTACGTCGCTCATTATTGTCCCGAACTTACGAGGGAACGATATTCTCCTAGAAGCGGCAGACTTAAACAATTCAATTTAAATGACCGGCATGTTATGGAACTGCGTTTATTGGACGATCCTAACGCTTTAGTTTTTGATGATTTTAAGAACGTGGAAAGAGCTGTTTACGAGTGTATAAAAGTGGACTTGGCAGAATAGAAAACTTTTTAATATGATCTCAAAAACCACTTATAAATCTAGCGGCGTTGATATCGATAAGGCCGAGGCGTTTGTCCGATCCATTAAAGGGCTTATCGCTACGACAAAGAATAAGGCCGTGTTAAATCGTCACAAGGCCTTTGGAAGTTTATTTGCGTTAGATTCAAAAAAATATAAAAATCCGGTTCTGGTTTCTTCCACGGATGGTGTGGGTACGAAATTGTTGATTGCCAAGCTCGTTAATAAACATGATACGGTTGGCATTGATTTGGTGGCGATGAATGTCAATGATATTTTATGTGCTGGTGCACGTCCGCTTTTCTTCTTAGATTATATTGCGTGCGGGAAAGTTGATTTGAAAATTTTGAATAATGTTGTTAAGGGAATAGCGCAGGGTTGTCGTCAAGCCGGTTGTAGTTTGATTGGAGGCGAAACTGCCGAGATGCCGGGCATGTACAAACCGGACGAATACGATTTGGCGGGTTTTGCGGTGGGTGTGGTTGAGAAAGATAAAATCATTGACGGCTCATCGATTCAAGTTGGGGATCGGGTCATTGGTTTAGCCTCTAATGGCTTACACTCGAACGGATTTTCCTTAGTGCGCAAAGTTTATTCACTCAACGAGCAGAAAAAATTGGCTAAAGAGTTGTTAAAACCTACGCGAATTTATGTCCAAGAGGTTTTAGCGGTGATTGAACGATTTAATGTCAAAGGCATTGCGCATATAACGGGCGGGGCTTTTTATAAGAAACTAACCAAGATTCTTCCTCAAGGTAAATGTTTTGTTATTGACCGAAACAGTTGGCCGATTCCAAATATATTTCAAAAAATACAAAAAAAAGGTAAAATAGACGACTCGGAAATGTTCCGGACGTTTAATATGGGAATCGGAATGGCACTTGTTGTTAATAAAGCAGATGTTTTAGCCGTTAGATCCCTCTTAACTCATAAAGATATTAGGTCATTTGAAATAGGCCGCGTCGTTCAGCATTCTAAACAAAAGGTAATTTTATGAAAGTTTTAATTATAGGTTCCGGTGGCCGCGAACACGTTTTGGCTTGGAAGATTAAGCAAAGTCCTTTAGTGAAAAAATTATACTGTGCCCCGGGCAATGGCGGTATATCCCAAGTTGCGGAATGTGTGGAGGTTAGTGCCGACGATATTCCTGGTCTTTTAAAATTTGCTAAAAAAAATAAGATTGATCTAACGGTCGTTGGGCCCGAGGCGCCCTTGGTCGCCGGTGTTGTGGATACATTTCAAAAAGAGGGTTTAAAAATTTTTGGGCCCACCAAAAAAGCGGCCCAGTTAGAAGGAAGTAAAGTTTTTGCCAAACAATTTTTGAAGCAGTGGAATATTCCAACGGCAGATTTTAGAACCTTTGATAAAATCAATGAGGCTAAAGAATTTATTGTGGATGCCGCGTATCCTTTGGTTGTCAAAGCCGATGGTTTAGCCGCAGGCAAGGGGGTAATCATTTGCAAATCTCTTAAAGAAGCCCAAGAGACCATTGATCAAATCATGCAGCAAAGGATTTTTAAAGAAGCGGGTAAAAAAGTTGTGATTGAAGAGTGCTTAGAAGGACAAGAGCTTTCGATGTTAGCGATTAGTGACGGAGAGCATTTTGTGATGCTCGATTCATCTCAAGATCACAAAAGGATTTTTGATGATGATTTAGGGCCTAATACGGGTGGGATGGGCGCGTATTCTCCGGCCCCCGTTGTTACCGAGGATGTGGTTAAAAAAATCGAGTCGCGTGTCATTGAACCAACCATTCGGGGAATGCATCGTGAAGGCCGCCCCTTTAAGGGCGTTCTTTATGCCGGACTGATGATGACTTCTCAAGGTCCTATGGTTCTGGAATTTAATGTGCGTTTTGGTGACCCGGAGGCACAAGCCATTTTACCGAGACTCAAAAATGATTTGGTAGAATTGATGCTGGCCAGTATTGAAGGCCGCGTGAATGAAATCAAATTAAAATGGGACAAACGCAGTTGCGTTTGTGTGGTGATGAGTTCGGGCGGCTATCCCGGCAAATACGAAACTGGTAAGGAGATTTCTGGACTTGCATCGGCAGGCAAATTATCGCATACATTTGTTTTTCATGCGGGGACCAAAAAGGAAGGCAATAAATTTTTTACCTCCGGCGGTCGTGTTTTAGGAGTGACGAGTTTAGGAGAGGGAATCGAAGTGGCTATTAAAAAAGCGTACGATGCCGTAGAAAAAATTACCTTTGAGCACTGCTTTTTTAGACGTGATATCGGTGCCAAGGCATTAAAGAGTATACCTCGCCAGCCATCACAACCAAGAGTACGGGTATAATCGTTTTCGTTACACATAATTTTAAAGAAGAGGAGTTAATCATGAGTAAATTGCAAGTAGCCATCATGATGGGATCCAAAACCGATTTACCGACGATGGAAGAAGCAGCGAAAATTCTAAAAGAATTTGGCGTGGAATATGAAATGCGTGTTTTATCCACTCACCGCACGCCCAAAGAAACAGTAGAATACGCCGAAGCACTTAAAGGCCGTGGCGTGAAGGTTGTGATTTGCGGCGCGGGCGGATCGGCGGCTTTAGCCGGTGTGGTTGCCGCCCATACCAATTTACCGGTCATTGGCGTTCCGGTTGAATCGGTCCTCAATGGTTTGGATTCTTTACTTTCGACGGTACAGATGCCGCCGGGAGTTCCGGTAGGAACGGTGGCGATTGGCAAAGGTGGGGCAAAAAACGCGGGTCTCTTAGCCTTACGGATATTAGCTCTTTCCGACAAAGACATCGAACGTAAATTAGAAAAATTTAAAGAAGAACAACGCCAGAAGATTTTAGGTGAGAAGATTTAATTCATATCTTCGGGTAGAGGTTTTGATTTGAAAACACAGGTGATTAAGGTCAATCCGGAATTCCCCGAGTTAGATAAAATTGCGCACTGTGCAAAAATTATACGTCAAGGGGGCCTGGTTGTATTTCCGACGGAAACGGTTTATGGGGTAGCGGTTGATTTTAATAATCCTAAAGCGATGCATCGTTTGCGCGAAGTGAAAAAACGCTCCAACGGTAAACCATTTTCTATACTGATTTCCCAAAAAGGATTAATTGCCAATTATAGTCTGGTTGTGGATCCAATGGTCTATAAACTTATTGATGAATATTGGCCAGGGCCGTTGACCGTGATTGTCCCGGCTAGGGAAGAGGATAAAACAATAGGGATTCGTATGCCGCATAACAACATCGCCTTGCAGTTGGTTCAGGAGTCACAGTGTACGGTGGCAGCACCCTCGGCGAATTTTGAAGGAAATCCGCCTCCTTCGACGTGTGAGGAGGCGTTAAGAGATTTGGATGGTTTAGTGGATATTGCTATTGACGGTGGATCGGCGAGAATCGGTCAGTCTTCCTCGATTGTGGATTTTACACAAGGGAGACCCAGTGTTACTAGAGAAGGAGTCATTAAGCAATCTGATGTGGATCGCGTGACCCAGAAAAAGGCCATTCTTTTTGTATGTACTGGTAACAGTTGTCGCTCGGTCATGGCAGAATATCTATTACGAAAAATTTTGAAAGATCGCAGTAATGTGGATGTCTATTCCGCCGGAACAGGAGTCTTTTTACCTTGTTCGGCAAGTGCGGAAACGATTGCGGTATTGAAAAGAGAAGAAATCGATGCCTCACTTCATTTGTCACAACCCTTAAATAGCATTTTGCTTAAAAAATCTGACTTAATTTTAGTGATGACCAGGGCTCATCGACAGCAGGTCCTAGAGCGTGTGCCAATGGTAGAGAAACGAGTATATCTTCTACGGGAATTTACTCAACTCCCGCAAGGATATACCTTTGATTTGGATATTCCCGATCCGATTGGAAAACCACCCGAAGCCTATGAGGAATGCTTGTTGATGGTTAAAGAAGCGATTATGCAAATTGCTAAGCTAATTTAACGGATAAAATTTTTAATCCCATCGCTGTATGGATAGAAGGATAAGAGCAAATGAAAATTTTTATTGGAGCCGATCATCGAGGATACAAATTAAAGAAAGAAATAATAAAATTTTTAGTCAGTAAATTAGGACAAAAGGTTGTCGATCTGGGAATCTATCAAGATAGAGTGACTTGTGATTATCCTAAGATTGCTTATAAGGTGGGCAAGGAAGTTGTGAAATCAAAAAATAATTTAGGTGTTTTAGTGTGTATGACCGGCATTGGCCAATCGATTGCGGCGAATAAGATTCGGGGTGTCTACGCCGCCCTTTGCTACACAAAAAAAGCAGCGGCCTTCGCTCGACAGCATAACAATGCCAATGTCCTTGTTTTGGGAGCTCGATTTGTAAAGCGCAAAGAAATTTCTAAGATTATTAAAGCCTGGCTTGACGCAAGATTTGAAGGAGGCCGTCATCTAAGAAGGGTTAACCAGATTAAGGAAATTGAGAAGGGAAATTAATTTTCCAAAAGAAAAATCCATGAACACAGTCGTGTCGGAAGTGAAAGCAAAAAAGAGGACGATGATGAAAAATAATTTAAAACAGACAGATGAAGAAGTATATCAGGCTATCCAAAATGAGCTAAAGCGGCAGCAAAATAATCTTGAGCTGATTGCCTCGGAGAATATTGTCTCCCAAGCCGTGTTAGAGGCCCAAGGATGTATTATGACGAATAAATATGCGGAAGGTTATCCCGGCCGACGGTGGTATGGGGGGTGTGAATTCGTCGATGTCGTTGAACAATTGGCGATTGACCGGGCCAAACAGCTTTTTGGAGCGCAGCATGTCAATGTGCAAGCTCACTCAGGATCCCAAGCGAACATGGCGGTGTATATGGCGGCTTTAAATCCCGGGGAAACTGTTTTAGCGATGGATTTGGCCTGCGGCGGTCATCTGACGCACGGACATAAGATGAATTTTTCCGGAAAAATGTATAACATTGTTACTTATAAAGTTAATCCTAAAACTGAGATGATTGATTTTGATGAAGTTGACTCTTTAGCCAAAGAGCATAAACCTAAAATGATTTTGGCCGGGGCCTCAGCGTATTCGAGAATAATTGATTTTAAAAAATTCCGTGAGATTTGCGATTCGGTTGGGGCTTATCTTTTTGTAGATATGGCGCATATTGCCGGGCTGGTGGCCGCCGGACTTCATCCCAATCCAGTTCCCTTTGCAGAATTTGTCTCCACAACGACCCACAAGACGTTACGAGGCCCGAGAGGCGGAATGATTTTATGTCGCGAAGAATTTGCTAAGAAGATTGATGCGAATATTTTTCCCGGGATTCAGGGGGGGCCTCTCATGCACGTCATTGCTGCGAAAGCCGTCGCTTTGAAAGAAGCATTAACGCCAGAGTTTAAGGAATATCAGCATCAGATTATTAAAAATGCGAAAGCGATGTCAGCAGCCTTAGCGAAACTCGGTTATAGAATCGTGGCGGGTGGAACCGATAATCATCTTTTTATGGTGGATTTGCGACCTAAAAGTATTACGGGGAAAGATGCCACAATCGTTTTGGATAAAGTTCAAATTACGGTTAACAAAAATCTTATTCCGTTTGACCCGGAACCTCCTTTGGTTACGAGCGGCGTTCGTATCGGAACGCCTGCCCTCACCACGAGAGGCATGAAAGAAAAAGAAATGGAAAAAGTGGCGCAACTGATTGATGAGGCCATCACGCATCGGACAGATGAGGCTCGTTTGGCTGAGGTGAGAAAAGGTGTTTTAAAGTTGACTAAGGGATTTTCGATTTATCAATAGTTTAAAATTTGAATTAAAAAATCTAGGGGAGGACTAATATGTGGAAAGGTTATCAGATTACAATCGTTTTTGTCATGACATTCTTTCTTTTTGTCCCGCAACTGCAAGCAACAACGCAAAAAGATCAAAAACAAATAAAAGACAATACAAAATCTTCTAAAGAAGAGACCTCACCAGATATTTTTAGTGAGTCACTCAAAGGATGCGCTCAAGTACAAGAGGCCTATTACCAGCAACAGCAGGAGGCTTCACACCAACTCGAAGAGAATAAAAAATTACAAGAGGACTCTCGTAAACAACAGGAAGAAGCTAATCGGCAATTATTGGAGGCTAAGAAACTACAGGAAGTTTATCAGAATTTGCTTGATAGTCAGAAAATACAGTTAGAAAAAACCAATGAACAGCAAAAGCGTTTTGATAAAATCCTTGATAAATGGGAAGAACAACAAAGACAATATCAACAGTATCTTGATAAATTGCAGTTGAATACTAAAAAGTAGATGGTGAGTTTTAAGATCGTAAGATAACCCCATCATTATCGTACCTATTTTATGAAATGTCCGGCCTGTGGTTATAAAGAAACTAAGGTGATCGACTCGCGATTGAGCGGAGATGGTCATTCGATTCGACGCCGACGAGAATGTTTAAAATGTGAACGGCGCTTTACCACTTATGAATATGTGGAGCAGGTTCCTTTGATGGTGATTAAAAAGGACGGCCGCCGTCAACCCTTTGACCGGACAAAGATTATTAGTGGCCTCTTGAAGGCCTGTGAAAAACGGCCTGTCAGTATCGATAAGATTGAAGAGATTACCAACGAAATTGAACGAGCGATTCAAAAACGCTATGAACGTGAAGTAGAATCAACTGTTATAGGCGAGATGATTATGGAGCGATTGGCCTCGTTGGATGAGGTGGCGTATGTGCGCTTTGCTTCTGTTTATCGTCAGTTCAGAGATGTGAATCAGTTTATGAATGAGTTAAAATCTCTCATTCAAAAAGATAAAGACGTAACAGACAAAAATAAAAAAGGTCAACTTGTTAAGAAAAGGTGAATTATGGTCCAAGTCGAGTTAAGTAAAATCATCATTGATGAAAAAAGGCAAGATCAAATCATTGTCTTAAAGGAAAAGGATGGTGATCGGCAATTTCCGATTGTCATTGGATTTTTGGAGGCTTCGAGTATTAAGATGAAACTTTCGGGAATTGAGGTTCCTCGTCCCATGACACATGATTTGTTACTTTCAACCATTCACGGATTGGACGCCAAGATGGAACGGTTGGTGATCGATAAATTGGTTGAAAACACGTTTCATGCCAAGTTGGGCCTGAAAACGTCAGAGGGTGAATCCAAGATTATTGATTGCCGTCCATCGGATGGGATTGCGTTAGCCGTGCGCACCAATGCTCCAATATTCGTCGAAGAAGATGTGTTAGATAAAGCGGCGATTTTTAAGAATCCATAATTAAAGGATGAGTGATAAATTTATGAATTATGAGTTATGGGTTATGAAGTAAGAATGGAATATATGCTAAAGTCATTTATTTTTATGAGATGTCTTCAGCTCGCAATCCACGACTCATAACTTATCATTCATAACTCATAATTTGCAATTCCTAATTTGTAACTTGAATCCACTTTTTCCCTTCCATGTCATTTCTCAATGAATATCCTCAGATTAAAATCATCCAGGAGATCGCTAGAAAAAAAAAGATTGCAA
Organism: Candidatus Omnitrophota bacterium; assembly: GCA_023247475.1. Lineage (GTDB taxonomy): Bacteria > Omnitrophota > Gorgyraeia > Zapsychrales > JAHFGK01 > JAHFGK01. The sequence continues at coordinate 26,665 of JAHFGK010000010.1, forward strand.
TATATCTCGTAGGCGGATTTTTACGCGATTATCTTTTGAATCGTTCTTGTCAGGATTTTGATTTTGCTGTTGAAAAAGGCGCTTTAAAAGTTGCCCATCAGTTTGCGCAAAAGATTAAAGGGGTTTATGTGGTTTTGGATAAAGAACGAGGTTGTGCGCGTGTCGTCCGCCCCGCCAAAGGCGGGGCGAGATCTCGCCATCCGCCCTTGGCGGATGGCGGATGGCAAGAAAAGGTTGCTCTGACCTTTGATTTCGCCGATTTCCGAGCAGCAACCTTAAAAAAAGATTTATTCCACCGAGATTTTACCATTAACACCTTGTGTGTAGACTTAAATACCCTTGATGGTTTCACCCAACTTTCTAAAATTTTACTCAATTTTCAAAATGGTTTGCCGGATATCCGACTTAAGAAAATCCGGATGATTTCAATCAAAACGTTTAAAGAAGATCCTTTGAGATTGCTGCGTGCTTTTAGTCTTAAAGCTATTTTGGATTTTAAAATTGAACCTAAGACATTAACGCAGATTAAAAAAGATAAGGACTTAATTCGCAGCGTTTCCTATGAACGCATCCGTGATGAATTGTTTAAAATTTTGGAAACAAACCGTGCTGCGGAAAATTTAAAGGCGATGGATAAAATAGGATTACTGGAAAAGATTATCCCGCAGATTACCGTCATGTATAACGTCAAACAAGGAACGTATCATCATTTGGACGTCTGGCCGCATTCATTAGAAACAGTGGGACAACTTGAGCGGGTCTTTGAAGAGATGAAAAACAATTCCGATGTGTTAAGTTATGTGAACGAATCTTTGGCCGGGCCAAGGAGGCGCCGTGGTTTAATGAAATTAGCGGCGTTACTTCATGATATAGGTAAACCTGATACTCGTAAAAAAGAAGATGGCCGGATTTCCTTTCATGGCCATGAACGTGTGGGAAAAGCAATCGTGAGAGCCGTTGCCAAATTATTAAAGTTATCAACGAGAGAGCGGTTTATTTTAGAGGATATGGTCTTGTGGCATTTGCGGCCGGGGTATTTATCCAATTTCAAAAATCCGAGTGAACGTTCG
>JAHFGK010000135.1 GCA_023247475.1 Candidatus Omnitrophota bacterium
GAAAAGATATCGATTGATTTCTGCGCGCCGATAAATTATTATTGGTTTCTTTTTTTTAAAAGGCATTTAAGCGCGAATGTGCGGTTTAAAGGATTCCTGCCCTTTGGGGAGCTTATGAAAATACTGCCTGAGTATGACATAGCCTTAGCCAGCACGAAAGGGGAAATATCGTTTACTTCCAAAGTTTATCAATATTTGAATGCTGAGCTACCCATGCTGGCGGCTTCTGATAATCACTGCCTTAAGGATTTTGTGGAAAAGAACCAAATCGGTTTAACGGCCAGCCGGAATATCGAGGAAGTGGCTGACAAGCTTAAAGAGCTGATTATCCAGAAGGACCGCATCTCATCTTGGCGCAGGAATGTCTCGGCCATTAAACCACAGTTTAGTTTTCGCAAAAGAGTAGAAGAAATTTCAGATTTATTGAAACAAAATTTTAATTGAGAAAGTGAACAGCTATGAGCCAAATTAAGAAAATCGCTGTTATCGGCGCGGGGTATTGGGGAGAAAATCTTGTCCGAGTTTTTCATGAAATCGGAGTTCTTTATGCTGTCTGTGACGCCAAGAGAGAGAATCTTGATAAAATTCAAAAGACCTATAAAATACCGCACATTTTTTCGCAATGGCCAGACGTCATCAATTCGCCCGAGGTTGACGCTGTTGTTATCGCGGCACCGGCGATAACACATTACGAAATCACGAGAGCGTGTTTGTTAAACGGTAAGGATGTTTTCGTTGAGAAACCTTTGGCTTTGCATGGGCAAGAAGCTCGAGAACTTAAAAATATGGCCGAACAAAAGCAAAAAATTTTGATGGTCGATCATTTGTTGCATTACCATCCCGCTATTGTGAAACTCAAAGAATTCATCACCCAGGGGGTTTTAGGCAAATTGCAATATATTTACTCAAACCGTCTCAATATCGGGAAACTTCGATCCGAAGAAAATATCCTTTGGAGCTTTGCTCCGCATGACGTATCGGTTATCCTTAGTCTTGCCGGCCGGATGCCTAAACGAGTTATGGCTGAAGGGGAGGCTTATCTGCAGGAGGGCATTTATGATACAACGATCACTCATCTATCATTTTCTGACAGACTGAAAGCTCATATTTATGTCAGCTGGCTACATCCATATAAAGAACAGCGGCTGGTTGTTATTGGCACTAAAGCCATGGCAGTTTTTGATGACGTTCAACCGCAAGAAAAACTTTGCGTTTATCCGCATAAAATTGAATGGATCAATCAATCGCCGGTTGCCGATAAGGCTCAAAAACAAGTCATCCCTTTTCAGGAAAAAGAACCATTGATGCAGGCTTGCCAGCATTTTCTAGATTGTTTACAAACACGGCAACAACCTTTAACGGATGCAGAAGAAGCTATTCGAGTATTAACAGTCTTGGAACAAGCCCAAGCCAACCTTGATCAAGGAAAGCGCTAATGGAAAATTTTGAGAAAAAATTTTTTGTACATTCCTCCAGCATTGTTGATGAAAATGTCATCATCGGTGCTGGTACCAAAATTTGGTATTTTTCCCACATTTTGAAAAATACGCAGATAGGGGACAATTGTATCATTGGACAAAATGTTTCCATTGGGCCAGACGTGCAGATCGGCAAGGACTGTAAAATCCAAAATAATGTTTCGGTTTATAAAGGTGTGACGCTGGAGGAAGGTGTTTTTTGCGGACCGTCCTGCGTTTTTACTAATGTTTATAATCCCCGCGCATTTATCGAGCGCAAGAATGAATTCTTACCAACGTTAGTGAAAAAGGGCGCTACCATTGGAGCCAATGCGACAATTCTTTGCGGTATCACGATCGGGCGCTATGCCTTAATCGGTGCGGGGGCTGTGGTCAAAGGCAATGTTCCCGATTATGGTATTGTCGTCGGTGTCCCGGCAAAACAAATAGGTTGGGCGTGCAAATGCGGCGTCCCTTTTAAAAAAGTAAAGAAGTTCATCTGTAGTCGTTGTGGCAGTTCGTATCAACTGAAAGGTAAAAATTTTACTGTCCTTAAGGAAACCCTATGAAGATTCCTATGTTAGATTTACGGCGTGAGTATGAATACATGCAGGCGGATATTGATGCTGCTATTAAACGCTGTTTGGAACATCAGCGCTGGATCCTTGGACCGGAGGTCGAAGAATTAGAAAAAGAATTTGGAAAGTATTTGTCTGTTCAATATTGTATAGGGACCTCTTCAGGGACAGATGCTTTAGTTTTGGCTCTCAGAGCTCTTGCTATTCAGCGAAAAGGGCAGGAATATTTTGATAGGGGTGATAAAATTATCACGACACCTTTTACATTTACAGCAACAGGGGATGCGATCTTACGGGCTGGCGCTACACCGGTTTTTGTCGATATTGATCCCGAAACGTTTAATATCGATCCTGAACAGATAAAGCAGGCCTTAGAGTTGACTCAAGGTGTTGTGGGGATTTTACCGGTGCACCTTTATGGTCAGGCCTGTGAAATGAACCAGATATTATCCTTGGCGAAACAATACAATTGTTTTGTGGTGGAAGATGTGGCGCAAGCCTGCGGCGCTGCATGGGAGGGTCAGAAGTTGGGAACTATAGGGGATGCAGGGACTTTTAGTTTTTTCCCCAGTAAAAATCTTGGCGGATTTGGCGATGGAGGAATGATTGTTACCAACAGTCAAGAACTTGCCGCGCTCACCAGAGAACTCTTGAAACACGGTGGAAAAGATAAGTATAATGTAGAGCATATAGGCTATAACGCGCGACTAGATACTCTGCAAGCGGCCGTTTTATTAGCCAAATTAGAATACTTAGATGAATTTAATAACAAACGAAAAAAAATCGCACAGTTATATAATCAGTATTTAAAAAATTGCCGATCTATCCAACTGCCACAATTTAACAAAGGGGATGTTGTCCATCAATACACTATTCGTATTTTAACTAATCAGCGGGATCAGATTCAGGAATATTTAAAAAATAAAGGTGTAGATACGACAATCTATTATCTCATCTGTCTTAATCGAATGAAAGTTTTTTTCGGGCGGTGCGAGATGACAGGGAAACTGTACGAAGCGAATAAAATGCAAAAAGAGGTTTTAAGTTTACCTATAGAACCGCTCATGGCAGCAGAAGAGATACAGTATGTATGTACCCAAATAAAAAGTTTTTTCAATTAACCTGGAAATAATTTTGGTCAAGAATAAAAAAATACTTATTACCGGTGGCGCCGGATATATTGGCTCAATTTTAACAAGATTGCTTCTTGAGAAAGGCTATTCTATTCGAATACTCGATAAAATGCTTTGGGGAGAAGAGTCCTTAATTGGGATCATATCCCATCCAAAATTGGAAATCATTAAAGGGGATATCACTAATCACGCAATTTTTTCAGAAATAATGCAAGGAATTAATGCGATAATACATCTTGCCGCAATTGTAGGAGACCCGGCCTGTAAGAAAGAACCGGAATTGGCGACTGCTGTAAATTTGATAGCCAGCAAAGTATTATTTGAGACTGCGAAGTTTAACAAAGTACAAAAATTTATTTTTGCTTCAACATGTAGTAATTACGGAAAAATGCCAGACCCAAATATGTATGTTAATGAGACCTCACCGCTGAAGCCGGTTTCTTTATACGCCGAGCTCAAAGTAGCTTTTGAAGAATGTCTTTTAAATTCATTATCAAACGGAATAATACCTACATCGCTTCGTTTTGCTACTGTGTATGGAATTTCACCACGAATGAGATTTGACCTTACGGTTAATGAATTTGTCAGAGACATATTTTTTGGAAAGGAACTTGTTGTCTTTGGAGAAAAATTTTGGAGACCTTACTGTCATGTCTCTGATGCGGCCAGAGCTTGCCTGAGCGTTTTAGAAGCTCCATCACAAAAAGTCAATCGCAGGGTATTTAATGTTGGTGATACAGCTGAAAACTATCAGAAAGTGCTATTGATTAAAGAGATCGTTAAATCCCTGCCTAATGCTAATGTCAAATATGTGCACAAAACAGAAGACCCGCGAGATTATAAGGTGGACTTTTCAAGGATTAAGAAAGAGCTTGGCTTTAAAGTGACTAAACGAATTCCCGATGGCATTAAGGAGATCATTAGTGCTCTTGAGAGAGGATTATGGCGAGATCCTTATGACCATAAATATCAAAATACCTAAAAACTCATTATGAAATTTTTACCTTTATCAATCCCAGTTATAAAAGGAAATGAATGGAAATATGTCAAGGAATGCTTGGATACTGGATGGGTTTCTACGGCGGGAAAATTTGTTGATTGTTTTGAAAAAAAAATCGCTGGCTATACTAAAAGTCCTTATGCCATTGGGTGTATTAATGGAACTGCAGCTCTTCATACGGCTTTATTATCACTAAAAATAGAACCAAATGATGAAGTCATTGTTCCCACGGTTAGTTTCATTGCTCCTATAAATGCAGTCAAGTATGTTGGCGCTTTTCCAGTCTTTATGGATTGTGATGAATATTTAAATATTGATCCCGAAAAAGTAAAAATGTTTGTCGACAGAGAATGTCAATATAAGAATGGAAAACTAATAAATAAAGCCAGCCGCCGGCAAGTTAAAGCTATTATTCCCGTTCATATTTTTGGTCATCTCGTTAATATTGAACCAATTATGGAATTAGCCGCGAAGTACAATCTTAAAATTATTGAAGATGCCACTGAGTCTCTTGGATCATATTATTTACGTGGTAAATTCCAAGGTAAGCACGCCGGGACAATCGGAGACATTGGCTGCTTGTCTTTTAATGGCAATAAGATCATCACGACTGGCGGAGGGGGAATGATTATTACGGGGGGGAAGAAACTCGCTGATAAGACGCGATACCTCTCAATCCAGGCCAAAGATGATGAATTGATGTATGTACATAGTGAAATTGGTTACAATTATCGCCTTACGAACGTGGCAGCAGCCATCGGCCTTGCGCAACTTGAGGAATTAGACAATTATATCGAAATCAAGAGAAGGAATTTTTTTAAATATCGTCAGTATTTAAATAAAATTCCTGGAATTTCGTTAATCGAGGAACCACCATATGCCTTTAGCAATTATTGGCTTTATTCTCTTGTCATTGATGAAAACATATATGGTCGTTCAAATATGACCTTAATGAATATCTTTGCTAAGGAAAAAATTCAGGCTAGACCCCTATGGATGTTAAATCATAAACAAAAACCATATCGAAACTGTCAATCTTATAAAATTACACGAGCACCCCAGTATTATTCTGGAATCCTAAATATCCCAAGCAGTGTAAATCTTGTTGCAGATGACATTAAAAGAATCACAACAACAATAGAAAAAAAGCAAACTTTTCTTAAATTAACTTGAGTTTGGCAAATTTCTGATTTAGCTCTTTTAAAAAAATAGCTTCTCGCCGAGAATACCTTTATCCACCAAGATAAAGGGAGGCAAGAAGCTATGAAAAAACATCGGCGTAAACCGACGGCCTATATTATACATATTTTGGACGTTTTGACAAAGCCTCAGCGCAGACACGCCATAGTTTATCTGCTGGGGCTTGTCTGGATGATTAAATTTCGCTCGATTGCCCGCATTGCCGAAGAGTTTGGCCACAAGGATACAGACGGCTTGCACCATTTTCTGCGTCACAGTACGCAAGCAAGCCAGACAACGCAGGAAGCCAGCCGTGAATACGCGGCAGAATGCATCAAAGATAGAGGGCATGTACTTTTGGCCATCGATGATACACCGGTGGAACGCAAAGGCAAACACATCGAAGGCGTTGGCATTCACCACAGCGCCAAAGGATTGATCAAGGGGTTGTGTGCGGTAACGGCCATTGTCATGGCCGGCGGCAAAAAGTTGGCCTGGTGCATAGAATCCTATTATCCCAAGAGTTGCTGCCCTAAGGACATCTTTGAAAGCAAGGTCACCATCGCGGTTGGAATTATTGAGCGTGCCAGGCGATTGTTGAAACAGCCGGTGACGGTCTTGATGGATTCCTGGTATACCTGTGCGCCGGTGTTGAACAAAATCATTGAGGCCGGATGGGATTTTGTTGCGGCCATCAAGCAAAACCGCAAGGTCATTGTCAATGGGCGTATAAGTCATGTGTGCAACCTGGCCAAGGGGCCGCGTGACTACATAACCGTCAAGCTCTCGGCCAAACGCATTATGCGGGTGGCCAAGGTCACAGTGATCTTGCCTAAAGTAGGTGTAGTGGCGTTGTTGATCTGTAAGCATGGGCATCATGAAACACGGTTCTTTATAAGCAGTCTTGTAAAGTTGTCGGCACGGGATTTAGTCAAACTTTATCGTCAGCGTTTTGAGATCGAGTTCTTTCACAGGGACATCAAGCAATACCTGGGCTTCGGTGAAATGTTTATGCGTTCTCATCATTGTGTTCAAAAACACTGGACACTGGTGCTGGTCGCATATAATGCCGTTACCTTGCTGTCCTGTGCGAGTTCTCAGAGCTTCCGACGTAATATTGACTGCTTCCGTCGCAAGCTGTCATCAAATCATTTACAGTCGCTGGCTCGGGTCAGCGTCTAATTTTGCCAAACTCAAGT
>JAHFGK010000136.1 GCA_023247475.1 Candidatus Omnitrophota bacterium
TTTTAAGGAACCCCGCACTATGAGTTTTATGGTCCGGGGTTTCATTTTGCTTCCACTTTTAACTTGATATGAAAACGATAGAACAATCGAATTCGCAAATTTTTTGTCGTGTTCAAGACTTGGGTCTTATTGAATACAACCAAGCGTATAAAATTCAAAAACAATGTGTGGAAAAAGTGTTACAAGAAGGTCATCAATATCTGATCCTTTGTGAACACCTTCCAGTCCTGACGTTGGGTCGTTTAGCAACGCGAGAAAACATTTTATGGTCTCAAAAAGAGATTGAGAAAAAGGGAATTAAAGTATGGGATATCGATCGTGGTGGGGAGGTCACCTTGCATAGTCCTGGACAATTGGTTATTTATCCGATTTTCGACCTCAACTATTTTGGTAAGGATTTAAAATCATATTTATATAAATTAGAGAAAGTTGCCATTGATTTATTAAACAATTTTGGTATAGTGGCTAGCAGGATAGACGGGAAACGTGGCATTTGGGTCGCAGAACGCAAGATTGTCTCCCTGGGCATTGGGGTTAGAAAATGGGTTGCCTTTCATGGTATGGCAATTAATGTTCATACAGATTTAAAGCTTTTCTCTTCCATTAAACCCTGTGGGTTGGACGTTCCTATGACATCCATGAAAGAATTGACCGGGCAAGAAGTCGATTTTGTTGCTGTTAAGAAAATGGCGATCCAGTGTTTTGTTAATGTTTTCGGGCTTAAAGTGATCTCAAATGGAGTTTAATGACGAGAACAGCGTTATGAAGTATTCATTTGCGGAGCGATAAAATGAGAAACATTGTATTACCAGAATTGGGGGAGGGAATTAAGGAAGCCATGGTCGCTTTTTGGCATTTTAAAGAAGGGGATAGAGTTCAAGAAGGGGACGATGTCGTGGAGCTGGTTACCGACAAGGCCTCTTTTAATATCTCGGCTGATTGTAATGGTTTTCTTAAATCTATTCTTGTTGCGGAAGGTCAACAAGTCAAAATAGGCGAGGTGTTAGGTGTTATCGAAGCAAGAGGTTAAAAAGACAATTCCAAAGACCCCGACCGACAGACGTACCGTGTTGTTGATGTATATCAGTAAAGTTTCTGGACACCGTCAGGCCACGGTTGCTATCCAGAAATCTTTACGGCAACTCAATCCCACGATTCAAACTCCGAGTATTAATGGATTCGGTTATACTTTTCCTCTTTCGGAGAAAATTATTAATAAAGCTTATATGGGTGTCATCAAAAGAACACCTAAAATTTGGGATTATTTGTACGACAATCCTAAAGTTTTTAAACGGTCGCAATCCATCAAGAATTTTTTTAATAAATCCAGTCATAAAAAGTTAACGAAGTTATTTGTGCGATTCCAACCAGATACCGTGGTCTGTACTCAGGCGTTTCCTTGCGGCATGGTTGCCGATTACAAAAGGACCTATCATCTGGATATCAAATTAATCGGCGTATTAACCGATTTTGAACCACATTCCTATTGGGCAAACGAAGGAGTGGATTATTATATCGTGCCTACCTTGGAAGCTAAAGAACGTTTAATCTCCAAAGGGGTAGCGCCGGAAGCTATTAAGGTCTATGGTATTCCTATCCGTTATGAATTTACGCAAAAGTTAGATAAAAAGATCATTGCCGAACGGTTAAGCCTCGATTTAAAAACTCCAATTATTTTGATTATGGGAGGGGGACAGGGGTTGGGGCCTATCCGTGACGTGGTGAAATCTTTATCCGGTGTGTCGATGCCTTTACAGATCATGGTTATTACCGGAATCAATAGGAAACTTACGAAATGGTTAAATGAATTTAGAGAAAAAACTGAAAAGAGTATTATTGTTTATGAATATGCCTACAATGTGAATGAATTAATGGAAGTTGCTACCTTGATTGTGACTAAACCAGGAGGCATGACCACCTCCGAGGCCTTAGCCAAGGGGTTACCCATGGTGATCATTAATCCTATTCCCGGGCAGGAGATGCGCAACACGGATTTTTTGCTCAAACATGGCATTGCGGTTCACGTCCATGATACCAGTCAAATCGGAGAAGAAATTGAAATATTGTTGAAATCCCACGAACGATTGGCGGCGATGAGTAGATCGGCTTACGAAAATAGTCGACCCTACGCGGCCTTCGATATTGCTCGGTTGATCTTAAATTATCCTGAACGTGAAACAATAACTTATTGATGATTCACTAAATTTATGTTTAAGTATTTCATTTATAAGTTCGGTCAGTTTTGTGTGAATCAACTATCTTTGAAGGCCTGCTATCGTATTGCCATGTTTCTTTCGGATCTACAATGTTTTTTTTCACCCCGAGATAGGAGGGCTGTTAAGAATAATCTAAAGGCTGTTTTAAATTTGGATGACGATGTCTCAGTGTTGGCTAAAGAAGTATTTAGAAATTTTGGCAAATATTTGGTCGAGTTTTTTAGGATGGCGAGAAATATAGATGAACAGTTTATCAAGCAAAATGTGAAGTTAAATAATTTTGATATTGTCGATAAAATCCTGCAAAAAGGCAAGGGCGCCATTTTTTTATCGGCCCATATCGGGAATTGGGAATTAGGAGCAGTCTTGTTGAGTATGCTCGGGTATCCGCTTGTAGCGATTGCCTTACCACACAAGGAGCGACCAGTCAATGAATTGTTTAATAAACAACGAGAATCCAAGGGTGTTAAGGTTGTGCAAACTAATTCCGCGGTAAGGACCAGTATCGAGGCTTTACGGAGTAATAAATGTATTGCTGTACTCGCTGATCGCGATTTTACCGCCAATGGTGAGGTCCTGAATTTTCTAGGACGAGAAACTTTGATCCCCAAGGGAGCGGCCATTTTTTCTAGTAAAACAGGCGCGCCCATTATTCCAGTATTTTTAATTCGCAATGAAGATAATACTTTTACCTTTGTTGCGGAAGAACCTATCTATCCGACAAAAGAATCGGAAGATGAGGTTGATCGCGAGGCCTTATTAACCATTATGAAAAAATATACTACTGTCATCGAGAAGAAAATCCGAGAGTATCCAACACAGTGGTTAATGTTTCGACCATTTTGGGTCCGGGAAAAAATTTTAGCAACATAAAAGGGGAGTTTTAAGAAAAATGAAAATTTGTGTTATTATCCCTGCCCATAACGAATCCGAGAATATCGGTGAGGTGGTTAAAGAGATAAAAGCAAAGAATCTCGATGTCGTCGTTATCGACGACGGGTCAGTGGATCATTCCGGGAAAATTGCCGAAGAAAAAGGAGCCATTGTTTTAAAGAATGAAAAAAAACAGGGGAAGGGACGATCCCTCCAGAAAGGATTTGATTATGCTCTTCAACACAATTACGATGGTGTGATTACCATGGATGGAGATGGACAACATGCCCCTTCGGATTTAGACAACTTTATTGAAAAAATTGAGACGGGAGTATGGGGAGTTGTGGTAGGGAATCGTATGGGCCAGCATAAACAGATGCCTTTGGTTCGTTATTTGACCAACCGACTTATGTCTAGTTTAATTTCAGCACTCTGCAAACACAATATTCCTGACTCTCAGTGTGGTTATCGTTACATTCACAGTGATGTTTTAAAGAGAATCAACTTATCCGCCAAGGATTTCGAAATTGAAACAGAAGTACTCCTTAAAGCTGCAAAGAAAGGGTCCCAAATTGCTTCTGTGCCTATTAAGACAATTTACCGTAATGAGCATAGCAAGATTAGTCCATTAAAAGATACAATCCGTTTCTTCATCTATATTGTTAAAGAGATGTGTTCATCTGAGAATGACTAAATCAATGAGCTACTATGTCCCATGAAAGCAAAATTTTCTATTATGCCTTAGCCACTTCTTTTTTGATCCATATCAATGTCCTCGTTTTATTATTGTGCTCCAGTACATTTTTTCTAAAAAAGTCACTGCGTTCCATTCAGATAACCTATCTTTCCATGAGAGAGGCCCCCTCAAAAATGAAGGTTAGCCCTTCCACGCCTCCGAAAAGTATCAAGGAAAAGAAACTCGCGCCTCCCGCCGATATATTCTCCAAAAGGGAAGTTGCCTCCTCTCCTTTAGTTCAAGAAATGACTAAGACAGGGGATAAATTGGAAATTTATAAAAAAGAACGCGCCAAGATGAGATTGGTTGACGTGAAGCGAGAAGTTTCTGTGCCGGTCCTGAAATCAGAGAAAATCACCAATCCCAAATATTTAAGCTATACAGAAAAGATTCGAGGAAAAATTAGGGAGCGGGCGTATGCCTATATTAACGCTTCCGAATTCCAGGAGGGGGAGGTGTATTTGACTTTTGTTCTTCTCTCCAACGGTATTTTAAAAGATGTTAAAATCATTGACGAAAAGACATCCGCTAACTCGTACTTAAGGGATGCGGGACTAAAAAGTGTCACCGAGTCATCACCCTTCTCATCCTTTCCAGAAGATTTAAATTATCCTGAGTTAACCTTTAATGTCGTCATATCATTCGAGATTAAAGGAAATTGAAACCCGATTTTCTATAAATTTTCGGTCATGGACGTGTCAACCCTGAGTATACCAAGAATTAGAAAACAGATTCCGATGTTTGTCATCGGGGTATACGAATGGGTTGACAACCCTTTTGTGAGATGTTATTCTAATTTTAAATTTTATAGGGAGAAATAGTTACTATTTGAGTAAGGTCTTTGATGTTGTAATAGACAGGAATTAACGAAAGCGAGATTGTATTATGGATAAATATATTGATGAGGATTGGAAAGAATCGGTTGCCCAAGAAAAAGAAAAATGTTTTAAGGAACAACCCGGGAGCGCCCAAGATAACCGAAAATCCGCCCCTCAAGAATCCTCTCGCCGCCCTTCATCACAGGGCAGAAAAAATCAATCGGAGGGGACTGAAACAGATTTTATGAATTATGTTACCAGCCTGGTTTATCAAGCCATGATTTTCTTAGGAGAAATTCCTAATCCGATGGATAACAGCGTTGAGAGGAACACTCAACAAGCAAAACTGATGATTGATATCTTAATTATGTTACGTGAAAAGACAACAGGCAATTTAACGGAACGGGAAATTGATGTGCTTAATACTTCCATTTATGAATTACAAATGAAATATATTGAGTTAACTCAAAATGTGGCTCGGGAACAGCCTTAAAAAATTTTTTGATAGATAAGAAATTAAAACGAAGGAGAACTATGATTGATAAAGAGCTTTTAGAAATTTTAGCCTGTCCAGCCTGTCACGGAGATGTTGAATTACGGGGTGAAAAGATCGTTTGTCTTAAATGTGGTCGTAAATACCCCATCAAAGATGGTATTCCCGTTATGCTGGTGGATGAGGCAGAACGATAAAGTAAGGTATAGCGCTAAGCGAATAGCTACAGTGTAGAAGCATTGAAATTTTTTCTAACCGCTTTATGTTATCCGCCCCGTCTTTTCTTAATTTTCCATAAAAGGAAGACAGGACAGCACCAATTACATTCTATAAATATTTTAAGGAAAATTGGTGCCACTAATCGCTGAACTAAAGGAGTTCACATTGAAAAAAATTTTAGTGATTCATGGCCCGAATCTTCATCTTTTAGGCCAACGCGAAAAAGATATTTATGGTGAAACTACTTTAGCTGAGATTAATAAGCAATTGCAGGACCTAGCCAAAAAACGAGGAATTCAATTAGATATTCTTCAATCTAATCACGAGGGTGATATCGTTGATGCCATCGGCAAAGCGAAAACCAATCAGTTTAAAGCGATCCTCATTAACCCAGCAGCATATACTCATACAAGTGTGGCCATCCGAGATGCTATCCTAGCCGTTAATCTCCCAACGGTAGAGGTCCATTTATCCAACATCTATGCTCGGGAAGATTTCCGGCACAACTCACTTATTGCACCTGTTTGTCAAGGGCAGATCAGTGGTTTTGGGGTGCACAGTTATATCTTGGGGTTAGAAGCAGCAATTTCCTTAATTAATTCCCGATCCTAAATGATTTGATATTGTTAAGCAAACGTGCTTTAGCCTTGAATCCACGAATTAAAAAATTTATTTCTCTCCTTCAAGATAACAAAATTGACGCCTATCTGGTAACCAATGATGGCAATATAAAATACCTTACCGAATTTCCTGCCAGTGAGTCTTGGTTATTCGTTACTCCCAAACGAATTTTTTATATCACCGACTCTCGCTATATTCTTGAGGCCCAAAAAAGTCTTCAGGGAATTATCGTTCAACGCTACACCACTTCCATTTTTGCAACATTTTTTAAATTAATCCAAAGAATGAATGTTAAAAAAGTAGGGTTGGATGAACGACATATATCGTTAGCTCAATATAAAAATTTTAGAAAACATTGTCCTAAAGGTGTCAAATTAGTGGTTAGAAATAATCTTGTTGAATCTTTACGAGAGATTAAAAATATTCAGGAGATTAAACAAATTCGTAAAGCAATTGAGCTTAATCTTAAAGCCTATGATTTCTTAAAGGAGGTTATTAGACCTAATATCATT